>NZ_JAHEBP010000070.1 GCF_024642165.1 Demequina sp.
ACCACGATGCTGTACGGCGCCCGCGAGTGCGCGCGGCTGGTGCTCGAGGAGGGGCTGGGCGCCTACCAGGCGCGTCACGCGCTCCACGGGAGCGCGATGCTGGCGGGCGTCCAGGGGCTGGGGCTCGAGGTCTACGGCGACCCGGCCCACAAGATGTCCAACATCGTGGGCGTGGTGATCCCGGACGGCGTGGACGGCGAGGCGGTGCGCGGCACGCTGCTGGCGGACTTCGGCATCGAGATCGGCACGTCGTTCGGCCCGCTCGCCGGGCGCGTGTGGCGCATCGGCACCATGGGCTACAACGCCCGCCAGGATGCGGTGCTCACCACGCTTGCCGCACTCGAGGCCGTGCTGCGTCGCCACGGCCACGCGGCTCCGGGGGGCGCGGGGGTCGACGCGGCCTACGACGTCTACGGCGGGGCGGCGTGAGGGCGCGAGCCTCGGCGGGCGCCCTCGCGGACGCGAACGAGGTGCTGCGCCGGTGCGACGTGCTCGCCGGCATCTCCGCCATGGAGGGCGGCATCGAGCGCACCTACCTGTCGCCCGAGCACGCCGCCGCGAATGCACAGGTGGCGCAGTGGGTCGAGGCGGCAGGCATGCGCGCGTGGCAGGACCTCGCGGGCAACGCGCGTGGTTCGTACGCCGGGGCCACGCCCGAGGCCAAGACCCTGCTGCTGGGCTCCCACCTCGACACCGTCCCGAACGCCGGCCGTTACGACGGAATCCTGGGTGTGATGATCGCGATCGCGGTGGTGGGCCGTCTCCAGGAGCGCGGCGAGCGCCTGCCGGTCGCGCTCGAGGTACTCGGCTTCGCGGACGAGGAGGGCACGCGCTTCGGGCGTACGCTGCTGGGATCCTGCGCGGTGGCGGGAACCTGGGAGACCGCGTGGCTCGACCTGCGCGACGGCGCGGGCGTCTCGCTGCGCGACGCCCTGGCGGCGTTCGGCCTCGATCCCGACGCCGTGGGTGACGCGGCGTTGGACCCGGAGGCCGTGCGCGGCTACCTCGAGGTCCACATCGAGCAGGGGCCGCTGCTGCTCGACGCCGGCCGCCCGCTCGGCGTGGTCTCCGGGATCATGGGCGCCAAACGCTTCGACCTGTCGATGGAGGGCAGGGCCGGCCACGCGGGCGGGGTGCCCATGCGCCACCGTCGCGATGCGCTGCTGGGCGCCGCGGAGACCGCGATCGCCGTCGAACAGGTGGCGTTGGCGGAGGGGGTGGTGGGCACGGTGGGGGAGATGCGGGTGCTGCCGGGGGCCGCGAACGTGATCCCCGGGAGGGCCGAGTTCTCGCTCGACGTGCGCGCCGCGACGGATGCTCAACGGGACCGGGCGTGGGAATCGATCCGGGCGCGAGCGCTGGACAGCGCGGTGTCCCGTCGGCTCACCCTGGTCGACACGCTCCGGCACGTCGCACGCGCCACCTCGTCGGAGCGGCGCCTCAGCGAGGCCGTCGAGCAGGGGATCCGCGCCGTCACGGGCGACGATGCGCCGCTCGAGCTGTTGTCGAAGGCCGGTCACGACGCCATGGCGATCGCGTCCCTCACCCCCTACGCGATGCTGTTCGTCCGCTGCGGCAACGAGGGCGTGAGCCACCACCCCGACGAGTCGGTCACCCAGGAGGACGTGGCACTCGCGATCGATGCCTTCGAGGCCGCCGTGCTGGCGGTGGGCCGGAGCTGACGTCCCCGCCGCGGACGGCGCGGGCGCCGCTGGATGCCGTTCCGTTTGACAGGGCATCCGGCGGGGAGTGTGATGCGTCTCAGGGGCCCGTGCGTGAGGCCGAGGCCCCGCGCGGATCCGGCCGGGGAGGCTCGTCGTGAAGAGGCTGAGGGTGCGCCACGGTCGAGTCACCATCGTGGCCCCGGGAAGTGCCGGCTGGCTCGTGGCGGGACTGGCCCTGGTGGCCGCCTACATGGTGGTCGGCATCCCGCTGTCGCTGTACCAGCTCCATCACGCCGGCAGCGTGGGCGGGTTGATGGAGTTCTATGCGCTCGGCGGGCTCGGCCTGGTGCTGCCGGGCGTGCTGATCGTGCTGCGGCTCGGGCTCGGTGAGCGTACGGGCGTCACCACGCTGGTGGTCGACGACGACCAGGAGGAGGGCGTCCTCCTCGCGGTGATCGACGCGCACCGCGACCTGAGGGAATTCCTGGTGCGGCCGCAGACGGCGGGCCGGTGCCGCGCGGCGCTGGGCGCACCGCCGCCGAGCGAGCGCCTCTAGTCCTCCTGAGCGCGGCCGTCGGACACGGGGCCGGTTGCGGAGAGTCGCGCGGGTGCCGGGTCCGTCCACACGGGCATCGCCTTGGGCAGCACCACCGCAAGCGCCGCGAGCACCGCGCCCGCGGGCACCACGGCACTCCACAGCGCTCGCGAGAGCACTGTCGTGAGCCAGTACGGCACCGAGGTGAGGAATCCGGGCGAGCCGAAGTCCGTTGCGGACATCCACCACTGCTCGATCGCCAGGCCCAGGGCGATGCCGCCCCCGGCCATCGCGATTCCGATCCAGAACAGCCGCCTCCAGCTCATGGCCCGAGTCCCCCTCCAGCATCCCGGACTCCGCGGATGGCACCCGGTGCCTTCACCCTAGCCATCCACGTCAGCCGCCGCGCCCAGGCCGGTGCAGTCGACCTGC
Organism: Demequina sp.; assembly: GCF_024642165.1. GTDB lineage: Bacteria > Actinomycetota > Actinomycetes > Actinomycetales > Demequinaceae > Demequina. Next base: position 2,632 of record NZ_JAHEBP010000070.1, read on the forward strand.
TGGGCGCCGTGCTCGGCGAGATAGGGCCCCGCGCCCGTGTCGCCGTCGAGCGTGGGCATGAGCGCGCGCACGTGCGCGGCTCCCAGCAGCACCGGGTGTCCCGGCACGCCGGCATCGACCGCGCGGGCGAGCACCGCATCGTCCCCACGCCAGAGCGCCGCGACGCGTCCGACCGCCTCGGGCGCGAGGCCCGGGAGGTCGACCAGGGTCACCAGCACGGCGCCGGCGCCGGCGTCGAGCGCGGCCTCCAGGCCGGCGCGCAGGCTCGCACCGATGCCGCTCGCCCAGTCCTCGGCGACCACCCCGGCGACGTCGCGGGGGAGCAGGGCCGCCGCATCGTCCGTCCGCGCGCCCAGCACCGCGATCACCGGATCGCACCCGGCGCCCGCGAGCAGCGCGCACGCGCGTGGCAGCCATGCGCCGAGGTGGTCGCGCGCCAGCGCCTTGGGTCCGCCGTAGCGGGCGCCCGCGCCCGCGGCCAGCACCACGCCTGCCAGAGATTTCGACATACTGGTCATCCTAGGGAGGCGTCATGATCGAACCCACGCGCGAGGACCTCCTCGCCTGCCTGCATGTCGACCGCTGGGCCCAGACCGTCGCCGGTCGCGCCTACGGATCGATGCTCGACCTGGAGCGCGCGGCCGTGTCCGCGGCCACCCCGCTCGCCGATGACGAGATCGAGGAGGCGCTCGCCGCGCACCCGCGGATCGGAGAGAGCCGGCCGGGCGACGACGCCGAGTCGCGATTCTCGCGCTCCGAGCAGTCCGCGAGCGAGAGCGACGACGACGCCCTGGCGGCGAGGCTCGCGGAGCTCAACGCGGCGTACGAGGACCGGTTCGGGCGCGTGTTCCTCATTCGGGCCGCGGGCCGCTCGCGCGAGGAGATCGTGGCGGAGCTGGAGCGGCGGCTCGGCAACGACCCGGTGGTCGAGCTGTCCGAGGTCGCGGATCAGCTGCGCGGCATCGCGCTGTTGCGGCTGCGCGCCACGTACGGGGAGGCCGCGGCATGAGCCACGTGACCACGCATGTGCTGGATGCGACCACGGGAAGGCCGGCGTCGGGCATCCGCGTCGCCCTGCTGCATCGCGGGGTCGAGATCGCGGAGGGCGTGACGGACGCCGACGGCCGCGTCTCCGAGCTGGGCCCCGAGCGACTGGGCGAGGGCACGTACGAGGCGGTCTTCGCGACCGGCGCCTGGTTCGGCGACCACGGCGTCGCAAGCTTCTACCCGGAGGTGCGGATCGCGTTCGCCGTCGACGGCGATGCCCACTATCACGTGCCGCTGCTGCTCAGCCCGTTCGCGTACTCGACGTACCGCGGAAGTTGACGCGTCAGGAATCTCCGCGACCCTCGATCCGTTGAGCCGGCATGACTATCGAGATCGAGATCTGGTCCGACATCGCGTGCCCCTGGTGCTACCTGGGCAAGCGCCGCCTCGAGGAGGCCGTGGCGGCCTCCGGCGAGGAGGTGTCCGTTCGCTACCGCAGCTTCCAGCTGGACCCGACCATCCCGCGCGGCTCGCGCACCCCGCATGCCGAGGCGCTGGCCACCAAGTTCAATGCCCCAGCCGAGCGAATCCGTGAGATGAACGGCCGGCTCGAGGGCCTGGGGGCGCAGGCCGGGATCGACTATCGGTTCGACCGCTACGTGCAGGCCAACACGCGAGACGCCCACCGCCTGCTCCACCTCGCTCACGAGCGCGGCCTGGGCCCGGAGCTCAAGGAGCGACTCATGCGTGCGCAGTTCACGGACGGCGCCTGGATCGACGACCACGCACAACTCACCGATTTCGCCGTCGAGGCGGGCCTGGACCGGTCCGAGGTGGCGGCGGTGCTCGCCTCGGACCGCTACGACGACGCGGTGGAGGCGGACGTGGCCCAGGCGGCGGCGTTCGGCGCGACCGGCGTGCCGTTCTTCGTCTTCGACCGCGCGTTCGCGGTCTCGGGCGCGCAGCCCGTGGAGACGTTCACCCTCGCGCTGCAGAAGGCGCGCGAGGCGCGCGCCGTCGCCCCCGCTCCCGCCTGACCTCCGCGCCGCTACTCCCGCGCCAGCGGTGCGGATTAGTGTCGCTTTTCGGCCGGAAATCGCTCAACGGTAGCGAATTGTGTCGCCGGCGCCTAAGAGCCAACGCGCGGCCGCCCGGTCTGCGATCTCGCTACGCCCGGTGCGCGCGGTAGTAGGCGATCAGCGCCTGAGTCGACGCGTCCTGCGACGCCAGCGCATCCGCATCGCCCTCGATCGCCGGGGCGATCTGCATGGCGAGCTGCTTGCCCAACTCGACGCCCCACTGGTCGAACGCGTTGATGCCCCACACCACGGACTGCGTGAAGGTGATGTGCTCGTAGAGCGCGATGAGCTGGCCCAGCACCGCCGGAGTGAGCGCGGGGGCGAAAATCGACGTGGTGGGCTTGTTGCCCGCGAACGTCCGGGCCGCAACCAGCGCGCCCGTGGTGCCCTCCGCCTCGACCTCCTCCGCCGTCTTGCCGAACGCCAGCGCCTTGGTCTGCGCCAGGAAGTTGGCGAGGAACAGGCCGTGGACGTCGCGGCCGCCGTCCTCGAGCGGATACGCGGGGTTGGCGACGGCGATGAAGTCCGCCGGGATCAGGCGCGTGCCCTGGTGAATGAGCTGGTAGAAGGCATGCTGGCCGTTGGTGCCCGGCTCTCCCCAGAAGATCTCGCCGGTGTCCGAGGTGACGGGCGAGCCGTCCCACCGCACGGACTTGCCGTTCGACTCCATCGTGAGCTGCTGGAGGTACGCCGCGAAGCGGTGCAGCTGCTGCGCATACGGCAGCACGGCGTGCGACTGGGAGCCCAGGAAGTTGCAGTACCAGACGTTGAGCAGGCCCATCAGGACGGGCACATTCTTGTCGAGCGGCGTCGTTGCGACGTGAGCGTCGACGGCGTGGAAGCCGGCGAGCAGCTCGCGGAACACGTCCGGCCCCAGCGCGATCGCGAGCGACGTGCCGATCGCCGAGTCGACGCTGTACCGGCCGCCCACCCAGTCCCAGAATCCGAACGCGTTGGCGGGGTCGATCCCGAACGCCTCGACCTTGTCGAGCGCGGTGGAGACGGCGATGAAGTGGTGCGCCACCGCATCGGCCTTCTCCTCGTCGGTGCCGACGGCGACGCCGGCCGCGGCCAGCGACGTCCACAGCCACTCGCGGGCGAGCCGCGCATTGGTGAGCGTCTCGAGCGTGGTGAAGGTCTTGGACGCGACGATGAACAGCGTGGTCTCCGGGTCGAGCCCCTTGACCTTCTGGCCCATGTCCGTCGGGTCGATGTTCGACACGAAGCGCGCCTCGATGCCCGCGGTCGCGTACGGCTCGAGCGCCTCGTAGACCATCACGGGGCCCAGGTCGGACCCGCCGATGCCGATGTTGACGAGGTGCGTCACCTTCTTGCCGGTGATGCCCGTCCAGTCGCCGGAGCGCACGCGCCCGGCGAACGCGTCGATCGCGGTCAGCACGGACTGCACGTCGGCGTCGATGTCCTGACCGTCGACCGTGAGGGCCGGCGAGGCTCCGGCGGGCCGCCGCAGCGCGGTATGCAGCACCGCCCGGTCCTCGGTGGTGTTGATGTGCTCGCCGGCGAGCATCGCGGCGTAGCGGTCCGCCACCCCGGTCTGCTCGGCGAGCCTCACCAGGCTGCTCAGGATCTCGTCGGTGACGAGGTTCTTCGACAGGTCCACGTGGAGATCGGCGAGCGGCAGGCTGAGGCGCTCGACGCGCGTGGCGTCGGCGGCGAACCACCCGCGGAGATCCGGGGTGAACGATGCGTGGTGGGCTTCGAGCTCGGCCCAGGCGGACGTGGTGGTGGCGTCGATAGGTGCAGTCACGACAGTCAGGCTAGTCGGGTTCGCGCCGTCGCGCCCGGGACTCCCGCCCGGGACGAGTTCGCGGAGACGATGCGTCGGTGAGTTCCCCGCAGCAGTCGAGGATCGCTCCAGACCGTCGGTGAGTTCCCCGCAGGGCGACACGGGTGGGAGAAGGCGCGGCTACAGCTCTGGCGCCACCGCGCGGCGCCCCTGCACGAACACCGCCGAGATCGCGGGCTGCCGCAGCCCCATGAGCAGCGTGAAGAGCTCCTCAAGCGTGGCCTGAGCCTCGTCCTGCGACCGGATCCCCATAGACAGCATCCCGTCGAGCGGCTCCCAGCGCGCCGTCTCCACCAGCAGGAAGTCCGCGTCCTTGCCCACGTCCAGGTTCCCGAACGCGTGCTCCATGTCCAGGGCCCGCGCTCCGGCCAAGGTGGCGGCAAACAGTAGCTCCGCCGGATGCACCGCCGTGCCCGCGTCGCCGGGCTCGGAGATGTGCACCTTGTAGCAGTCACCCGCGACGCGCGAGATCAACCATTCGTCCCCGGCCCCGATGTCCGTCCCCAGCGCCACGTTGACCCCGCTGTCGACGGTCGCCCGCCATGGCATCGTCCCGGAGCCCAGGAACAGCTGCGACGTGGGGCAGTGCGCGATCGATGTCCCGGTCTCCGCCAGGCGCGCCAGCTCCCGCGGCTGGCAGTGCACCGCGTGTGCCAGCGAGGACCGGCGACCCAGCAGCGACAAGCCGCCCACCTTCGATCCGGGGAGGAAGCGACCGTCGTACGTGTCGAGATAAGCCTCGACGCCGTACGAACCCAGCACCGCCGCGATCTCGCCGTCGCCACGGCGGTTGTTCTCGTTGAGGTGCGAGTGGAAGTAGACGCCGCGGTCGCGGACGGAGTCGTACAGCTCGCCCATCGCGGCGAGCGTCCCGGCCGTCACGGACAGCGAGAAGCGCGGCACGATCCCCACCTGGATGCGCGCCGTCCGCGGGTCGCCGGTGTCGATGGCGTGCCACCTGTCGATCTCCTCGGCCACGAGCTTGAGCGCCTCGGCCTCGCTGGTCATCAACGCCGACGCCGCCGCCGGGCCCACGGTCTGCACGCCGCGCCCCGACACCACCCGCAGCCCCGCCGCGAGCGTCTCCCGGTACAGCGCGTCCTGCGCCACCGGGAAGGCGCTGCCGAACACCATGGCCGCGGTGGTTCCCGCGGCGACCCGGCGTCGCGTGAAGTACCGGGCCGCCCGCGACGCGAACGCCTCGTCCGCGAACCTAGACTCCGTGGGGAAGATGCAGTGGTCGAGCCACTCCAGCAGCTGGCCGCCGCCGTGCGCCGCGGTGGCGTAGCTCTGCGGGAAGTGGACGTGCGCGTCGACGAATCCCGGGATCAGGTAATCGGCGCGGGTCACCGGGGCGTCGACGTAGGCCTCGGGAAGGTCGCCCCACGGCCCCAGCCAGACGATGCGACCGTGGGCGTCCACCGCCATCGCGCCGTCGGGGATCGATACCAGGTGCGCGGCTACCTCGGACTGCGCGGGTGCGCCCTCGATGTGGAAGACGTGGGCGCGGTAGACCTGTGTCATACCAGGCCCGAGTACTGCCGCCATGCGGGGCCGGCGTCCGGGGCGTCGTCGCGGATCACCGAGGCCTGGATGAGTCCATACGGGCGGTCGTCGGCGTGGAAGACCTCGTTGCCGTTGACGATCCCGAAGGGCTCCAGGTCGTACGCGAAGTGGTGCTTGTTGGGGGCGGAGAGCCGCACCTCGACCAGCTCGGGCACCGCCTCGATGGCCGCCTTGCCCATCTCGTACAGCGTCTGCTGGAGGGCGAGCGAGTGGAAGCTCGCGAACGTCTCGACCATGGCGGTCTTGATCGCCGCGTAGGCCGCGTCGAAGTCGAAGCCCGCGATGTCGACCGGGCCGAACCGCCAGGCCGCTACCAGGGACGTCGCCATGATCCGGTCCGAGGTGGGCTCCAGCACGGTGTACTCGTCCGCAAGGAACCCGTGGAATTCCGAACCCGAGGATTTGAGCACCACCAGGTCCTTGAGCCCGCCCGTAATCCACGTCCGCCGCGCTTCGCCCGAGCCCTCGACGGTCACGGACACGGTCCGCACCTCCTGCCCGGTGCGCACCCAGCTGAAGTCGTGCTCGACGCCGCCCACCGAGACCCGCTCCCAGCCGAACTCCTCCAGCTCGAGCCGCGCCTGATCCACCGGCTCGACGTCGTCCACGAAGTGCGTGGCGAGCGCGTAGGCGTAGCGCTCCAGCGACGTCAGCCCCACGGTCTTGGCGAACGCGTAGGCGGTCTGCTTCTGCGTATCCGTGGGCAGCACCGCGCCCTGGTCGCCGGTGAGGTGGGCCTGGTCGAAGCGGCCGCGCAGGCATGAGGACACGTTGACGTCACGGATCTCGTGTCGAGGGGAGTCGCGCACGATCCGGACGATGCGGTTCTCCGCCTTGCCGTACTGGTGGTCGCCCAGGATGATGCCCATGGCCCGCCCTTCCGCGGTGGTGATCCACTCATCATCGTGCCCCCGCCGCGCGCCGCTCGCCCGTTTTCGCGGATTGTTCGCCAATGTTCACACCGCCGAAACACGAGGCGTTTCAGTGCCGAATGTTGATGTGGCGAACAGGCCCGCCACCCCGCTGAAGCCCCGCGCCAGGCCCTTGGCACTCCGCACGGAGTTGAGCGCGACACGCCGCGGATCGCCTCAGATTCGGCCCGGATGGCGGCGTGTCGGATCCGAAACCGTGCCCAGTGTCAGTGGGGGCGCGTGCCCAGTGTCAGTGAGGGCGCGTGCGGAGTGTCAGTGAAGCCGGGCCTAGGGGCGCGCGAGCAGCACGCCGTCCGCGGTCTCCGAGCCCGCGATCCAGACCCGCCGCGCGCGGCCCACCAGCGACGCGCCGTCGAAAGCGCTCACGGGGTTCTTGTGGGCCAGCTCGCTCGCGTGCACCGCGAACCGCTCCTCGGGCGCGAACGCCACCAGGTCCGCGTCGCGTCCCGCCTCGATCGCCCCCTTGGAACCCAGCCCCGCCCACGCCGCGGGCCGGGCGCTGGTCCAGGCCACGGCATCGTCCAGCGAGAATCCGCGCGCCCGCGCGCCGGTCCAGACCGCGGCGAGGGACACCTGGAGGCCCGCGATCCCACCCCACGCGAGCCCGAAGTCGCCGCCGTGGCCCAGCTTGAGATCGGCGGTGGCGGGGGAGTGGTCGGAGGCGACGAAGTCGATGGTCCCATCCGCGAGCGCCGCCCACAGCAGCTCACGATTCGCGGCGGAGCGGATGGGCGGGCAGCACTTGAACTGCGTGCCGCCGGCGGGGATGTGCTCCGCGTCGAAGGTGAGGTAGTGCGGGCAGGTCTCGGCGGTCAGCGGCAGCCCCTCGGCCTTCGCGGCTCTCACGAGCGGCAGCGCGGCGGCCGAGGACAGGTGGAGGATGTGCGCGCGGACGCCGGTGGCGCGCACGCCGTCGATGACGGCCCGGATGGCGCCCGTCTCCGCGGCGTCGGGTCGGGAGGCCACGAACGAGTCGTAGTCCCGCCCGATTCCGTCCGCGTGGGCGTCGAGCACCTCCGGGTCCTCGGCATGCACGATGAGCCGACCGCCGAAGCCCGCGATCTCCTCCATCGCGGCGCGTAGCCGGGCGCGGTCGAGGTGGCCGAACTCGTCCACCCCGCTGGGCGCCAGGAAGCACTTGAAGCCGAACACCCCGGCGTCCCACAGCCCCCGCAAGGCCCCGAGGTTCTCGGGCACCGCCCCGCCCCAGAACCCCACGTTGACGTGGGACTTCGCGGCGGCGACCGACCTCTTCACGTCGAGCGCCGCGACGGTGGTGGTGGGCGGGATCGAGTTGAGCGGCATGTCGATGAGGGTGGTCACGCCGCCGGCGCGCGCGGCGCGGGTGGCGGAGTCGAAGCCCTCCCACTCGGTGCGGCCCGGCTCGTTGACGTGGACGTGGGTGTCGACGGCCCCCGGGATGAGCACCTCGTCCGGCGCCAGCGTGACCTCGACGTGGGCGTCGAGCGCCGCGTCGAACGGCTCCACGGCGACGATGCGCCCACCGGAGATCGCGACGGCCGCCGGAGCCTCGCCGCTCGGCAGCGCGGCGCGGGCCGCGCGGATCACGAGGTGGTGGGTCATGGCTTCCCCTCGGGACGGGTGACAGACTGGCGGACGTGTTCGAGATCGCGCGCGAGGTGCTGGCGGAGTTGGACGCCGGCGAGTCCGTGGGCGTGGT
>NZ_JAHEBP010000071.1 GCF_024642165.1 Demequina sp.
CCCTGCTCCGCGACCACCCCGCCTCGCCGGTGCCCGACCATGCGCGCGCATCGTTCATTCCCGAGGTGGCGCCCTACGATCCCGCGTTCCGCTTCGTGGTTCCGGTGCTCCCGGCCGATCCCGAGCGGCGCGAGGTGCCCACCGCATCGGACGGCGTGGTCCCGTTCGAGCGGGTGGGGCGCGTCGAGATGCCCGGGATCGGAGGTCTCGATGTCTGGTGGTTGGACTCGTACGGCGGCGGGCTGTTCGTCCCGTTGCGCGACGCCTCTCCGCGCAGCTACGGCGGCGGTCGCTACGTGCTGGACACCGTCAAAGGCGCCGATCTGGGCGGCGACTCCGGGTCGCTGGTGATCGACCTCAACTTCGCATACCAGCCGTCGTGCGCCTATTCCTCGGACTGGGTGTGCCCGCTGCCCGGTGCCGGCAACTCGCTGGCGACACCCGTCGAGGCGGGCGAGCTCTACGTGCCCGTCGACTAGGCGCGCGGCCGGGCAGGCGCCCCGGCCGCGATGTCGGCACCGCCACGGGACCTCCGTCCCACGCCAGACTCCCATCGGTTTGAAACGATTCACCCCAGGGGGTCGACCGGCCCCGTCGACATCGGGTCCATGCCGACCCTGACGTGGAGGTGCACCGTGGCACATCGGATGATCTGGAACCAGACGGCCTACTTCGGAGCGGGCGCGATCGAGGTGGTTCCCCAGGAGCTCGCCGCACGCGGATTCAGCAAGGCCTTCGTGGTCTCGGACCGGGTGCTCATCGAGACCGGCGTCACAGGGAAGGTGACCGCGCTGCTGGACGCCGCGGGCTTCCCGTACGAGGTCTACGACCGGGTGGTTCCCAACCCGCCCATCGAGAATGTGCAGGCGGGAGTGGCCGCCTTCGCCGCCTCCGGCGCCGATGTGCTGATCGCGGTCGGCGGCGGATCGCCGCAGGACACGTGCAAGGCGATCGGCATCATCACGGCGAACCCGGAATTCGCCGATGTCCGCTCGCTCGAGGGCGTGGCGCCCACCACCAAGCCGTCGGTGCCCATCATCGCGATCCCCACCACGGCGGGCACGGCCTCGGAGACCACCATCAACTACGTCATCACCGACGTCGAGAACAACCGCAAGTTCGTCTGCGTCGACCCGCACGACATCCCGATCCTCGCCATCGTGGATGCCGAGATGATGGCGACCGCGCCGCGCGGCCTCAAGGTGGCGACCGGCCTGGATGCCCTCACTCACGCCATCGAGGGCTACATCACGCAGGCCGCGTGGGAGCTCTCCGATCTGTTCCACCTCAAGGCGATTCAGATGATCGCCACCTCGCTGCGGGAGGCCGCCGACGGCGATGCGGAGGCGATGGAGCGCATGGCGCTCGCGCAGTACGTGGCGGGCATGGGCTACTCGAACGTGGGCCTTGGTATCGTCCACGCGATGGCCCATCCCCTGGGCGCTTTCTACTCGGCGCCGCACGGAGTGGCGAACGGCATCCTGCTGGCTCCCGTGATGGCCTTCAACGCCCCGGAGTCGGGGGAGAAGTACCGCGACATCGCCGCTGCGTTCGGCGTCGACGGCGCCTACTCCCTGCCGCTCGACCAGGCACGCGAGGCCGCGGTCGCGGCGGTGGCCGCCCTCACCCGCGACCTGGGCAACCCCACCACGCTCGAGGCCATCGGCGCGCTGTCCGAGGACGTCCCGGCGCTGGCGCAGGCCGCGTTCGACGACGTGTGCGCGGGTGGCAACCCCCGCGCCGCCAGCGTTCAGCAGCTCGAGACGCTGTACCGCTCGCTGTTCGCCTGACCCCCGTCCGACCCCGCGGTCCGGCGCACCACCCTGCCAAGATGGTGGCGTCGCCGGTCGCCGGAGCCGGGCGGGGAGGAGCCGAGCGTGGACCACCGCGGGGCCGACGGTCATCACGTCCTCACGAGCACGGATCGGGACGCCTACGCCTCGCTGCGCCGGCGTCCCGACAGCCGGGCCGAGCGCTACGCGATGGGACGTGCGCTGCGCAAGCAGGTTCCGCGCTCGACGCTGGGCGAATGGAGTGCGGCGAGCGCAGGTCGCGATCCCATCGCCCTGGTGGAGCAGAACCACGAGGGCAGGGTGCCCGAGCTGATCCCGGTCCGGGTGGGCCGCATGGTGGCCTCGCCCTACGGGTTCCTGCGGGGATCGGCGGTGGTGATGGCCCAGGACGTGGCGGCGCTGCCGGCCACCGGTATCACCCCGGTGGTGTGCGGGGATGCGCACCTGGGCAACGTGGGCTTCTACGCGTCGCCTGAGCAGGATCTGGTGCTCGACCTCAACGACTTCGACGAGGCCCACCCCGGGGCATGGGAGTGGGACCTGCGCCGACTGGTCGCGAGCACGTGGGTCGCGGGCAGGGAGAACGGTGCCTCCGAAGACGAGTGCGAGACGGCGGTGCTGTCCTGCGCGTCCGCGTACCGATCGGAGATCCGCTACCTGGCCGAGGAGCCGCTGTTCACGCGCTCGTTCGAGCGGATCGACGCCGCGCGAGTGCGCGAGCACTCGCCCGACAGCACGCTGGCCGACGAGCTCGAGCGCGCCGCACGTCGGGCGCGCGGCCGCACCTCGGACCGTGCACTGCCCCGGTTCACCACGGAGCGCCACGGCAATAGGCAGATCGTCGAGGAGCCGCCGCTCATCACCCGGCTTCCCTTCGCCGAGGCGGACATGCTCGCCGAAGGCCTCGACGAGTACTTGACCACGCTCGACCCGCACTGGCGACGGGTCCTCGGCGGCTACACGCTGGTCGACGTGGCGCACAAGGTGGTCGGGGTCGGCTCCGTGGGGCTGCGCGCGTACGTCGCTCTGCTCGAGGGGTCGAGTCCCGACGATGTGATCTTCCTCCAGCTCAAGCAGGCGCGGCGCTCTGTCCTGGCGCGGCACGTCCACGGCGACAACGCCTGGCACCGGCACCAGGGCGAGCGCGTGGTCGAGTACCAGCAGGCACTCCAGACGGTGAGCGATCCGTTGCTGGGCTGGACCACGGTGGACGATCGCCAGTTCTATGTCCGGCAGTTCCGGAACATGAAGGGCTCGGTCGCGCTCGACGCGATCAAGCCCCGTGCCCTGGCCGACTATGCGGGCATCGCCGGGCATCTGCTCGCGAAGGGGCATGCCCGCACCAGCGGCGCGTCGATGATCGCCGGCTACCTGGGGGCGGGGGACAACGTGGACCGCGCGATGGCCCGCTTCGCTCAGGCCTACGCCGACCAGACGGAAGCGGATCATCAGGCATTGGCGGCGGCGGTCAGGGCCGGACGGATGCCGATCGAGGAGTCGGCGTAGCCGCGCTCCCGTGCCATGAGACGCGACGAGCCCCGGACGCTGTCCGGGGCTCGTCGCACGTGGTGGGCGATACTGGGATCGAACCAGTGACCTCTTCCGTGTCAGGGAAGCGCGCTACCGCTGCGCCAATCGCCCATGCGAGGTGGGTACGGGATTCGAACCCGTGTATACGGCTTTGCAGGCCGCTGCCTCGCCTCTCGGCCAACCCACCGAGCGCCAACACCTGGTTGGCATCCGACCTACGAGCGGACGACGGGATTCGAACCCGCGACCCTCACCTTGGCAAGGTGATGCTCTACCACTGAGCCACGTCCGCGTGTCGGGGCGATTGCCCTGACCAGAGATAGACCTTAGCGGACTTTCGCGCGTGTATCCAAATCGGAAGGCCCTGCCTGGAGCGCGTGTCGCCACCCGTTCCCACATGCCGCCTGGCAGCGCCCCGGCGGGCGCGCCAGTAGCGTGGTCCACGTGAAGTGGGAGGACGATCCGAGACGGGCCGGCAGTGCCGCGTTCCGCGGCGTCCGGGCCTCCGAGCCGGTTGAGCACGTGGATCTCGCCGCCCACGGCGAGCGCGTCTCCGCCGGCGGATTCTGGGTGGTGGTCGCCACGTTCGAGGGCCGTCTCGACGCCTGGCGGATGGCCGCTGTCACCCGCGACACGGACGATGCGGTGCCCGAGCCCGAGCCCGCCCCCGGGCGCGAGTGGGAGGGGCCGGATCCCGGTGATTGGGCCACCTCGTTGGATCGGGCGACCTATATGGCGGGCGTGGGGCGCATCCGCCACGACATCCGCGACGGAGAGGTCTACCAGGTCAATCTGTGTCGCATGCTCGAGGCGTCCCTGCCCGCGCCCCAGCCGGGACCGGACGCCGTGGCCCTTGCGCATCGTCTCGCCACCGGCAACCCGGCGCGCTACGCCTCCCGGATCGTCATTCCGCGCACCCACGCGTGGCCCGGGGCGTGGGTGGTCTCCGCGTCCCCGGAGCTCTATCTCGGGGTGGACGGCTCCACGGTGCGCTCGAGCCCGATCAAGGGCACCGCGGCGCCCGGCACCGCGATGCTGCCCAAGGACGAGGCGGAGAACGTGATGATCACCGACCTCATCCGCAACGACCTCTCCCATGTGGCCCGCCCGGGGTCCGTGTCCGTGCCGGAGTTTCTCGCCGAACATCCGCACCCCGGGCTGATCCACCTGCAGTCCACCGTCGAGGCGACGCTCGCGCCCGACTTCGACTGGACGCCGGCGCTGTGGCCCGCGCTGCTGGACGGCACGTTCCCGCCGGGCTCCGTGTCGGGGGCGCCCAAGTCCTCGGCGCTGCGCATCATCGCCCGCGAGGAGCCCGTCGCGCGGGGCGCGTACTGCGGCGGCATCGGCTGGATCGACGCGGATGCGCGCCGGGCGGAGCTCGCGGTGGGCATCCGCACCTTCGCGTGGAGCCCTGAGCGGGGCGGACGCCTGTCCTTCGGCACCGGCGCCGGCATCACCTGGGGGTCCGTCGCGGCGGGCGAGTGGGAGGAGACGGAACTCAAGGCTCGTAGGTTGATCGGCCTCGCGTCGACGGTCAGAATGACCTCATGACAACGCTGGTGTGGGCCGGGGGCCTGCGCGCCGAGGACGAGCCCATCGTCACCGCCCAGGACCACGGCCTGACCGTCGGTGACGGCGTCTTCGAGACCATGGAGGTGGTGAGGGGCCGGGTGTTCGCGCTCGCCCGCCACCTCGCGCGGCTCGAATACTCGGCCACCCGCATGGGCATGACCCCCGTGGACCCCGAGGAGGTGCGGGAGGCCGTGGGCGAGGTGCTCACGGCCGGCTCCGGGCTGACCCGGGTGCGGATCACCCTCACCTCCGGCCCCGGCCCCATGAGCAGCGCGCGGGGTGGCGGCAGCCCCACGTTGGTGGTGGTGGCCAACGACTCACCCGCGCTCACGTCCTGCCGGGCGGTGCGTGTGCCGTGGCGTCGCAATGAGCGGTCGCCGCTGGCCGGCGTCAAGAGCACGTCCTACGGCGAGAACGTGGTGATGATGGAGTTCGCGCGGTCCAAGGGGGCGGACGAGGCGCTCATGGCCAACACCCACGGCCACCTGTGCGAGGGCACCGCGAGTAACGTGCTGGTCGAGCGCGGGGGAGAGATCGTGACGCCGCCGCTGGCATCCGGCTGCCTGCCCGGGATCACGCGTGGGCTCGCCCTCGAATGGGGCGCGGCGGCGGGAGTGCCCGTGCGCGTCGCGGCCCCCGGCGAACTGGAGATGGGGGTGCTCGACGAGGTGGTCGCCGGCGACGCCTTCGCGGCCGTCACCTCCTCGACGCGCCGCGTCCAGCCTTTGGAGGCGCTCGACGGGACGATGCTCGAGCCGGGTCCGCTGTTGACCCGCCTCGCTCAGGTGTTCGACGAGCGAGCCGCCGTCGACAACGACCCCGCGCCCCGCCGGCCGCACTAGTGCGACGCCGTGTGGGATTCGTCTCACGGCACTCCCCAACGGCCGGGCGACCGTGGCATGGTCGGGGAAAGGCGCCGGAGCCGGCGCGGGATCGAGGGGGGCACATGTCCAGGAACGTCACATGGATCGTCACGGGTGCGCTCGGCTTGATGGTCGCGGGAACGGGCGTCGCGTTCGCGGACGGGAACCTCACCGAGGACCCGGACGCCACTGGCGTCGTGGTGCCGCCGGTCACCGACACGTCGGGCCTGCTGGTGGCGGTGAGCTCGACCATGACGCCCACCTCCGTGGTGTCGCCGGTGTCCGCCCCCACGCAGGTGACGGCGCCCTCGACGCCGACGGCCGAGGAGTTCGCGGTCGCACCCGCGTCCGCAGTGGCCGACACGACGACGATCGCCTCGAGCCCGACCGCCGCCTCCGCGCCGTCCGCCAAGTCCGCGCCGTCCGCCAAGTCCGCGCCGTCCGCCAAGTCCGCGCCGTCCGCCAAGTCGGCGCCGTCCGCCAAGTCCGCGCCCAGCGCCCCGTCCGGGGACTGAGGCGCCCGCGGTCGACGAGCCTCCGTCCGGACGCGAGGATCGCGCTCCGGTGCAGACGGGTGTGCAGTCCGAGTGCTCGGGAGGCGCTACTATGGTGACCGCTCGAGGGCGATTGGCGCAGGGGTAGCGCGCTTCCTTCACACGGAAGAGGTCACTGGTTCGATCCCAGTATCGCCCACTCTCCGGAAGCCCCGGCCGTTCACGGCCGGGGCTTTGCCGTAGGCGCCGCCGGCCATGGTGAGATGGCTGCATGGTTCCCGGTCACGACGTCGCCCGCGAGCTGCGCGACGCCCCGGAGCCGATGCTGGAGGCAGTGATGGCCGCGTCCGGCGCAACCCTCGAGACGTGGCGAGTGGATGCGGTCCACGCGCGGCCCGGCGCCGAGACCAGCGTCGCGTTCGACGTGGTGGCCTCGGGTGAGCGCCTCTACCTGGTGGCGACCACCGCCGCCATCGACGACGCCTCGCGAGTCGCCATCGGCGCGGTGCGCGTGGACTCCGAGGCCGGCGCGGTCACGCTCTGGCGGCACCCCGCCGATCCCGCGCTGCCCGGGCTGGCAATCGCCAGTTCGGCGCGTGCACTCGAGTCGCGAGTGGCGGCCGTCCGGCGCCGCGACGCGCGCGTGGAGGAACTCCAGATGCTGGTACTGCGGCCCATGAGGCGAGCCGTGCTCCGCGCGACGTTCCGCGAGTCGGGAGGCCCCGAGACCTGGTACGTCAAGGTGGTGCGGCCCGATCGCGCTCCTGCGCTTCTCGCGCGCCACGAGATGTGCGCGCTGGCGCCGGCGGCGCTCGATCTCGGCGATGGCGTGGTGCTCGTTGCTGCGGCTCCGGGAGTTGCGTTGACGACCCGTCTCTACCGCCCGACGGCGCCGCCGGGCGCCCGGCCGGTCGATCCCCGCGTGCTGCTCGACGCACTCCGGTCGCTCCCGCCCGACGCCCGGGATCTCGACCGACGCGCGACTCCCACGCAGGAGGTATCGCGCTACGCGGAGGCCGCGGTGGCGGCGGGTCTGGACGCGGACCGCGTCTCTGCTGTCGTTGCGGAAATCATCGGGGGCGCGTCGGGGGAGCCGGGACCCGTGGTCGCGACGCATGGGGACTTCCACGCCGCCAACCTCTTCGTGTCCGAGGACCCCGCCGCCGTTCCCGTCGGGCTCATCGACGTCGACACCCTGGGACCCGGCTACCGTGCCGACGACCTCGCGTGCATGCTGGCGCATCTCCTCACCCTCCATGACCTCGATCCCGAGGGGTATGCGGACGTCCCCGATCTCGCGGAGCGAACGCGCCAAGTGTTCGCGGCGGAGGTCGACCCGCGGGAGCTGTCGCTCCGTGCCGCCGCGGTGCTGTTGTCGCTCGCGGCAGGGATCGGCGACCCCAGTTTTGCCGAGCGGTGGCTGTCTCGCGCGGAGACCGAAGCCGGGTTGCGCGGATCGAGCACGCCACCCCAGGTAGGCCGCCGATCGGGACCGTCGGCGGAATAGTGCCGCACCGCGGCCGCGTTGTCGGAGGTACCGACCGCACTCGAACGAAGGAGGCAGAGATGGACATCGACGACCTGAAGAAAAAGGCCGAGGACGCCTTGCCGGACGACGAGACGGTGGAGAAGCTGGGCGAGGCGCTCACCGGGCACACACCCGACGCCGCCGACGTGCCCGTCGCGAAGGCCGAGCAGTGGGCCAAGGACCACAACAAGGACTGATCCCCCCTCTACGGCGCCCGCCATCCCCTCACGGGGCGGCGGGCGCCGTGGTGTGCCGGCGGCGTCCCTGGCGGGGCGCGGCCGTTCCCGCGGGGCGCCCCCGGGTCGGTAGCATCGTCCTGTCACCCACCACTCGAGGAGAACACCGGTGCCCAGCCACATTGCGACCATCGACGGCGACGAGCGACAGCTCGAGCCGGGCACGACGGGCGCGGACCTCTTCGGCGACCGGCGCGACGTGGTGGTGATGCGCGTGGACGGTGCGCTGTGGGACCTCGCCCGCGAGATCCCGGCCGGAGCGGTGGTCGAGGCGGTGCCCGTCTCCGAGCCCGACGGCCTCATGGTGCTGCGCCACTCCACCGCGCACGTGCTCGCGCAGGCGGTGCAGCAGGTGAACCCGGACGCGAAGCTCGGTGTGGGCCCGCCCATCGAGAACGGCTTCTACTACGACTTCGACGTCGCCGAGCCGTTCACCCCCGAGGACCTCAGGGCGCTCGAGAAGGCCATGCAGCGCATCGTGAAGGAGGGCCAGGCCTTCCAGCGCCGCGATGTCACCCGTGACGAGGCGTTCGCCGAGCTGGGCCACGAGCCGTACAAGTGCGAGCTCCTCAGCCACGACGCCGCGGGAGCAGGCGGTCAACAGGCAGAGGGCGCATCGGTGGAGATCGGCGATGGCGACATCACCATCTACGACAACGTCCGCCGGGGCGGCGAGGTCGCCTGGAAGGACCTGTGCCGCGGCCCCCACGTGCCCAGCACCCGGGTGCTCGCGAACGGCTGGTCGCTCATGCGTTCCGCGGCCGCCTACTGGAAGGGCTCGGAGAAGAACCCCCAGCTGCAGCGCGTCTACGGAACCGCGTGGCCCTCGAAGGAGGAGCTCACGGCATACAAGGAGCGGCTCGCCGAGGCAGAGCGCCGCGACCACCGCCGCCTGGGCGCCGAGATGGACCTCTTCTCCTTCCCCGACGAGATCGGCTCCGGGCTCGCCGTGTTCCACCCCAAGGGCGGGGTGGTGCGCATGGAGATGGAGGAGTACTCCCGCCGGCGCCACATCGAGGAGGGGTACGAGTTCGTCTACACCCCGCACGCGACCAAGGCGCAGCTGTTCCAGACGTCGGGCCACCTCGACTGGTACGCGGACGGCATGTACCCGCCCATGCACATGGACGAGGAGCGCGACGCCGCGGGCAACGTGACCAAGCAGGGCCAGGACTACTACCTCAAGCCCATGAACTGCCCCATGCACAACCTCATCTTCGCCTCGCGCGGGCGGTCCTACCGCGAGCTCCCGCTGCGGATGTTCGAGTTCGGCACGGTGTACCGCAACGAGAAGTCCGGGGTGGTGCACGGCCTCACCCGGGCGCGCGGCTTCACCCAGGACGATGCTCACATCTACTGCACCCGCGAGCAGATGAAGGACGAGCTCACCCGCACGCTCGAGTTCGTGCTCGGGCTGCTCAAGGACTACGGGCTGGAGGAGTTCTTCCTCGAGCTGTCGACCAAGAACCCGGACAAGTTCGTGGGCTCCGACGACGTCTGGGAGGAGGCCACGGAGACGCTTCGCGAGGTGGGTCTCGCCTCCGGCCTCGAACTGGTGCCCGACCCGGGCGGCGCCGCCTTCTACGGCCCTAAGATCTCCGTCCAGACGCGCGATGCGATCGGGCGCACCTGGCAGATGTCCACCATCCAGCTCGACTTCAACCTGCCGGAGCGCTTCGAGCTCGAGTACACCTCCTCCGACGGCTCGCGGCAGCGGCCGGTGATGATCCACCGCGCGCTGTTCGGCTCCATCGAGCGGTTCTTCGCGATCCTCACGGAGCACTACGCGGGCCAGTTCCCGGTGTGGCTCGCGCCCGTGCAGGTACGCGCGATCCCCGTCGCCGAACCCTTCAACGACTACCTGGGCGAGCTGGTCTCGCGGCTGCGAGCCGCGGGCATCCGCGCGGAGCTCGACGCGAGCGACGAGCGCTTCCCCAAGAAGATCCGCACCGCATCCAAGGAGAAGGTGCCGTTCGTGCTCATCGCCGGCGGCGAGGATCAGGACGCCGGCGCCGTGTCCTTCCGGTTCCGGGACGGCACGCAGGACAACCAGGTGCCGCTCGACGATGCCGTGGCGCGCATCGTCGATGCCGTGCGCTCGAAGGCGCAGGTCTGACGGTGACGGAGGCGGCGGACGCGGAGATGATGGGAGGCGAGCCCGACGGGCTCGAGCGCCTGTGGACCCCGCACCGCATGGCCTACGTCAAGGGCGCCAAGCCCACGGACGAGCCGCCCGCCTGCCCGCTGTGCAAGAAGGTGGGCGCGGACGATCGCGAGCACCTGGTGGTGCACCGCGGCGAGCACTGCTACGTGGTGCTCAACCTGTATCCCTACAACCCGGGCCACCTCATGGTGTGCCCCTACCGCCACATCGGCTGGTACACCGAGGCCACGGACGCGGAGCGCGACGAGATGTCGGTGCTCACGCAGAAGGCCATGCACGTGCTGACCGCGGTGAGCGCTCCCCAGGGCTACAACATCGGCATCAACCAGGGACGCGTCGGGGGAGCGGGCATCTCCGCCCACCTCCACCAGCACATCGTGCCGCGATGGGAGGGCGACTCGAACTTCCTGCCCATCGTCGCGCGCACCAAGGCCGTCCCTGAACTGCTGGACGACACGTGGCG
>NZ_JAHEBP010000005.1:0-13067 GCF_024642165.1 Demequina sp.
TCATCGGCGCCGTCTCGCAGGACCGTCTCGACGTGCTGCGCGCCGCGGACGCGATCGCCCGGGAGGAGCTGACCCGGGCGGGCCTCGACCGCGACATCTGGCAGTGCCCCGTGGTGCTCCTCGCGGACGTGAGGTCCGTGGGCGTCCAGGGCGACGGCCGCACCTACGGGCACCCGGTGGTGCTGCGGCCCGTGTCCTCCGAGGACGCGATGACAGCGGACTGGAGCCGCGTGCCCTACGACGTGCTCGCGCACATCTCCAACCGCATCACCAACGAGGTTCCGGAGATCAACCGCGTGGTGCTCGACGTCACCAGCAAGCCGCCGGGCACCATCGAGTGGGAGTAGCCGCGCGCTGACCCCGCGCGGCCTGCCCAGGGTCAGCCCTCGACGGTTCGGATCTGACGAGCGGGGGACCCGACCACGACGGCGCGGGCGGGCACGTCCTTGGTGACCACGGCTGCGGCGCCCACCACCGCGCCGTCGCCGATCGTGACGCCCGGGAGGATGGTGGCGCCGGCCCCGATCCACACGCCTGTGCCGATGGTCACGGCACGCGGGATCAGGTCTGCGCGCCGCGCGGGATCGAGGTCGTGCTCGAGCGTGGCGATGGTGACGCGGTGCCCGATCAGTGCGCCGTCGCCGATGGTGATCCCGCCCTGGTCCTGGAACATGCATCCCATGTTGATGAAGACGTCCCGACCGATGACCGTGTTGCGGCCGAACTCCGTGTGGAAGGGCGGGAACAGCGTCACCGAGGGGTCGATGTCGACGCCGAACAGCTCCGACAGGAGCTCTCGCACCTCGCCAGGCTCGTGATACGCGCCATTGAGACGAGCGGTGATCCGCAGCGCGCGCTGGCTCGCTTCGTGCATCGCGCCGAAGAAGCCCGACTCCCCCGTGATGGTCGCGCCGGCCCGCAAGGTCGCGAGCAGGTGGTCGATCGAGGAGCTTTCCATCACGTCACACTAGCGCCGCCGCCCACGATGCGCCGAGGGCGTAGGGGCGGCGGTGTGATCCGACATCCGGGTCGGTGAGGACCCGGATGTCGGACGTTTCAGTCCTCGGTCCGCGACACGGGAGCGGCGGCAGCGACCGCCTCACGCTCGCGCCGCGACTGGCGCGTCGCGGCCGCGATCGCGGAGAACAGCAGCCAACCGCCCAGCGCCACGAGCGAGACGATGGCGATCAGTTCGAGGTCGACGTCGTAGCCGGAGAGGGCGGCGATGAGGAACGCTCCGACGGCGGTGACGATGATGCCCCAGATCGCGCCGGTGACGCGCTCCGCGAGGCCGCGGCGGGGTGGGACGACGGTGCTCATGACGAGACCTCCTCGATGACGATGATGGACCATCCGGTATCGGATGAGGGTTCAACCGACAGCACGGGGCCGTCGGCGGTGGCGGCGAACTCGGCGCCGGAGACGTCGCAGGCGAGGCCGCGGTCCGGCCAGTAGACCTGCGCGACGATGTCCTCGGGTGCGCTCACCGACACGCTGGTTCCCTGGGGCACCCGCAGAGTGGTGTGCTCGGCGGTAGCTTGTAGGGTGACCGACGCGGCGACCTCGTCGTAGGTGATGACGGCGCGGCTGAGGCCATCGGCACCGGGCGCCTCATCGGAGGCGTAGCAGACGGCTGGCATCACCACCTCGTCGTAGTCGCCATCGAATCCGGCGGCAATGTTCGCAAAGGGCGTGGACGTGGGCTCGGGAGCCGTGGTGGGCACGTCCCCGATCACGATCTCGCCGTCGCCGATCTCGACGCGCACCACCTCACCGCCGTCGCGGATCACCTCGACGTGGGGGAACCAGCCCTCGCCCCAGCCGTCGCGGATCGCGTCCGCCTGGACGATCAGCACGCCCGCGGGGATCAGCAGTGCCGCGGAGAGGAAGGCGAGGAAGCCCAGCCGGCGTCCGGCGAGCGACACCAGGACCAGGATCAGCCCGAGACCGGTGAGGAACACCGCGAACCATGCGATCAGCGGGTGTACCACCAGCCGGTCCTGCCAGGCCGCCCACGCGACGCCCGCCGCGGAGATGAAGAGCCACGCGAGTGTCAGCAGGCCGAAGGGGGCCCCTGCGCCGGGAACGCGTGGCGGCCGCGGCGGCGGGGGAGGGGCCATCGGGGTGGGAGGCACCGGCGGGCCACCCAGGGGAGTGGCGGGAGCGGCCTGCGGGTACGCCGTCTGCCCGGACGCCGATGTGCCGGGAGGGGGCGAGGCCGCGGACTGCGGTGCGGGTGCGGGTGCGGACGTCGCGGCGGCCGTGCCTGCGGCGGCGGCCGCACGCTCGCGCTGCTTGTCCGCAGCCCAGGCCGGGGGCGCGGCGTACACCGGGGGCGTGCCGTCCGGAGCCGGTCCGTCGTCGCGGTTGCGGCGTGAGATCACCACGATGAGTGCGATCAGGCCGCCGACGACGGCGAGCGGCACCACGACGGTGAGGACTCCGGCGAAGGCGCGGCCGAATCCCGCGATCGCATTGCCGTCACCCCACGGCCAGCTGCCGTCCCATGGCCATCCGCCGCCCAGGCCCCACGAGCCACCCAGGCCGAACAGGCCGAAGAACCCGATGACGCCGATGCCGATGAGGGCACCCACGTTGGGTACGCCCCGGCCGAAGTCCTGGATGATGATCCGGCCGTGGCGGTCGGGCAGCAGCGCCCAGGCGGCGGCATAGGCGAGGAGCACGATGCCGTTGAGCAGGATCGCGCCGGCGACCACGCCGACGCGGGTCCAGCCGAGCGCCCAGTTGAGTCGTGCCGCAAGGCCGGCGACCACGCCGCCGAGCACTCGCTCGTCGCCTCGGGTGATGCCCCATCGGCGAATGGTGGTGAAGAGCGCCGCCTCGGTGGGGGGCGTCTGCTGGTCGGTCATGTCGGGCCTCCGTTCTTTCTCCAGTCTCCCGCCGTGCTCCAGCGAGCCGCTATGAGGGGACCCCCTGATTCGCACCCTGATCCTGGGCGCCGCCTGCCGGCCCCCGCATCGTCCCCACGGCCGAGGCCCCGCGCGGGTCCCCTGTGCGACGCTGGTCCCATGACCACCCCCGCGCCTCGCTTGGCGCGGCCGCTCGAGCGGCGCTCGCCGGCCGCGCAATGGTGGCGCGCGCTGCTGGGCGGAGGGCTGCTTGCCGTCGCCGCGACGATGCTGGTGCGGCGCTACGAGTGGGCGCACGTGTCGTGGTGGCTGCTGCCGCTCATCGTCTTCATCATCGGCGTGGTCCTGGTGTGGAGCCCGCTCGAGAGCGCGGTCCAGCTCGACGCGCGGCGGCCCGATGTGGGCGGGCTGTTCTCCCGCGATGCGTGGGTGCGGCTGGCAGCGGGAGTGGTGCTCTCGATCGGCGCGCTGTGGTGGTTCGCGACCGCCGACCCGGAGTGGAACCCGCTGGTGCGCGCGTTCGCCATCCCGCTGATCATCGTGGGCGGCCTCGCGTTCCTGCTCGCGCCATGGTGGTTGCGGCTGCTGCGCCAGGTGCGCGTGGAGCGTGAGCGGCGGGTGCGCGAGTTCGAGCGGGCGGAGATCGCCGCGCATCTTCACGACTCCGTGCTGCAGACGCTCACGCTGATACGCGCCAAGGCGGAGGATCCGGACGCCGTGGCGCGCCTGGCGCGGGCTCAGGAGCGGGACCTGCGCTCCTACCTCTACCAGGATCGACGCACCACCGCGGAGTCCGTGTCGACGGCGCTGGCGGCCGCGGTCGCCGAGGTTGAGGACGCGCGCGGCGTGGAGGTCGAGGTGGTGACGGTGGGCGACGCCCCGACCACGCCGGCTTTGGCGGCCGCGGTCCAGGCGGTGCGCGAGGCCGTGTTCAACGCGGCGCGCCACGCGCGTCCCCCGTACGCCGTGTACGCCGAGGTGACCTCGGCCGGTTTCGAGGCCTTCGTGCGCGATGGCGGACCCGGATTCGACCCCGGCGCCGTGCCGGCCGGCCGGCTGGGGATCCGCGAGTCGATCATCGGGCGCGTCGAGCGCCACGGGGGCACGGCCGAGATCGTGTCCGCGCCCGGAGCGCGCACCGAGGTGGTCGTGTCGATGCCCAAGGAGGAGCAGCGATGAGCGTGAACGTGGTGATCGTGGACGACCACGACGTGATCCGGGTGGGGGTGCGGGAGAGCCTCGCCGACGACATCGAGGTGGTGGGCGAGGGCCGCGACGTCGAGTCGGCGATCGCGGTGGTCCGAGAGACCTCCCCCGAGGTGGTCATCCTGGACGTCCACCTGCCCGGCGGGACGGGCGGTGGCGCTCTCGACGTGCTCGCCGAGATTCTGCACCACCCGGGGGCGCCGCGGGTGCTCGCCCTGTCCGTCTCCGATTCGGCCGAGGACGTGGTGGCGGTGGTCCGCGCCGGGGCACGCGGGTACGTCACCAAGTCGATCTCAGGGCCAGACCTGTCGGACGCGGTGCGGCGGGTGGCGTCTGGGGATGCGGTGTTCTCGCCCCGGCTCGCGGGCTTCGTCCTCGACGCATTCGGCGCGGCGGGCGGCGAGGTCGCCGCGGCCGACGAGGACCTCGACAAGCTCACGGAACGGGAACAGGAGGTGATGCGGCTCATCGCCCGCGGTTACACCTACCGCGAGGTCGCGGAGAAGCTGTTCATCTCCATCAAGACCGTCGAGACCCACGTGGGCAAGGTGCTGCACAAGCTGCAACTGTCGAACCGGCACGAGCTCGCGCACTGGGCGGCGCAGCGGCGCATCGTCTAGTCGCACTCGCGCCCTAGCGGGACCTGAGTGTCGGATTCGGCGCGCGGGTTCTGCACCCATGTCCCGCCAGGGCGCGGAGGGGATCAGCCGAACAGAGACACGGCGCGCGCGATCACCAGCGCCAGCAGCACGAATCCCGAGAACGCCTGCAGGCCCATGAGCGCCTTCGCGCGACCCGACAGCGGGATCGAGTCCGAGGCGGAGAACGCCATCGAGTTCGACAGGCTCGTGTAGAGGTAGTCGCCGAACCGCGGCCGCCAGCCGGCGTGCCGGGACGATGCGACGGCCACCTCCTCGATCGCGTCGTGGTCCTCGTCCTGGGCGAAGCGGAGATCGGCGGCCGGCAGCAGGGCGCGGTCCTCGGTGAACCGCACCACCGGCCCGCCCCGGTCGATCTCCCACAGCACGAGCGCGAAGGCGATCACGTTGGTGAGCCACACCTGGGCGGCGCCGAGCAGCAGGCGCGGTCCGGAGCCGTCGGGCGGGTGCACGAGAGCGATGAGCAGCGCGATCAGGGCAACCTGGTTCGCGGCGGCGAGCAGCAGTGCCTGGCCCACGCTGAGCCGTCGCGACCACGCCGTCTGACGGCGCATCCGCACCGGGTTGACGGCCACCAACGGTATGAGCAGCGCCACACCCACTCCTGCGACCGCGTACCGCACCCCTGTCAGGGACGTCGACGGCAGTGCCACGTACAGCGCCAGCGCGATGAGCAGCGCGGCCACGGCCGGCCAGCGATGCTCGCCTCGGAGCGGCCCGGCGAGGGGAGTCATAGGCCGATTGTGCTCCGCCTGATACGCTTACCGGTACTTGCAGGGTCGAACTCGACCCTCCTGCGTCGCAGATTGCTTCCGCTTCTCGCCTACGCCGCCCCACGGGCGCGGCACGGCTCGTAGAAATTCTCTCCGGCGAACGAGCGCGGACACCTCCGCGATTCGCCACCATCGCCGGTGAAACTCACCCGAGACCAGTGCGCCTTCGTGCGCGCCGCCGGCGCATTGCCTTGAAAGGCCACACCGTGACCTCCACCTCCTTCGCCGAGCTCGGCGTGCCCACCGCATTGACGGCGGTCCTCGAGCGCGACGGCAAGACCCATGCCTTCCCCATCCAGGTCGACACCCTGCCTGACACCCTCGCCGGGCGCGACGTGCTCGGCCGTGGCAAGACCGGCTCCGGCAAGACCCTCGCATTCTCGCTGCCCATGGCGGCGCGCCTGGGCGCCCGCGGCGGCCGCTCCCGTCCGGGCCGCCCCCGCGCCCTGGTGCTCGCCCCGACCCGCGAGCTCGCGACCCAGATCGAGGCCGTCGTGGGCCCGCTCGCCGCCGCGTACGGGCTCACCACCACCACCATCTTCGGCGGCGTGAGCCAGCGCGGTCAGGAGCAGGCGCTGCGCGCCGGCGCGGACATCGTGGTGGCGTGCCCCGGCCGCCTCGAGGACCTCATGCGCCAGGGACACGTGCACCTCGACGCCATCGAGATCACCGTGCTCGACGAGGCCGACCACATGGCGGACCTGGGCTTCCTGCCCGGCGTCACGCGCATCATGAGCGCCACCCCGGCGAAGGGCCAGCGACTGCTGTTCTCCGCCACGCTCGACAACGGCGTGGACAAGCTGGTGCGCCGCTTCCTGGCCGATCCCATCACGCACTCCGTCGATGACCCGAACAGCCACGTCGAGGCCATGACCCACCACGTGTTCCACGTGAACGGCGCCGACGCCAAGCGCGACCTGGTGCACACGCTCGCCTCCGGCACCGGCCGCCGCATCCTCTTCATGCGCACCAAGCACCAGGCGAAGAAGCTGGCGAAGCAGCTCACCGAGGCGGGCATCCCCGCGGTCGACCTGCACGGCAACCTGTCGCAGGCGCGTCGCGACAAGAACCTCGCGCTGTTCTCCGGCGACACCTACAAGGTGCTGGTCGCGACCGACGTCGCCGCGCGCGGAGTCCACGTCGACGGCGTCGAACTGGTGGTCCACGTCGACCCGCCCATGGAGCACAAGGCGTACCTGCACCGCTCGGGCCGCACGGCGCGCGCGGGCTCCTCGGGCGACGTGGTCACCGTGGTGCTGCCCGAGCAGCGCCGCGAGACCGACCAGCTCCTGCGCAAGGCCGGCATCACCGTGCGCCCGGACGCGGTCAATTCGACCTCGCCCCGAGTGGTCGGGCTGGTCGGCGCGGTCGCGCCCCGCGTCCACCACGCCGTGACCGAGCCCGAGCAGCGCCCCGCGCGTCAGGGATCCGGCCGCGGCGGCGCCAACGCCTCTGCCGGTGGCTACGGGCAGTCCCGTCGCCGTGGCGCGGGCCGTCCCCAGTCGGGCGGGCACTCCGGAGGGCACTCCGGTGGGCACTCTGGCGGGGGTTCGTCCTCCGGCGGCGCGGCGGCCTTCTCGGCCGCCGGGGCCGGGCGCCGTTCGCAGGCGCCGCGCCGCTCGCGCTGACCCCATTTCCGCGGCGGAGCATCGCTGCGGGGCCTTGTGGATTTGTCCGAATTGGATAGTCTGTGGTTCATGCCCCGCAGCGATGCGAAACCCCAGGTCAGCGCCCGTCGCGCGGTCGATGAGGCCTTCCTGCCCCATGCCTTCCACGGGCGCCCCGGAGCGGACCCGTTGCGCGCGTATTCCTTCTGGGCGACACGGCCCCGGCACGACGATCTGGCGGCCCTGCGCGAGCGCGCCCGCGCCGACATCTCCGCCGTCGAGGACTCGGCCGAGCGGGAGATGCTGCGGGCCGAGCGGATCGCGGAGCTCGCGCGGCTGTCGCCGGAGCTGATCCGGCTCGCCGATGACGCGCGACCTGCCGTGCGCGCCACCGTGGCGCTGTGCTACTCGATCCTCGCCAAGGGCGGGCAGGCGCCCGCCGACCGCCAGGTGTGGCGCATGCTGCTCGGCCTCGCGCGGTACGACATCGACGGCGAGGTGCGCGCGGCCGCGGAGGCCGCGCTGGCGGACTTCGAGCGCTACGGGACGGTCGCCCGCGCGTCCTGAGCCGCGCATCGTCCCGGCGAGAGCCCGCGTCGGTGGCACCGCCTAGACTTCACGGGTCATGGATGCGCTCTTCGACCTCTCCCAGTCCTCGCCGTCGCCGCTCGTCGAGGGCCTCAACCCTCCGCAGGCCGAGGCGGTCCTCTACGCCGGGGACGCGCTGCTCATCATCGCCGGCGCCGGGTCGGGAAAGACGCGGGTGCTCACGCACCGCATCGCGCACCTGCTCGAGGCCGGGCGCGCGCGCCCGCACCAGATCCTCGCCATCACGTTCACCAACAAGGCGGCGGGGGAGATGCGAGGGCGGGTCGAGGCGCTGGTGGGGCCTGAGGCACGCGGCATGTGGGTGTCGACCTTCCACTCCGCCTGCGTGCGCATCCTGCGTCGCGATCACGAGCTCGCGGGGCTCTCGGGCTCGTTCTCGATCTACGACACGGCCGACTCGGTCAACCTGATGAAGCTCGTGATGAAGGAGCTCGACCTCGACCCCAAGAAGTTCACGCCCAAGGCCGTGCTGAGCCGCATCGGCAAGTTCAAGGACGAGCTGATCGACCCCGAGGTCGCGCTCGCGGGCGCCTCCATGGCGTCGCGCTTCTCGATCGAGCACGCAGCCGCCACGGCCTACCCGCTCTACCAGCGCCGGCTCGCGGCGGCGAACGCCGTGGACTTCGACGACATCATCGTGAAGACGGTGCGGCTGCTCCAGGATCACCCGCAGGTGGCCCGCGCGTACCGCGAGCGCTTCCGCCACATCCTGGTGGACGAGTACCAGGACACCAACCACGCCCAGTACGTCCTGGTGCGTGAGCTGGTGGGGCCGTCGGACGATGCGAGCCTGCCCGCGGCGGAGGTCACGGTGGTGGGCGACGCGGACCAGTCGATCTACGCGTTCCGCGGCGCCACCATCCGCAACATCCTCGAGTTCGAGAACGACTACCCGAACGCCCACGTGGTGCGCCTCGAGCAGAACTACCGCTCGACTCAGAACATCCTCTCCGCCGCGAACGCGGTGATCGCGAACAACTCGGACCGCCGCGCCAAGAACCTCTGGACCGACGCGGGCGCGGGCGAGCGGATCAAGGGCTTCGCCGCGGACACTGAGCAGGAGGAGGCGCAGTTCGTCGCCGAGGAGATCGGCCGGCTTGTTCGTGAGGACGGCGTCCAGCCCTCCCAGATCGCGATCATGTACCGCGCCAACGCCCAGTCCCGCGCGGTCGAGGAGCGCTTCATCCGCGCGGAGATCCCTTACAAGGTGGTGGGTGGCACGCGCTTCTATGAGCGCCGCGAGGTCAAGGACATGCTCGCGTACCTCGCCGCCGTGGTGAACCAGGACGACGACATCGCGGTCCGGCGCATCATCAACGTCCCCAAGCGGGGCATCGGGGACACGGCCGTCGAGTCCGTCGAGGGAGTGCGCCGCGTGCTCGCCGCCGCCGGCGAGGCCGCCAGCTTCGGCTCCGCCTTGCGGCGTCTGGACGATGCGGGGCTCGCCGCCCGCTCGCGACGCGCCGTCGATGAGTTCGTGGCGCTGATGGACGATCTGCGCGCGCTCGCACGGGACAACGGACCCGCCGGCGTTCTCGACGCGATCGCCGATCGATCGGGGATGCTCGCGGCGCTGCGCGCCTCGGACGATCCGCAGGACGCGAGCCGCATCGAGAACATCATGGAGCTGGTTGCGGTGGGCCGTGAGTTCTCCGAGGACAACCCGGAGGGTAGCCTCGCGGACTTCCTGGAGAAGGTCGCGCTGGTGGCGGACGCGGACCAGATCCCCGACGTCGACGGCAGCGGCGGGGTGGTCACGCTGATGACGCTCCACACCGCGAAGGGTCTGGAGTTCCCGGTGGTCTTCCTCACCGGGCTCGAGGACGGCACGTTCCCCCACCTGCGCTCGATCGAATCCGGGGATCCCAAGGACATGGAGGAGGAGCGCAGGCTCGCCTACGTGGGCCTCACCCGCGCCCGCGAGCGCCTCTACCTGACGCGCGCCGAGGCGCGATCGTCGTGGGGCGCCCCGCAGTACTTCGGCGCCAGCCGGTTCGTGGACGAGATCCCGGCGGAGATCATGGAGTGGTCCCGCTCGGCGACCTCGATGGCGTCCCTGCGCGCCCGCGCGGACCGCGGCTCCTCGCGCGGCGGCGCCTGGTCGGGGATGGGCTACGGCGGCAGCCAGGATCGCGAGGACGGCAACACCTACAGCCGCGCCGGGGCGGTCCAGTCCCGGCACGTGCCGCCCAGCCCGCCGGGCGGCGGGTCCGGCGACCTCGGCTTCGAACCGGGGGACCGGGTCACGCACGACAAGTTCGGCCTGGGCAAGGTGGTGGGCACCGAGGGCTCCGGCCGCAACGCCGTGGTCAAGGTCGACTTCGGCGCCGATGGGGTCAAGCGACTGGTGCTGCGCTTCAACGCCCTCACCAGGCTCTGACGCGGCGCGCGGACTAGGCTCGTGCCGTTCCACTTCACAACGGGAGGGTGACATGGACGCCAAGACTTCCAAGGTCTCGATCGTGGGCGCCGGCGCGGTGGGCTCCACCCTGGCCTACGCGGGCCTGATGCGCGGGTTCGCGCGCACGGTCGCGCTGTACGACATCAACACCGCCAAGGTCGAGGCCGAGGCGCTCGACCTCGCGCAGGGCATCCAGTTCATGCCGGAGGCGACCGTGCTCGGCTCGTCCGACGTGGGCGTGTGCGAGGACTCGGACGTGGTGGTCGTCACGGCGGGCGCGAAGCAGCAGCCGGGGCAGAGCCGCATGGACCTCGCCGGCGCGACCATCTCCCTCATGGACAAGGTGATCCCGCCGCTGATCAAGGTCGCTCCCAACGCGATCTACATCCTGGTCACCAACCCGGTGGATGTGGTGACCTACGCGGCGATCAAGAAGTCCGGCATGGACCCGGCGCAGATGTTCGGCTCCGGCACGGTCCTCGACAGCTCGCGACTGCGCCACGAGATCGCCATGGAGTGCGACGTCGCGGTGGGCAACGTGCACGCGTACATCGCCGGCGAGCACGGCGACACCGAGGTGGCGCTGTGGTCCTCCGCGAGCATCGGCGGCCTCCCGCTCAACGAGTGGAAGGGCCGCGACGGCAAGGTGGTGATGACCCAGGAGGCGCGGGAGCGCATCCACCATGACGTGATGCGCTCCGCGTACACGATCATCGAGGGCAAGGGCGCCACCAACTACGCCATCGGTGCCGCGGGCGCCCGCATCGTCGAGGCGGTGCTGGGCGATCAGCGTCGCGTGCTCCCGGTCTCGACCCTCATCGACTACCCCGGCGTGGGCGAGATCTGCATGTCGCTGCCCGCCGTGGTGGGGCGTCACGGGATCGAGCACCAGGTGGACGTGCCCGTCGACGAGGCCGAGCGTGCCGCGCTCGACGCGTCTGCGCGGTCCATCCGCGACACCGCGGAGAAGTTCGGCGCCGCCTGACGTTTGGGCCGCGGGTGAGAGGCGTCAGACCGGCCCCGTCGGCCGGCGCTCGCACGCGACGGGACCATGGTCCCGATCACCCGCCCCTGCTGGGTAGGCTGATACCGGCACCATCGGACGCGCGCCGACGCGGGCGCGCCACACACGCGTGAGGACAGTGCATGGACCTGTACGAGTACCAGGCGCGCGACATGTTCGAGAAGCACGGCGTGCCCGTGCTCCCCGGCATCGTCGCCGAGACCCCCGCCGAGGCGCGAGCCGCGGCCGAGAAGCTGGGCGGCGCCGTGGTCGTCGTCAAGGCCCAGGTGAAGGTGGGTGGGCGCGGCAAGGCAGGCGGCGTCAAGCTCGCCCGCTCGCCCGAGGAGGCGGAGCAGCACGCCGCCGCGATCCTGGGCATGGACATCAAGGGCCACACCGTCAACCGAGTGATGATCGCGGCCGGAGCCGCGATCGCCGAGGAGTTCTACTTCTCCGTTCTCCTGGACCGTGCGGAGCGCCGCTACCTCGCCATGTGCTCGGTCGAGGGCGGCATGGAGATCGAGGAGCTCGCGGTCGAGCGACCCGAGGCGCTCGCGAAGGTCGCCGTGGACCCCCTGGTGGGCATCGACGCGGCGAAGGCCGCGGAGATCGTCGATGAGGCCGGCTTCCCCGAGGAGCTCAAGGCGCAGGTCGCGGACGTGATCCAGGCGCTGTGGACGGTGTACGCGGAGGAGGACGCCACGCTGGTCGAGGTGAATCCGCTGGTGCGCACCGAGGACGGCGCGATCATCGCGCTCGACGGCAAGGTGACGCTCGACGCGAACGCCGACTTCCGCCACCCCGACCACGAGGCCCTCGAGGACGACTCGGAGACGGACCCGCTGGAGACGGAGGCGAAGTCGCTGGACCTCAACTACGTGAAGCTCGACGGCTCGGTGGGCATCATCGGCAACGGCGCGGGCCTCGTGATGTCCACGCTCGACGTGGTCGCCTACGCGGGCGAGCAGTTCGGCGGGATCAAGCCCGCGAACTTCCTCGACATCGGCGGCGGCGCATCCGCGGCCGTGATGGCCAACGGCCTGCACGTGATCCTGCATGACCCGCAGGTGAAGAGCGTGTTCGTCAACGTGTTCGGCGGCATCACCTCGTGCATCGAGGTCGCCAACGGCATCGTGGGCGCTCTCGAGACCATCGGCGACGAGGCCACCAAGCCGCTCGTGGTGCGCCTCGACGGCAACGCCGTCGAGGAGGGCCGGGCGATCCTCGCCGCCGCCAACCACCCGCTCGTGACCATCGTCGACACCATGGACGGCGCCGCGGCCAAGGCCGCCGAGCTCGCCGCCGCGGCCGCCTAAGGAGAACCCATGGCCATCTTCCTCACCGCAGAGTCCAAGGTCGTCGTGCAGGGCATGACGGGCTCCGAGGGCATGAAGCACACCACGCGCATGCTCACCTCCGGCACCCAGATCGTGGGCGGGGTCAACCCGCGCAAGGCGGGCACCTCCGTCGACTTCGCCATCGACGGCGCCACGCGCACCGTCCCCGTGTACGGAACGGTCGCCGACGCGATGGCGGCGACCGGCGCGGACGTGTCCGTGGTCTTCGTCCCGCCGGCCTTCACCAAGTCCGCGGTCATGGAGGCCGTCGACGCTGGCATGCCGCTGGTGGTGATCATCACCGAGGGCGTCCCGGTCGACGACACGGCGCAGTTCTTCGCGTACGCGGAGTCGAAGGGCACCCGCCTGATCGGCCCCAACTGCCCCGGCCTCATCACGCCGGGCCAGTCGAACGTGGGCATCACTCCCGCGAACATCACCGGGCCGGGCAGGATCGGGCTCGTGTCCAAGTCCGGCACGCTCACCTATCAGATGATGTTCGAGCTCAGCGACATCGGCTTCAGCACCTGCGTGGGCATCGGCGGAGACCCGATCGTG
Source organism: Demequina sp. (assembly GCF_024642165.1). Taxonomy (GTDB): domain Bacteria; phylum Actinomycetota; class Actinomycetes; order Actinomycetales; family Demequinaceae; genus Demequina. The sequence continues at coordinate 13,024 of NZ_JAHEBP010000005.1, forward strand.
GGCACCACGCACATCGACTGCCTCGAGGCGTTCGAGAACGACCC
>NZ_JAHEBP010000005.1:13167-40920 GCF_024642165.1 Demequina sp.
GCGCTCGCCGCGGTGGCCGGCGCGCCCAGCCTCGACGGCTCGGCCGCGGTGGACTGGCCGGGCGCCGCCACGGTCAGCACCCACGTGTGGCTGCTCGGACACGGGGTCCCGCTGGTCACGGCGGATGCCACCGTGTCGCTCATCCCGCTCGGGATGCCGCTGCTGAGCGGACTCATCCTCGCGGCCGTCGCGCGCCGTTTCGCCATGAAGACCTGGGCGAGCTGGGCGCTCGCGGTGGGCACCTTCGCGGTGGGCGCGGGTGTGATCGCGGCCCTGGGCACCGCCGCCGGCGATCACACCGCACAGAGCGTGGCGCGCGCCACCTTCGCGGGTGCGGTGATCGCGGGTCCGGCCGTCGCGATCGGGATCTGGCGGGCGTACGGCGCCCGCCTGCACGTGCTCGATCGGATCCCGACGTGGACGCGCACCGGGCTGAGACTCGGCCTCGGCACGCTCGCCTCGGTGGTGTTCCTTGCCGCCGCCGTGGGTGCGGTCTGGGCCGTGCTGGGCATGGACCGGATCGCCGCGGTCGCGTCGGAGCTGCGGTTGGACCCCTTGGGAGCGGGCGGGCTCGCGCTCGGCGAGACGCTGTACGTCCCCACCATGGTCGCGTGGATGGTGGCGTGGGTGATCGGCCCCGGCTTCGTGGTGGGCACCGGATCGCTGTACGCGCCGGACGTCCTGACCGCCGGCGCCCTGCCGCAGGTCCCGCTGCTGGGCGCGCTGCCGTCCGCGGCCGGTGGCTGGTGGGTGTGGATGCCGGTGGTGGTCGTGGCGCTTGCGGTGCTGGCGCGCGCTGCGCTGCATCGACGCATCGGCCTGGAGTGGAGGTCCGCCCGCGCGGATGCCACGGCGGTGGCCCTGGTTGCCACGGGCCTGGCGGCGCTCGCCACGCTCTCCCGGGGCTCGATGGGACCGGGACGGCTCGCCGAGGCCGGTTCCGAGGTGCTGCCCGTGACCCTGATCGGCACGGCGCTGGTGCTCGCGGGCTACGCGCTGGTCTGGGGCCTCGCGGCGGCGTGGCGCTGGGCTCGCGGCAGGGTCGCAGTGGACGATGCGGCCCCGGCCCCGGCGCAGCCCGTCAGGGCAGGCTGAGCCCCCAGTCCTCCAGCTGCTGCAGGTAGGCGTCCTCGTAGTCGGCGAGGCACTGGCGCTTGGCCGACTCGGTGATCGCGCGCTCCTGGCAGGCCGCGAGTTCCTCGACGGGGCCGCGGAAGACCAGCAGTCCCAGTCCGTACAGCAGCGCCGTCAGGGAGACGCCGATCCCGACGCTGAGCATCACGCGCAGCGCCCCCATCCGGGGCGTCCCGCGCAGCATCACCAGCGAGGTCACGGCGGCCGCGGCCATGGCGGGGGCGACCACCAGGGTGAGCAGCCCCCACCGCGGTCCCGCCAGCAGGAGCAGCAGCGTGAGGGCGAAGAGCGCGAGGCTCCAGCGGACCGCGCGGCGAGCCCGACGACTCACCTCCGGCGCGGCCTCGGGCGTCGGTGGCATGGTTCTCCCTCGGTCGGTCTGGACCCCAGCATGCCGATAGGCTCGGCGCTGTGACAAACCCTCCCCGGCACCGGCGTGTCGTGGTGCTCGCATCGGGCGCGGGTTCGACCCTTCGCGCGCTGCTCGAGGCGGCCGCAGAGGAATCCTACGGGGCCCGGGTGGTCGGGGTGGTCACCGACCAGGCGGACGCGGGCGCACTCGACATCGCCCGCGAGGCCGGGATCGCCACCGCGGTGGTGAGGCTCCCCGACTTCGCGGACCGGCACCAGTGGGACCAGGCGTTGGCACGGACGATCGCATCGTTCACTCCCGACCTGGTGCTCCTGGCCGGCTTCATGCGCATCGTCGGTCGGCCGTGCCTCGAGCGCTTCGGCGGTCGCATGATCAACACCCACCCCGCGCTGCTGCCCGCCTACCCCGGCGCGCACGCGGTGAGCGACGCGCTCGCGGGCGGCGCGAGGGTGACGGGGTGCACCGTGATGATCGTGGACGCCGGCGTGGACACCGGCCCGATCGTCGCGCAGGCGGCGGTCGAGGTCAGGGATGATGACAACGAGCACACCCTCCACGAGCGCATCAAGGGCGTCGAGCGCGAGCTCGTCGCGACCACGCTCGGCCGCATGGCGCGCGAGGGTTGGACAGTGAGCGGGCGTATCGTCCGCATCGGACCCCGGGAGGACTCATGACCGAGCGCCAGACAGTGCGACGCGCCCTCATCTCCGTCTACGACAAGACGGGCATCGAGGAGCTCGCGACCGCCCTCACCCACGAGGGCGTGCAGATCGTCTCGACCGGATCCACGGCCCAGCGGATCGCGTCCGCGGGCGTGCCGGTCACGCCCGTGGAGGAGCTCACCGGCTTCCCCGAGTGCCTCGACGGCCGCGTGAAGACGTTGCACCCGCGGGTGCACGCCGGCATCCTCGCGGACCGCCGGCTCGAGTCGCACCGCGCCCAGCTGGAGGAGCTCGGCATCGAGGCGTTCGACCTGGTGGTGGTGAACCTCTACCCGTTCGCGGCGACCGTCGCCTCGGGCGCGAGCGCGGGCGAGATCGTCGAGCAGATCGACATCGGCGGCCCGTCGATGGTCCGCGGCGCCGCGAAGAACCATCCGAGCGTCGCCGTGGTGGTCGACCCCGAGGACTACGAGAGCGTCGCGAACGCCGTGGGCCACGGCGGGTTCACGCTCGCCGAGCGCACCGCGCTCGCCGTCAAGGCGTTCCGGCACACCGCGGACTACGACGTGCAGGTCGCGACCTGGATGGCCACCCAGGCCCCCGACGATGACGGGACGGGCCTCGCGGGCTGGATGGGCGCATCGTTCACCCGCGCGGCGGAGCTGCGCTACGGCGAGAACCCGCACCAGAGCGCCGCGCTGTACACGGACGGCTCCGGCGGCGGCATCGCCGGCGCACGGCAGCTGCACGGCAAGGAGATGTCGTTCAACAACTACGTGGACGCCGATGCCGCCGTGCGGGCCGCCTACGACCACGCCCGCACCGCCGTTGCCGTCATCAAGCACGCCAACCCGTGCGGCATCGCGGTGGGCGAGACCATCGCGGAGGCGCACGCCAAGGCCCACGCGACGGACCCCGTCAGCGCCTTCGGGGGCGTCATCGCCGCCAACGGCGTGGTGACGGCCGATGCGGCGCGCCAGATCGCGGAGATCTTCACCGAGGTGGTGGTGGCGCCGGGCTACGAGGACGAGGCGATCGAGATCCTGACGGCGAAGAAGAACCTGCGGATCCTGGAGATCGACCCCGTGGCGCTCGAGACCGAGTGGCGGCGTGTGACGGGCGGGCTGCTGGTCCAGGCAGCGGACGCGATCGACGCTCCCGGCGACGCCCCGGCGGCGTGGGAGCACGTCGCCGGTCCCGCCGCGGACGATGCGCTGTTTGCCGATCTCGAGTTCGCATGGCGCTCGTGCCGAGCCGTGAAGTCGAACGCGATCCTGCTCGCGAAGGACGGCGCCGCGGTCGGGATCGGCATGGGCCAGGTCAACCGCGTCGACTCCTGCCGGCTCGCGGTGCAGCGTGCGGGCGACGAGCGCGCGGCGGGCTCCGTCGCCGCCTCGGACGCCTTCTTCCCCTTCGCCGACGGCCTGCAGGTGCTCGCCGAGTCGGGAGTACGGGCCATCGTGTCGCCGGGCGGCTCCGTGCGGGACGCCGAGGTCATCGCGGCCGCCGACGCCGCCGGCGTGACGCTCTATCACACGGGCACGCGCCACTTCTTCCACTAGGAGGCAGCATGGGAGAGCAGTCGCTGACGCCGCAGCGCGTCGCGATCACGGTGGCCGTCGCCGCGGTGGTGATCGCGCTGTCCGGGCTGATCATCGGCGTCAACCTCGCCGTGATCGCGCTCGCGGTGTTCGCCGCCGCGGGCGCCGTCGCGCGCATCACCACGCCGGTAGGCCGTGCGTTTGCCGTGCGCAGGCGGGCGATCGACGTCGCGGTGCTGGCGATACTCGCCGTCGCGCTGGGCTTCCTGGGGATCACCGCCCCGCTCGGGTGACCGGGGCGGTGACCGTCCAGGTCAGTCCTCGACGGCCTCGATGGTCTCGATCACCTCGACGGTGACGAGGTCCTCCTCCGGACCGAACGCCCGGTAGAGAAGGCCGGTGATCGCGGCGCCCACGATGGGTGCCAGCCAGAACACCCACACCTGCTGCAGCGCCCAGGTGTCGGAGAAGATCGCGATGCCCGTGGCACGGGCGGGGTTGAGCGCGCCATTGGTGAAGGGCACGGCGAGCAGCACCAGGAATCCGACGGTGAGGCCGATCGCGAAGGGAGCCACGCCCGGCACGGCGGAGACCGACGTGGTGGCGAGCACCACGGCGACCAGCAGGGCGGCGATGATCACCTCGACGGTGATGGCGGCGCCGAGGCCGAAGCCCACGGGGGAGTGCTCGCCGTAGCCGTTCGCGCCGCCGCTGAAGAACTCGCGCGCGTTCGTCAGCTCGGGATGCGACGCGGCGAGGCCGAACAGGACGGCGCCGGCGCCGGTGGCGCCGATCACCTGCGCCAGGATGTACGGCGCGACGTCGCGGCCCGGGAATCGGCCGGAGAGCCACACGCCCACGGTCACCGCCGGGTTGAGGTGCGCGCCGGAGATCCCGCCGAACACGACGGCGGCGATGATGACGCCCAGCGCGAAGCCGAAGGCGACCGTCAGGGTGCCGTTGTTGCCCGTGGAGAAGAACAGCGCGGTACCCACGCCCATGAACACGAGGATGAATGTGCCCACGGCCTCGGACGCCATGCGCGCGAGCAGCGAGGGTCCGCTCAGGTCGTCGGTCCAGATCTCCTCGTCGAGCTCGAGCTCGAACGGTTCCTGCTGCGTCTCGTCGGAAGTCGACATTCCATTGGCCTCTCGTCGTCGCTGGTGCGCGTGCATTCAGGAGCATCCTGGCACGGCGCCGCGGCCGATGTCCCGCGGCACCCGGCAACACGCCGTCGCCGCGGCCCCGGACGGTGCGCGGAGCGGTGGACGCGCATCGTCCCGTGCCTGTCCATCGGGGCACGCTGGCCCGGCTTCCGGGGACCGTGCTCGCCTCGCGGTGGACTAGCCTGGGAACCACCATCCCCGACGTTGTAAGGACAAGGCATGGCGAAGATCAAGGTCGAAGGCACGGTCGTCGAGATCGACGGCGACGAGATGACGCGGATCATCTGGCAGTTCATCAAGGACCGCCTGATCCATCCCTACCTGGACGTTGATCTCGAGTACTACGACCTGGGAATCGAGTCGCGCGACGCCACGGACGACCAGATCACCATCGACGCGGCTCACGCCATCAAGAAGCACGGCGTGGGCGTCAAGTGCGCCACCATCACGCCGGATGAGGCGCGGGTCGAGGAGTTCGGGCTCAAGCGCATGTACGTGAGCCCCAACGGGACCATCCGCAACATCCTGGGTGGAGTGGTGTTCCGCGAGCCCATCATCATCTCGAACATCCCGCGGCTGGTGCCCGGCTGGACCAAGCCGATCGTGATCGGCCGTCACGCGCACGGCGACCAGTACAAGGCCACCAACTTCAAGGTCCCCGGCGCCGGCACGGTCACCATCACCTTCACGCCCGAGGACGGCTCCGCCCCCATCGAGCACCAGGTGGTGAAGATGCCCGAGGGCGGCGGTGTCGCGATGGGCATGTACAACTTCAACAAGTCCATCGAGGACTTCGCGCGCGCGTCCTTCGCCTACGGACTGCAGCGCGGTTACCCCGTGTATCTGTCCACCAAGAACACGATCCTCAAGGCCTACGACGGCGCGTTCAAGGACATCTTCGCCGACGTCTTCGAGCGCGAGTACAAGGATCAGTTCGCCGCGGCGGGCATCACCTACGAGCACCGCCTCATCGACGACATGGTGGCGGCCGCCATGAAGTGGGAGGGCGGCTACGTCTGGGCGTGCAAGAACTACGACGGTGACGTGCAGTCCGACACCGTGGCGCAGGGCTTCGGGTCGCTGGGCCTCATGACCTCGGTGCTCATGACCCCGGACGGCAAGACGGTCGAGGCGGAGGCCGCACACGGCACCGTGACGCGCCACTTCCGCCAGCACGAGCAGGGCAAGCCCACGTCGACCAACCCCATCGCGTCGATCTTCGCGTGGACGGGCGGCCTCAAGCACCGCGGCAAGCTCGACGGCACCCCCGGCGTCATGGCGTTCGCGGAGACGCTCCAGGACGTGGTGATCCGGTCCGTAGAGCAGGGCGCGATGACCAAGGACCTGGCACTGCTGGTGGGCCCCGACCAGCCGTGGCAGACCACCGAGGAGTTCCTCGCCACCCTCGACCACAACCTCGCGGCGCGCCTGGCTTAGGCGCATCGTCCCCACCACCGCACCTCAGTCAAGGAGTCACGACGCCGTGAGCACCACCCCAGTCACCGTCACCGTCACGGGGGCCGCCGGCCAGATCGGCTACGCCCTCCTGTTCCGCATCGCCTCCGGTCAGCTGCTGGGGCCGGACGTGCCCGTGCGCCTGCGCCTGCTCGAGATCCCGCAGGCCGTGAAGGCCGCGGCCGGCACCGCCATGGAGCTCGACGACTGCGCCTTCCCGCTGCTGGCCGGCGTGGACATCTTCGACGATGCGACGGCCGCCTTCGACGGCGTGAACGTCGCCCTGCTGGTGGGCGCGCGTCCGCGCGGGCCGGGCATGGAGCGCGGAGACCTGCTCGCCGCGAACGGCGGGATCTTCGGCCCTCAGGGCACGGCGATCAACGCGGGCGCGGCGGAGGACGTCCGGGTGCTCGTGGTGGGCAACCCCGCCAACACCAACGCCCTCATCGCCTCCGCGCACGCGCCCGACGTCCCGGCCGAGCGCTTCACCGCGATGATGCGGCTCGACCACAACCGGGCGCTGGCGCAGCTCGCGGCCCGCACCGGCGTGGCGGTGGACCAGGTCAAGAAGGTCAGCATCTGGGGCAACCACTCCGCCAAGCAGTACCCCGACGTGGCGCACGCGACCATCGGCGGCAGCCCGGCTCCCGAGGTGATCGGCGACGAGGCCTGGGTGCGCGACACGTTCGTCCCCACGGTCGCCAAGCGCGGCGCCGCCATCATCGAGGCACGCGGAGCGTCGTCCGCGGCGTCCGCGGCCAACGCCGCCATCGAGCACGTGCACGACTGGGTGCTGGGCACTCCGGAGGGGGACTGGACCTCCGTGGCACTGCCGTCGGACGGCTCGTACGGCGTGCCCGAAGGGCTCATCTCCTCGTTCCCGTGCGTCTCGAAGGACGGTGCCTGGGAGATCGTGCAGGGGCTGTCGATCGACGACTATGCGCGCTCGCAGATCGACGCCTCCGTGGCCGAGCTGGTCGAGGAGCGCGACGCGGTCACGGAGCTCGGGCTGCTGTAGCGCGCGACACCGCGTGCGTGACGGCCCCGGGTAGCTGCGGCCGCCTCGGGGCTCGGGTGTGTCCGGGTGGGGTGAGGGTGGCGCGGGGTCGTTCACGGTGGGGTGGGCGCGGGCCAGCGACACTCAGGCGCACCGTTGAGCGGATTTTCGCGCGAAAACGACACTCAGCCACACCGTTGTTGGGGTGGCGCCTCACGGGCGAGATCCCGGGCCCGGCCGCCTCGTCGATGTGAAGGCCCACATCACGGAGAGGTAACAATCGGCGGGAATGTGGCCCGCGGACTTGCGCGATTGATTGTTAGTAACCTTTACTAACGAACATGACACAGCAGGGAGCAGGACTCGCATCGGAGCGGGACACGCCGCGCGAACGCCGTTTCGCGTCGACCGTGCGCCCCGGCGCCCGCGTCACCCCCGAGCGCGCTCGGAGCCACAACCGCGCCCTGGTGCTCCAGGAGCTCTACCGCAACGAGGGCATGAGCCGCGCGGACCTCGCCCGCGCCGTGGGCCTCACGCGCGTCACCATCTCGGACCTGGTCGCCGATCTGATCGCGGACGGCCTGGTCCTCGAGCTCGGCGTCCGCACCGACGTCCGTCCGGGCAAGCCCGCGACGCTGCTCGACATCAACCGCGGCGGCTTCGCGATCGTCGCGCTCGACCTGTCCTACGACTCCCTGTTCAGGGGAGTCGTCACCGACCTCGACGGCACCGTCCTGCACCGCGACCAGACCGAGGTCGCCGGCGTGACCGGGGCTCCGGCGGTCGACGCCGTCGCCGAGCTTCTCGCCCGCCTCGTGGCCGCCGCATCGGCGCCGGTGCTGGGCGTCGGCGTGGGCAGTCCGGGCATCGTGAGCGAGGACGGCACCATCCTGAGCGCGCCCAACCTGGGCTGGTCGGACGTACCGCTGCGGACGATCCTCGCGGAGCGCTCGCAGCTGCCGGTGCTGGTCGCCAACGACGCCAACGCGGCCGCCCTCGCGGAGCGCACGTTCGGCGGCGCGCAGGACAACATGATGCTGGTGCGGGTGGGCCGGGGTGTGGGCTCCGGCCTCATCATCGGCGGCACGCTGGTGCGCGGTTCGCACTCCGCGGCGGGCGAGATCGGCCACGTGGTGGTCGGCACCGACGGCGGCGAGCGCTGCGCCTGCGGCAAGGACGGCTGCCTCGAGACCTGGCTCGCGATCCCCCGCCTGCAGTCCCGCCTCGACGGCGCGCCCCACGCGGACGCCCGACCCCTGATCCTCGCCGCGGCGGGCGAGCGCCTGGGCATCGCCCTCGCCCCCGTCTGCGGCGCCCTGAACCTCGGGGAGGTCGTCCTGAGCGGCCCCCTCGACCTGCTCGACGGCACCCTCCTGGGCTCCGCCGCCGAGACGATCCGCTCCAGGACCATGGCCGATTCGCACGGCGGTCCGCAGGTGCGGATGACCACGCTCGGCCGCGACATCGTCGTGCTGGGCGCCGCGGTCATGGTCCTGACCGGCCAGCTGGGGGTCTTCTGACCCGCACGTCCCTACCCGCGGCGTCCGCGCCGCACCACACCACAGAAAAGGAAATGCAATGAAGAAGACGATGATCGGGGTGACCGCATTCGCGGCCGCCGGCGCCATCGCCCTCGCGGGCTGCTCGACGTCGGCGGACCCGGCGTCCGAAGCGTCGCCGTCCGCCTCCGACTCGGCCATGGCGGCCGCGGAGGACATCACCCTCTGGCTCGCGGGCACCGACACGCCTGAGGCGCTCATCGAGTACCTCAAGACCGAGTACACGGACGTCAACGGCGGCGCGCTCACCGTCGAGCAGATCGGCTGGGGCGACCTGATCTCGTCGCTCACCACCGCGCTGCCCGACTCGGAGAACACCCCCGACGTGGCCGAGGTGGGCAACACCCAGGCCGCGACCTTCACCACGGTGGGCGCGTTCATGGACCTCACGGACCACTTCGAGGAGTTCGGCGGAGCCTCGCTGCTCCCGGGCTTCGTGGAGGCCGGCTCGATCGGTGACAAGGTCTACGCCCTGCCGTACTACTTCGGCTCGCGCGCTGTCTTCTACCGCAAGGACATCTACGCCGCGGCCGGCGTCGAGGTGCCCACCACGCTCGCCGAGTACACCGCGGCCAACAAGACCATGCTCGACCAGGGTGTGGGCGGCGCGTACCTCGCGGGCCGTGACTGGCGCTCGGGCATCTCCTGGATCTTCGCGAACGGCGGCGACATCGCCCAGTACGACGGTTCCGAGTGGCACGCGACCCTCGCCTCGGCAGAGTCGGTGGCGGGCATGGAGGCGTGGCAGGAGCTCTTCCTCGACGCCAATGTGGCGCAGCCCACCGATGACGACACCACCACCTACTCGGCCATCAACGACGAGTTCCTCGCGGGCACGCCCGCATCGTCCACCATGGCGCCCAGCTGGGCGACCTGGACGCTCGGCGACTTCGACGCCGACTCCGAGGCCTACGTGTGGAACCCCGAGACCTTCGGCGTCTACGCCCTCCCCGGCGTCGACGGCGGCGTCGCCCCGGTGTTCGCCGGCGGCTCCAACATCGGCGTCTCGGCGTCCACCCAGCACGTCGACGGCTCGCTCGACCTCATGGGCATCCTGTTCTCCGACGAGTACCAGACGATGCTCGCCGAGAACGGCATGGGCCCGGCGAACCTGGACTTCGCGGACATCTACGCGGAGAACTCCACCTTCGAGGGCGTCAACGCGATCGCGCTCGAGGCGGCCTCGAACGCCAAGCTGACCCCGGCCGCTGCCGGGTGGGCCAGCATCGAGGAGGCCGGCATCATGGAGGACTTCTTCCAGGCGGTCGCCGAGGGCGGTGACGTCGCGGCTCTCGCAGCCGAGGCGGACGCCAAGATCGACGCCCTGATCAACGGCTAGCATCCCCCCCGAGCGGCCCTGCCGCTCCACGCATGGGCACACACCCCTACCCTCGGCACCATCGAGAGGCACATCATGACCACCACCGCGACAGCGACCGGCAGCCCCGGCGCCGCGGCCGGGCGCCCGGCGAAGACCCGCAAGCGGCGCTCCAGGCTCCCCTACGTGCTGCTGATCCCCGCGATCGTCACGCTGCTCGTGGGGCTCGGCTACCCGGTGACCTGGCAGATCATCAACTCCTTCAAGGAGTACGGTCTCGCGCAGCAGTTCGGCCAGCCGTCCGAGTTCATCGGCTTCGCCAACTACGTCGCCCTGTTCACCGATGCGGTGTTCTGGCAGATCGCCCTGCGGTCCGTGGCCTTCATGGCCCTCACCGCGCTCATCACCATGGCGATCGGCATCGCCTTCGCACTGCTGATGAAGGCGATCCCGACGTGGTCCCGCATCGTCCTGCAGGTCGCCATGCTGCTCGCCTGGGCCATGCCCATCGTCGCGCAGATGACCGTCGCCAACTGGCTCATCGACGATCGCAACGGCGTGCTCAACTACCTGCTCAGCCTCATCCCGGGGGTCGACCTGGTGGGGCACAACTGGCTCATCGAGCCCCTCAGCTTCTTCGGCGTCGCGATGGTGATCATCACGTGGGCGTCGGTGCCCTTCGTGGCCTTCTCCGTGTATGCGGGCCTCACCCAGGTGTCCGAGGAGGTCCTCGAGGCCGCGGGGCTCGACGGCGCCGGGCGCTTCCAGCTGCTCCGCCTGGTGATCATGCCGATCATCCGGCCCGTGCTCGTGATCCTGCTGCTCCTGCAGCTCATCTGGGACCTGCGCGTGTTCGCCCAGATCCAGCTGCTCCAGGACTTCGGCGCGGGCGGCGAGCGATACGACCTGCTCGGCACCTACATCTACGGGCTCGGTATCGGCCAGGGCCAGTTCGGCGCGGCATCCGCCGCGGCCATCATGGTGCTGCTGCTCACGCTCGCCGTGAGCTCCGGCTACGTGCGCCGCCTGCTCAAGGAGGACAAGGAATCGTGAATCCCAAGATCCTGCGGGCCGGCGGCGCCGCTCTCGCCGTGGTCCTGGCCGTGGTGTGGGCCTTCCCCGTGTACTGGATGGTCAACACGTCCTTCCAGACTCCCGGCACCATCAACCGCCTGACGCCCACGTTCCTGCCCACGGGCGGCACCTTGTCCAACTACCGCGAGGTGCTCGGGGACAACAACTTCATCGCGGCGCTCGGCATGTCGCTGGTGGTGACCGTGGTGTGCCTGGTGCTGTGCATCGCCTACGCGGTGCTCGCCTCGCTCGCCATCGCGCGCTTCCGCTTCCGCGGCCGCGCCGCGTTCGTGCTGACGGTGATTCTGGTGCAGATGCTCCCGGCCGAGGCGATGTTCATCGCGCAGTACAAGATGCTCGCCTCGGTGAACCTGCTGAACTCGGTGATCGGCGTGTCGATCATCTACCTCGCGATGGTGGTGCCGTTCACCACCTGGATGCTGCGCGGCTTCGTCGCGGGCGTCCCAGTCGACCTCGAGGAGGCGGCCATGATCGACGGCTGCACCCGCCTGGGAGCCTTCCGTCGCATCACGTTCCCGCTGCTCGCCCCCGGCCTGGTCGCCTCCGGCGTGTTCGCCTTCCTCCAGGTGTGGAACGAGTTCGCGCTCGCCTCGATCATCCTCACGGAGAATCAGAAGGCGACGCTGCCGCTGTGGCTGCGCGACTTCGCACAGACCTCCAACCTGGGCGTGACCGAGTGGGGTCAGGTGATGGCCGGGTCCGTGCTGGTCGCGATCCCTGTCATCGTGTTCTTCATGATCGTTCAGGGCCGCATGGCGCAGGGACTGGTGGGCGGGGCGGTCAAGGGATGAATCCGCTCGCCGTTCTCATGCCGGGATTCGTGGGTCCCACGCTGCCCGGCTGGCTGGAGGCGCGGCTGCGTGACGGGCTCGGCGGCGTGTGTCTGTTCGGCACCAACGTCGAGTCGCCGGAGCAGCTGCGCGCGCTCACCGACGCGATCCACGCGGCGAACCCGCGCGCGATCGTCTCCATCGACGAGGAGGGCGGGGACGTCTCCCGCCTGTACCAGCGGGAGGGGTCGCCGTTCCCCGGCAACGCCATCCTGGGACGGCTGGACGATGCGGCGGCCACCGAGGCCGTCGCCGCCCGGGTGGGAATCGAGCTTCGACAGGTGGGCGTGGACCTCACGCTCGCGCCCGACGTCGACGTCAACTCGAACCCGCTCAACCCCGTGATCGGCGTGCGCAGCTTCGGCGCCGATCCGGACCTGGTGTCCCGCCACGCGGCCGCCTGGGTGCGCGGCGTCCAGTCCACCGGCGTCTCCGCGTGCGCCAAGCACTTCCCCGGCCACGGCGACACGGCGCAGGACTCGCACCTCGCGCTGCCGCTGGTGGACGCCGGCCTCGAGACCATGCGCGCCCGCGAGCTGCCCCCGTTCGGCGCGGCGATCGCGGCCGGCTGCGCGACCATCATGACGTCCCACATCATGGTTCCCGCGCTCGACGCGGAGCTGCCGTCGACCTTCTCGCGGCCCATCCTGGAGGGCCTGCTGCGGGACGCCATGGGGTTCACGGGCGTGGTGGTGACCGACGCCCTCGACATGGCGGGCGCCTCCGCCGGCCGAGGCATCCCCGCCGCGGCCGTGCTCGCGCTCGCCGGCGGCTCGGACCTGCTGTGCCTCGGCACCGCCAACAACGACGCCCAGCTGGAGCAGATCTGCGCTGCCGTCGAGGCGGCGGTGGCGGACGGCACCCTGGCCGCCGAGCGCCTCGCGGACGCCGCTCGCCGGTGCGGCGCGCTGGGCGACCACCACGCCCGCGTGCGGCGGGACGATGCGGGTGCCATCCCGAGCATCGTCGACGCCACGGCCGTGCGATCCACCTTCTCCGTCGCCGACCACGCGCGGGCCCTGCTCGCGCAGGACCGGCCGCGCGTCTGGCTGCGCCTCGAGCCCGCCGCCAACATCGCCGTGGGCGCCTCGCCGTGGGGTCCGTTCGCCCGGGGCGTGGAGCCCGCGGCGACGCTCGGACCGGACGGCGACACCGCATCGTTCGCTCGCGCCGTTCCTGCCGGTACGCTCGCCATCGTGGTGGGCAAGGACAACCACCGTCACCCCTGGGCGCTGGCCGCGCTGGCCGCCGTGCGCGAGCGCGGCGACGCGGTCGCCGTCGACATGGGCTGGCCCGGCGGTCAGGCCGCCGACATCGCGACCTTCGGAGCGTCACGCCTGGCAGGCGCCGCGCTCCTCGACCTGATCGGACACTGACATGCATCTCGGGATCGACATCGGTGGCACCAAGACCGATGCCGTCGTGGTCGACGCCGCCGGCGTGGTCCTCGCGCGCCACCGGCTGCCCTCCGGCACCGGCGCGTCCGCCGTGATCGGAGCGGCGCTCGAGGCGGGCCGCGAGGCGTGCGCCCGGGCGGGCGTGGGTCCGGCAGCGGTCACGGTCGGCATCGGCTCTCCGGGCACGGTCGCGGACGGCGTGGTGTCGCATGCGCTCAACCTGGGGATCGACCGGGCCGATGTGGCCGGCGACTTCGCGGCGGCCTGGGGCACGCGTCCCGTGGTGGACAACGACGTGAACGCGGCCGCGCTGGGCGCGTGGACCGTCCACGGCGACGGCGCCGGCTCGATGGCCTACCTCAACCTGGGCACGGGGCTCGCCGCGGGCATCGTCCTCGACGGGCGGCTGTGGCGCGGCGCCCGGGGTGGCGCGGGCGAGATCGGGCACGTCTCGGTGGATCCCGCGGGCCCGGTGGGCTCCGACGGCCTGCCCGGTGGGCTCGAGACCTACGCATCGGGATCGGGGCTGGCGCTCCAGTGGGGCGTCGAGGGTGCGGCCGGCCCGGACATCGTGGCGGCCGCGGCGGCGGGCGACCCGCGAGCGCGCCAGATCTGCGACGGCGCGTTCTTCGGCCTCGCGTCCTCGGTGCGCGTGCTGGTGCTCACGCTCGACGTCGAGCTCGTGGTCATCGGCGGCGGCATGGCCGCGTGGGGAGCGCCGCTGCTCGACGGCGCCCGCTCCATCCTCGACGCGTGGGCCGCCACCAGCCCCTTCCTGGCCTCGCTCGACCTGGGCGCGCGGCTGCGCACCATGGACCTTGACGTGCCGATCGCGGCGATCGGTGCCGCGATGCTGGGAGGCGGGCGTGGCTGAGGTCATCGTGGTCGACACCCCGGAGGCGGCCGGACTGCTGGTCGGCGCGCACATCGCGCGCGAGGTGCGCGCCCACCCGCGGTTCACGCTGGGGGTGGCGACCGGGTCCACGCCGCTGCCGGTGTACCAGGCGCTTCGGGCGGAGGCGGCCGCGGGCACGGACTTCACCGCGACATCCGCGTTCGCGCTCGACGAGTATGTGGGCCTGCCCCCCGGGCACCCTGAAAGTTACCGCGCCGTGGTCGACCGTGAGGTCACCGTGCCGCTGGGGCTCGATCCCGCCCGCGTGCACGTGCCGGACGGCGGGATCGACGGCATCGAGACCGCGGGCGAGCGCTACGAGACGGCGATCGCGGCACACGGCGGCGTGGATCTGCAGCTGCTCGGGATCGGTCGCACCGGGCATCTGGGCTTCAACGAGCCGGGCTCGAGCTTCGGGTCGCGAACTCGCGTCAAGACCCTCACGGAGCGCACCCGCGTGGACAACGCCCGCTTCTTCGACTCGTGGGAGGACGTGCCGATCCACTGCGTCACCCAGGGGCTCGGCACCATCCTCGACGCGCGCCACCTGGTCCTGCTCGCCTTCGGCGAGAGCAAGGCCGAGGCGCTGGCCGCCGCGGTCGAGGGGCCACTGAGCGCGTCCATGCCCGGTTCCGCGATCCAGCTCCACCCGCGCGTGACCGTGGTGGTGGACCCCGGCGCCGCGTCGCTGCTGCGGTTCCGCGACTACTACCGCTGGGCGCAGGACCACAAGCCCGCCTGGCAAGGGATCTAGGGTCGGGCCATGAGCGGCTACGTCGACATCCACTGCCACGGCGGGGGAGGCCACGCCTTCGGCGGCACGGTCGACGGGACCCTCGCGGCTGTCGCGGCGCATCGTGCCCACGGCTCCGGCCGCATCGTCGCCTCGCTCGTCTCGGCGCCGCCCGCCGTGACGGCGCGCGCCGTGGCCGTGATCCGCGAGGCGATGGCCGCCGAGCCCGCGCTGCTGGGCGTCCACCTCGAGGGGCCGTTCCTCCAGCCCGCGCGCAAGGGCGCTCACGATCCCGCGTCGCTCGCGATCCCCACGCCCGAGGCCGTCGCGGCCCTGCTCGACGCGTGCGACGGGACGATGCGCCAGATCACCATCGCCCCGGAGCTTCCCGGGGCGTTGGCCGCCATCGAGACGCTGGTCGAGGCCGGCGTGGTGGTGGCGGTGGGGCACACCGAGGCGACGGCGGCGCAGGCCCGCGCGGCCTTCGACCGCGGCGCCACGCTGCTCACGCACGGGCTGAACGCCATGCGGGGGATCTCCGCACGGGAGCCGGGTCCGGTGGGCGCGGCGTTGGCCGACGAGCGCGTCACCATCGAGGTCATCGCCGATGGCATCCACGTGGATCCCGGCCTGATCGCCGCCCTGTTCCGCACGGCGCCCGGGCGGGTGTGCCTGGTGACCGATGCCATGAGTGCGGCCGGCGCGGCGCCCGGACGCTACGTTCTGGGCGGGCTCGACGTGGACGTCACGCGGGATGGGCGGGCGGTCCTGGCCGGCACCGACACCCTGGCCGGCTCAACCTTGACGCTCGACCGCGCGATCGAGGTGTGCGTTGCCGCGGGTGTGCCGCGGGACGCGGCGGTGGCCGCCGCGACCGGGGTGCCCGAGCGCGTGCTGGGCCTCTGACCCGCTGACACTCCGCACGGTTTGAGATCCGACACGCCGGTGTAGGCGCCGATTTGGGGCCCGTCACCGGGGTGTCGGCCGCGAAACCGTGCGGAGTGTCGAAGCGGGAGCTGGAGGCGAGGTGGTGAGAGTGAGTGGACTTACTTGAAAACGATGGTGCGGTGCCCGTCCAGCAGCACGCGATGCTCCGCGTGCCAGCGCACGGCCCGGGCGAGGGCGCGACGCTCGACGTCCGCCCCGAGCGCAGTGAGCGACTCGGGCGTGGACGTGTGGTCGACCCGCTCGACGTCCTGCTCGATGATCGGCCCCTCGTCGAGGTCGCTCGTCACGTAGTGAGCGGTGGCGCCGATGAGCTTCACACCGCGGTCATGCGCCTGGAAGTAGGGGCGGGCCCCCTTGAAGCTGGGCAGGAACGAGTGGTGGATATTGATCGCCTTGCCGCGCAGCGCCTCGGACAGGCCGGGGGAGAGGATCTGCATGTACCGGGCGAGCACTACCAACTCGACGTCCAACTCCTCCACGAGCGCCAGCAGCCGGGCCTCCGCGTCTGGTTTGGTGTCCGCGGTCACCGGGATGTGGACGAAGCGCTTGCCGTAGAACTCCGCGAGGTCGCCGAGCGTGGGGTGGTTGCCCACGATCGCCACGATGTCGACCGGCAGGGTGTCCGCGCGCTCTCGGAACAGCAGGTCGTTCACGCAGTGCGCCGCCGTGGACACCATCACGACGGTGCGCATGCGACGCCCCGCGACGTCGACGCGCCAGGTCATCTCGAACTGCGTCCCCAATCGCGCGACGGCCGCGTCGAGCTCCTCGCGGGCGGCGGAGGTGGAGAACTCGACGCGCATGAAGAACAGCCCCGTGTCCGGGTCGCCGAACTGCTGGGACTCGGTGATGTTGCCACCGTGGTCCGCGAGCACGCCGGATACTGCGTGGACGATGCCGGGCCGGTCGGGGCAGGACAGGCTGAGGACCCAGGAGGACGCGTCGGTCATGAGGCCCAAGGCTACCGGCGCCGGGCCGGCGTGCCCGCTATCCGAAGTCGCGCGGATCGAACGAGCCGTAGACCCACTGGGTGAGGCGGTGGCGGTAGTAGACGCCGCGCTGCGGGTCCCCGGAGCCGTCCGTGGTGTTGCCCTCGACCGAGTACAGCACCGTGGGCCCCTGCACGTGGTCGACGAAGGCGGCGTGTGACGGGCTGCCGTCGGTCCACATGTAGATGACGATGTCGCCGGGCTCGAGGGGGTGGTTCGCGGGTCGCAGCACGCCCGACGCCCGCACCTTCCTCATGAAGTCCGTGAACGAGGTCGAGTACGGGGCGTCGCCCGCATGGCCGGACGCGGAGAGCGACCACGCGATGAAGACCTGGCACCAGACATCGCTGCCGCCGATCCAGGAGTTGTACTTGTTGCGCTGGTAGGAGGGCTCCTCGTATCCCACCTGCGACCACGCCGCGGCGAGGGTCTCGGTCTTGTCGGTACGGCCGTAGCCCACGTAGGCGCCGGGGCTCATCTTCGACGTGTTGGTGTAGACGGATCCGCCCGTGAACAGCTGCACGCAGCCGCCCTCCATGAGACCGCACTTGACGTCGCGGCGCGGCAGCCCCAGGTCCCCATTCCAGGCGTACAGCTCCAGGTACTTGTCGAGGAAATCCTGGTAGACGTACCAGGTCACGATGCGCGCGCCCGTGTCGACCTCGATCAGCATCCCCTTGTCGAACCTCTGGTAGCGCGCGGACTCGGCGCCGCTCGGGTAGCCCGCGGCGTCCACGGCCGCGCCCGGGATCGGCGTGATCGATGAGGTCGCGTCGCCCAGCAGCCACGCCAGCTCCGCGCGCCGCGTCTCGAGCGTGCGGTCACCCCACACGGTTCGGGCGGCCAGGCTCCGGGACGATGCGCGGTCGCCGTCCGACGGGACCGCCGTCACCTTGAAGTAGGTGGTCTGGTCGGGCCGCATGCGGTAGGTGAAGGTGCCGTCGGTGCGTGTGTAGACCCGCGCCAGGAAGGAGTACGAGCCGCTCGCGGACGTCTTCGAGTAGAGATTGAGCGCGGTGCGGCCGGGCGATCCGCCGTTGCGCGACACGTCGCCCGTGAGCCACAGCATCTCGCCCACGCGGAATTCGTTCTCGGACAGCGCCGCCTCGACGGCGTAGGACGCGCCGCCGGAGGTCGAGGGCGCGGACACCGACAGCGTGAAGGGGACCGAGGCCTGGTTCCATCCCGTGACCCGGTACGTGTGGGTCGACGATGCGGTCCACGAGACCTCCGCCACGCCGGACGCGTCGTAAGCGACGGGCACCGAGGACGTCTTCCAGGTGCTGCCGCTGAGATATTCGAGGGTTCCCGATCCGGGTTGGCCGTTGTTGTTCGTGGCGGTGAACGTGACGGCGGCGCCGGTCGTGGCGCTCGAGGGACCGGTGACCTTGATGACCACGCGAGGCACGTAGAGGCGGAAGTCCGCGGACGTCCGCCCGTCGTAGAGGAAGCGGTAGTACGCGGAGGTCGAGGCGTTCCAGCCGATGCTGGCCACACCGCCGGTCATCTCGCCGCGCAACGAGGACGTCCGCCAGGCGCCGCCCACCTTGTACTGGAGCCGCACGGTGCCCGTGGCCCCCGCATCGTCCACGTCCAGGCTTGCCGCGATCGGCGTGCCGTAGACGGCTTGTGCCGGCCCATCGACGGTCCACGACGAGGGGTCGTCGGAGGCGGCGCCCGCGGGCGCCATGGACGATGCGATCATGAGCGCCGCGAGCGCGAGCCCGAGCACGGATCGGGGGAGGGCACGTTGCGCCATCGGGCGTCTCCGTTCCGCGCACCTGGGGGAGCGCTGCCTGTGCCGGGGCCGGCGCCCGCGGGGGAGCAGGACGGCCGTGGCGTCTCGGTTGCCGCCGATACTAACCCGAGGCGAGCGCGACTCGCGGGGGCCTCGCCCGCGCGTGAGCAGGTCCTCAGGGGGTGCGGCGTGCCACGATAGGACCATGAGCGAGGGCGACCAGATCCGGATCGACGTGGTGACCACCAAGGACGCGGGCGAATTGCTGACGGTTCGCCGTGCGGCATTCGTCGCGGAGGCGCAGGTCTTCAACGACCCGAACATCCCCGCGCTGACCCAGACGCTCGAGGAGCTGATCGTCGACCTCGAGTCCGAGGACGTGGTGACGCTGGGCGCGTGGGAGGGTCACCGCCTCATCGGGTCCATCCGCGTGGGCATCGAGGATTCGAAGGCGACCATCGGGCGGCTCGCGGTCGCGCCGGACCAGCAGGGCAAGGGCATCGGCACCCAGCTGCTGTTCGCGGTGCTCGCCTTCCTGCCTGAGAACACCACCGAGGTGTGGGTGTTCACCGGCCAGAACTCCAAGCACAACATCTCGCTGTACAACAAGGCCGGCTACGAGCACCAGTTCGACCAGGTCGCCGGCGACCTCACGTACGCCTACCTGCGCAAGGTCCTCGAGGCGGGTGCGATCGTCGACGACGAGCCCGAGACCAACGCCGTGCGCGGAGACAACTGACGCTCCCGCGTTGCTAGACTGACCCCGCCGCAACTGGCGCAGTGGGTCACCCACAGGGAGCGGCAAGGAGACACTCGACTGCTGGTCGCACGCCTGGGCCACTGGTCACCGGATGCTAGGTGCCGGCGACCCGCCGGCGGACAGACAAGGACAGTCATGACGACCGACTCCAGCGCCACCGCAGCGGTGATGAACGCCACGCTGCAGGACTTCGACCCCGACATCGCCGCGGTCCTCGACCGCGAGCTCGACCGCCAGCGCACCTATCTCGAGATGATCGCGTCCGAGAACTTCGTGCCGCGCTCCGTGCTGCAGGCGCAGGGCTCCGTGCTCACCAACAAGTACGCCGAGGGCTACCCCGGGCGCCGCTACTACGGCGGCTGCGAGGAGGTGGACGTCGCGGAGAGCATCGCGATCGACCGCGCCAAGAGCCTGTTCGGTGCCGAGTACGCCAACGTGCAGCCCCACTCGGGCGCCACGGCCAACGCTGCGGTGCTCCACGCGCTCATCAGCGCCGGCGACAAGATCATGGGCCTGTCGCTCGCCCATGGCGGTCACCTCACCCACGGCATGAAGCTCAACTTCTCCGGCCGCCTCTACCAGGTGGCCGCGTACGGCCTCGACGAGCAGACCCACCGCATCGAGATGGAGCAGGTGCGCCAGCAGGCTCTGGCGGAGCGTCCCGACGTCATCATCGCCGGCTGGTCCGCCTACCCGCGTCACCTCGACTTCGCGGCGTTCCGCGCGATCGCCGACGAGGTGGGCGCCAGGCTCTGGACGGACATGGCTCACTTTGCGGGGCTCGTCGCCGCGGGGCTGCACCCCTCGCCGGTGCCGCACTCCGACGTGGTCTCCTCGACCATCCACAAGACGCTGGGCGGCCCGCGCTCCGGGCTCATCCTGGCGCGCGACACGGAGCTGGCCAAGAAGCTCAACTCCGCCGTGTTCCCCGGGCAGCAGGGCGGGCCGCTCATGCACGTCATCGCCGCCAAGGCGGTGGCGCTCAAGGCCGCCGCACAGCCCGAGTTCATCGAGCGAAACGAGCGCGTTCTCGAGGGGGCCCGCATCATCGCGGATCGCCTCATCGCCCCTGACGCGATCGAGGCCGGCGTGAACGTGGTCACCGGCGGCACCGAGGTGCACCTGGTGCTCGCGGACCTGCGCAACTCGCCGCTCGACGGTCAGCAGGCGGAGGATCTGCTCCACGAGGTGGGCATCACGGTCAACCGCAACGCGGTCCCGTTCGACCCTCGCCCGCCCATGGTCACGTCCGGGGTGCGCATCGGCACCGCGGCGCTCGCGAGCCGCGGCTTCGGCGCCGAGGAGTTCACCGAGGTCGCAGACGTCATCGCCACCGCGCTGAAGGGCGGCGCCGACATCGCCGCCCTGCGCGCACGCGTGAAGCGGCTCGCGGACGACTTCCCGCTGTACGACGGACTCGCGCAGTAGCCCATGGCTCAGAAGCTGGACGGCACGGCCACCGCGGCCGCCATCAAGGCCGAGCTCACGGGCAGGGTGACGGCGCTCCGCGAGCGGGGCGTGGTCCCCGGCCTGGGCACTCTCCTCGTGGGCGAGGACCCGGGCTCCACGTGGTACGTCAACGGCAAGCACGCGGATTGCGCGGAGGTGGGCATCTCCTCGATCCGCGAGGACCTGCCGGGGACGGCCACCCAGGAGGAGATCGAGGCCGCCGTGGCGCGCCTCAACGCGAACCCGGAATGCACGGGTTTCATCGTCCAGCTTCCGCTGCCGGCCGGGATCGACACCAACCGGGTGCTCGAGCTGGTCGACCCCGACAAGGACGCCGACGGCCTCCATCCCACCAACCTGGGTCGCCTGGTGCTGCGGGTGAGCGAGGACGTGGAGTCCCCGCTGCCGTGCACTCCCAAGGGGATCATCGAGCTCATCGAGCGCCACGGGGTGTCGCTGCGCGGCACCGAAGTGGTGGTGATCGGCCGCGGTACCACGGTGGGCCGCAGCATCGGCTTGCTGCTCACGCGCAAGGCCGTCAACGCCACGGTGACGCTGTGCCACACGGGCACCGCGGATCTCGCCTCCCACACGCGTGGGGCCGATGTGGTGGTGGCCGCGGCGGGCGTGCCCGGCATCGTGACGGCTGACATGGTGAAGGACGGCGTGGTGCTCATCGACGTGGGCGTCAGCCGGGTGACGGATCCCGAGACGGGCAAGTCGAAGGTCGCGGGCGACATCACGGCCGAGGCGCGCGAGAAGGCCTCGTGGTACTCGCCCAACCCCGGCGGCGTGGGGCCCATGACTCGCGCGATGCTGCTGGCGAACGTGGTCGAGAGCGCGGAGCGCGCGGCGGGCCTGCGATGAGGATCGCCTCCGTCAACGTCAACGGCGTGCGCGCCGCCCTCAAGAAGGGCATGCTCGGCTGGCTCGACGCCGTGGACGCCGACGTGGTGTGCCTGCAGGAGGTGCGCGCGCCGGAGGAGATCATTCCCGCGGCCTTCGACGGCTGGCATCACGTCCAGCAGGTCAGCGAGCAGAAGGGCCGCTCAGGGGTCGCGATTCTGGCGCGCCACGAGCTCGCCGACGTGGTGGTGGGTCTCGCCGCGGGCGGCGTGAGCCTCACCGAGGCCACCCACACGGGCCGCTGGGTGGAGGCGACCGTGCCGTCGCCCGCGGGCCCGGTGCGAGTGGTGTCGACCTACGTGCACTCGGGGACCGCCGGCACTCCGTCGATGGACGACAAGTACGCCTTCATGGATCTCATGACCGCGCGCATGGCGGAGTTGGCGGAGCAGTACGACCGCGTGGTGATCATGGGCGACGTCAACGTGGCCCACACCCACCGGGACATCAAGAACTGGAAGGGCAACCTGAAGTCCGCGGGCTTCCTGCCCGAGGAGCGCGCGTACCTCGACCGCTGGCTCGATTCCGGCTGGGTCGACACTCACCGCGCGCACGTGGGCGATCAGGACGGCCCCTACACGTGGTGGTCGATGCGCGGAAAGGCCTTCGACACCGATTCGGGTTGGCGCATCGACTATCAGTTCGCGACGCCCGCGCTGGCGTCGGCGGTGACCGCGGTGCGCGTGGACCGGCAGCCGTCGTGGGACTCCCGCTGGACCGACCACGCTCCCTTGGTGGTCGACTACGCGCTGTAGCGCGGGCGCCGCATCGGCCCGCCCGGGCCCGATGCGTCACACCAGCAGGAACTGGGGCCGCGCGAAGCCCTTCGCGAAGAGCATCGCGTCGACCTCGTCGGCGACAGCAGGCACCGCGGTGGAGCGCGCCAGTGCGACCGCGCAGCCGCCGAAGCCGGCTCCGGCCAGGCGCGCCCCGAGGGCGCCGGCGCCGAACGCGGTGTCGACCGCCAGGTCGAGCTCGGGCGTGCTCGCGTCGTAGTCGGCGCGCAGCGACCGGTGCGACTCGAGCATCAGCGTGCCGATCTCGGAGAAGCGATCGTGCGCAGGGCCCAGCCCGCCCAGGGCGGCGATCGTCTCCCGCACACGCTCGTCCTCGGTGACGATGTGGTGCGCGCGGCGTCGCAGGGTGTCGTCGGCGAGCGACGCGACGCGCGCCAGCGCGTCGCCCGACGTGGCGAGATCACGGAGCGACGGCACGCCGAGCGCCGCGG
This sequence comes from Demequina sp., assembly GCF_024642165.1. Taxonomy (GTDB): domain Bacteria; phylum Actinomycetota; class Actinomycetes; order Actinomycetales; family Demequinaceae; genus Demequina. The sequence goes on from NZ_JAHEBP010000005.1 coordinate 36,341, forward strand.
CCGCCTGCGCGGAGTCGCGGCTGCGCCGCGCATAGGCCTCGGCCCAGTCCGGCCTGCGGGAGCCAGTGTCGATCACCAGGAGGCGCAGCCCATAATCGCCAAAGTACCAGGGGTAATGAGTCACGGTCGGGGGCGCGGTGGCAAAGTCGAGCAGCGCGGCCCCGCCCTCGCGGCAGCGCAGCACGGCATGGCTGTCGAGGCGTCCGCCGGGGAAGCCCACGAAGGCGGATTCCGCCTCCCAGCCGGCCTCGGCCAGCTCGATCGTGCCCTCCTCGTTATCGAGCGCGAGGCCCCAGGCCGCCTCACAGGCCAGGCCCACCGCGGCGATGACGGAGGCGGCGCTGCCCAGGCCGGCGCGGGACGGCAGGCAGGAATCGATGGCGATGTCGAGCCCCGTCGCGGGGTAGCCGCGCTCGGTGAGGGCCCAGACGATGCCGGCGGGCCGTGACGGCCAGCCCTGGTCCCCGGGCTCGAGGGAGCTGAGCGTTCCCTCCCACCGGCGACCCGGTCCGCGCAGTGCGTCCCCCTGGGCGTTCACCACCCGGATGGCCTCGTCGTCGCGCCTGCGAGCGGCGACGAAGGTGCGGTGCGCCGTCACCGTGGCGAGGGCCAGCCCGCGGCTGTAGTCCGTGTGGTCGCCGATCACGGTGATGCGCCCCGGAGCCGAGACCACCGTGCCCGGCTCGCCGCCGAACTCCTGAGCGAACAGCGATCGGGCGCGGTCGGAGCCCTCATCGAGGCTCCATGGCTGGAGCCAGCGAGGCGTGTCTTCCGTGGCAGGCCCGGTCACTCTCGCCATTGTGCCAGCAACGCAGTCTCAGGGACGGGACCGGCGTGACATCATGGCAGGAACGAGTCGAGGAGGTCCTCATGCCCCGCAAGCCCGCAGCGTCGAAGCCGGAGCCCACGCCGGAGGGCGCGGCCGCGTCCTCCGCCGAGCCCGCTGCCGCCGAGCCCGCCGCCCCTACCGAGCCCGTCCCCACTCAGGAGTCGCCGGCCGTCGCGTCCGCGCCCGTTCAGGCGGCAGCGCCCGCCGCGCTCCCGCCATCGTTCCTCGACCGCGTGCGCGCCAACCGCATGGGCCCGCTCACCGCGGGCCTCGCCGTCGCCCTCCTGGTGGCGCTGCTGCTGGCCGTCCTGGTACCCGAGCGGCCCAACCTCTACGCCTACTCGGTGCTCGCGCTGCTGCTCACCGCTGCCGTGGGCTTCACCGTCCGCTACCTGACGCGGTCCCGCGGCCTGTGGAGCCAGGGGACGGCGTTCGTGGCCACCGCGATCGGCATCCACGTCATGTCGATCACGGGCACGCTCGACGGCGTGGGTGGCGGCGCCGCGGCGGGGCTGCTGTCCCAGATCGGGCTCTCGGGCCCGGGGTTCGATGACGCTCTGCTGGGCGCCCTTGCGACGCCCGCGGTCTCGACGGGCGGAGTGCTGTGCGGCCTGGTCGCCGCGATCATCGTGGGCTGGGGCAAGCGCGAGCCCCACGCCGACCACCACTGACCCCGGCGGCAGCGCCTAACGCTTGACCGGCGTGACGCCCAGCGACCGGCCCGCGAGTCCCCGCTGGCGGGCCGTCAGCGTACGCGCGATCGCTCGCAGCGCCGTCGCGGCGGGGGAGTCGGGGTCGGAGATCACCACGGGGGTGCCCGCGTCGCCCGCCTCGCGGGTGGCGATGTCGAGCGGGATCTGGCCCAGCACCGGCACCTCAGTGCCGAGGGTGCGGGACAGCCGGCGCGCCACGGTGGCGCCGCCGCCCTCGCCGAACAGGTGCAGGCGGGAGCCGTCGGCCTGCTCGAGCCAGGCCATGTTCTCGATGACGCCCACCACGGACTGCGAGGTCTGGGTGGCGATCGCCCCCGCGCGCTCGGCCACGCCGGCGGCCGCCGCCTGAGGCGTCGTGACCACCACCAGCTCGGCGTGCGGCAGCAGCTGCGCCACGGAGATCGCGATGTCGCCGGTGCCCGGCGGGAGGTCGAGCAGCAGCACGTCGAGGTCGCCCCAGAACACGTCCGCGAGGAACTGCTCGATGGCGCGGTGCAGCATGGGGCCGCGCCACACCACCGGTTGGCCCTCCGGCACGAACATGCCGATGGACACGGCCTTCACCTCGTGCGCGATCGGCGGCAGCAGCATGTCGTCGATGCGGGTGGGCTGCCCTTCGACCCCCAGCATCCCGGGGATCGAGAAGCCGAAGATGTCCGCGTCGAGCACCCCCACCTTGAGGCCGTCGGCGGCCATGGCGGCGGCGAGGTTGGCCGTCACGGTCGACTTGCCCACGCCGCCCTTGCCGGAGGCGACCGCGTAGACGCGCGTCAAGTTGCCGGGCTGGGTGAAGGGGATGACCGGCTCGGGCTTTCCCCCGCGCAGCTGCGAGCGCAGGTCCAGGCGCTGCTCCTCGGACATCACGCCCAGCTCGATCCGCACGTCGGACACGCCCGCGACGGCGCGCGCGGCGGACTCCACATCGGAGGTGATCCGCTCGCGCATCGGGCAGCCCTGCGTGGTCAGGTCGATCCCGATCACCGCGAGGCCACCGTCCGCCACCTCCACCGAGCGGACCATGCCGATCTCGGTGATGGGGCGACGGATCTCGGGGTCGATGACCGTGGCGAGGGCGTCGCGGATGAGTTCGGCGGTAGGCATGGCGTCCATCGTAGGCGCTGCGAGGGGGCCGCCGGAGCCGCCCGGTCACGGTCCGGGGGAGGACGATGCGGTGGCTACTTGGTGCGCCGCGCGGGCTTGCGCGCCGATTCGTCGGCGGCGGGCTCGCCGTCCTCGCTGCGCAGCTCCTCGAGCAGCGCGCGAAGCTCGGAGCGGACGAAGTCGCGGGTGGCGGTCTCGTTGATGGCCTGACGCAGCGCGGCCACCTCGCGTGCCAGGTACTCCGTGTCCGCAAGGGACCGTGCCGCCTGCTGCCGGTCCTGCTCGGCCGCCACACGATCGCGGTCGTCCTGACGATTCTGGGCGAGCAGGATCAGGGGCGCGGCGTAGGACGCCTGCAGGGACAGCATGAGGGTGAGCAGGGTGTAGCCGAACTCGGCGGAGTCGAACCGCAGCTGCTCCGGCGCCCAGGTGTTCCACGCCAGCCACACCATGACGAAGACCGTGAGGTAGACCAGGAATCGCGGCGTGCCCAGGAAGCGTGCGATGCCCTCGGAGACCACGCCCACGCGGTCGGGGTCCGTGCGGCGACGGAACGGGGTGCGCTCCGCACCCTTCGGCCGGTCCAGACGTCGCTCAGCCACGGGCACCTCCGGCGGCGGGCTCCTGCGCCTCCTCGTCCTCGTCCATGTGCTCGCGCCAATCGCTGGGGAGCAGGTGGTCGAGCACGTCGTCGATCGAGATCGCTCCCACCAGCCGGTGCTCGTCGCTGACGACCGGCAGCGCCAGGATGTCGTAGGCGGCCATGCGCCGCGCGACGGTCGACAGGTGGTCGCCGGGGTGCAGCGGCGAGATCGCCGGGTCCACGAAGGATCCGATCGCGTCGTGGGGGGGCTCGCGCAGCAGGCGCTGGAGGTGGACCACGCCGATGTATCGGCCCGTGGGCGTCTCCAGCGGCGGCCGCACCACGAACACCATGGAGGCGAGCGCGGGCGGCAGCTCGTTCTTGCGCACCAGCGCGAGGCAGGTCGCCACCGTGGTCTCGGGGCCCACGATCACGGGCTCGGTGGTCATCAGGCCGCCCGCGGAGTCGTCCTCGTAGCCCAGCAGCTGCTCGACGTTGCGCGCGTCCTCGGGCTCCATGAGCTCGAGCAGCGCCGCGGCCTGCGGCGCGGGCAGGTCGCCCAGCAGGTCGGCGGCGTCGTCGGGATCCATCGCCTCGAGGACGTCGGCGGCGCGCTCCGTCTGGAGCGTCGACAGGAGGACGATCTGATCCTCCTCGGGCATCTCCTCGAGCACGTCCGCGAGGCGTTCGTCGTCCAGCGCCGCGGCGATCTCCGCCGAACGCGACGGGGACATTTCCAGGAGCGCAGCCGCGAGGTCCGCGGGCTTGTGACCCTCGAACGCCTCGATCACCATCGACGCGCCCTGATTCTTGTCGCGCTGCGACAGCCCGGTCACCTGATCGACGCCCACCACGAGGCTCTCGCCTCGCCGGGAGATGCCCAGCACTCCCTTGCGGCGCTCGGCCCGGCGGACGTAGAGCTTGGTGATGCGCCACGTCCTGGTGCGGTCCTGCTCGATCGCGATGTCCTCGATGAGCGCCGTCGAGCGATCCTCTTTCAGCGTGACGGAGCGCTCGAACAGCTCGGCGATCGCGAGGGACTCGCCGGGGCGTGCCTTGAAGCGGCGCAGGTTGACCACTCCCGTGCAGATGACCTGTCCCGGGTTGATGGCGGTGACGCGCGTGAGCGGCATGAACACGCGGCGCCGGCCCGGCACCTCGACCACGAGACCCACGGCCTGCGGGGCCTGCCCGCCGGTGCGTCGGACCACCACGACGACGTCGCGGACGCGCCCCACCGCGTCGCCGATGGGGTCGAAGACGGGGGTGCCCGCGAGGCGCGCGACGTAGACGCGGTCGACTCCGGTGCTCATGCGCACAGCCTAGTCCCGGGGTGCCGGAACTCCCGGGATGC
>NZ_JAHEBP010000006.1 GCF_024642165.1 Demequina sp.
CGGCCTCGCAAGCCCTATCAGGGTGGAGAGCGTAGCGACCGTCCGCGTCGTGACTTCGATGGCGACCGGCCTCGCAAGCCCTACCAGGGTGGAGACCGGACCGACCGGACCGAGCGCAGCGACCGTCCTCGGCGTGACTTCGATGGCGACCGACCCCGCAAGCCCTACCAGGGTGGCGAGCGCAGCGACCGTCCGCGCCGTGACTCCGACAACGAACGCGGGCCGCGCGGGCCGCGTCCCGAACGCGCAGGCCGTGACCGCCAAGACGCCGACGACCGGTCCTCGCGGGGCGCCGGCATCCCGCTGACCAAGTCTCAGTACGTGGAGGCTCCCGAGATCCCCGAAGAGATCACGTACGGGGACCTCGACCGCGCCGTCCGTGCGCGACTGCGCACGCTGAGCAAGGACAACGCCGAGGACGTGGGGCGCCACCTCATCATGGCTGGCAACCTGATCGACATCGATCCGGAGCTCGCGTACCGGCACGCCCAGGTGGCCGCTCAGCGCGGTGGGCGCGTCGATGTGGTGCGAGAGGCCGCCGCTCTGACGGCCTACGCCACCGGGCGCTACGCGGAGGCGCTACGAGAGTTCCGCACCGTGCGTCGGCTCGGAGGCGACGTCGCGCACCTGCCGCTGATGGCCGACTGCGAGCGCGGTCTAGGCCGTCCTGAGCGAGCCCTCGCGATCGCCGATGAACCCGATGCGCGATCCCTGCGGGGCGACGTCGCCGTCGAGATGCAGATCGTGATCGCCGGTGCGCGGCTGGACATGGGGGATGCGGAGGCGGCGCACCTGCTGCTCTCGCGCATCGTCCCGCAAGGCGAGGATCTGCAGGCGCGCGTCGACGAGGCGCGCGTAGCGGTGCTCAGAGCGCTTGGGCGCGATGATGAGGCCGACGGCCTCGAGGCCGCTATCCCGGAGGCGGTCGAGGAGGACATCGAGGACGACATCCTCCTGTACGACACAGCCGAGCTCCCCGAGCCCGAGCCGGAGGAGGATGCGGACGACGAGATCGACGACGACGAGATCGACGACGAGGCATCGACGGATGAGGAGCGCGCATGACCGAGGCGGGGCTGCTGGGGACCGACGTTCCGCTGCGCGAGGCCTTCGACGTCGCACTCGTCGACCTCGACGGAGTGGCCTACAAGGGCTCGCACTCCATCCCGACCGCACCGCCCGCCCTCGAGGCAGCGCGGGCCGCGGGGATGCGGCTCCTGTTCGTCACGAACAACGCGTCGCGCGAGCCTGAGACTGTAGCGGGCCACCTCTCGGAACTGGGTATCCCCTGTGCTCCCGGCGAGGTGATGACCGCCGCGCAGGCCGGTGCGGAACTGCTCGCCGAGCAGGTGCGGACGGGACAGAAGGTCCTGGTGGTGGGCGGCGCGGGCCTTCACACGGCCGTGGCGGCGAAGGGCTTCGTGATTGTCGACAGCGCGACGGACCACCCGGTGGCGGTCATTCAGGGCTTCGCGCCGCATCTGGGGTGGAAGGACTTCGCCGAGGCGGTCTACGCGATCAACGCCGGCGCCCGGTTCTTCGCCACCAACCTCGATCTCACGCTCCCGACCGAGCGCGGCATGGCACCCGGCAACGGCTCGCTCGTGGGCGTGGTGCGCACCGCGACCGGCGTAGATCCGGTCTCCGCGGGCAAGCCCGAGCCTGCGATGTTCCATCTCGCTGCCCGCAAGGCGGGCGCCGAGCGTCCGCTCATGATCGGCGACCGCCTCGACACGGATCTGCGCGGCGCGCGCGCGGCTGCGATGCCCGGACTGCTGGTGCTTACCGGCGTGTCCAGCGCGCGCGATGCGGTGCTCGCGGTGCCCGCGGAGCGACCGTCGTTCATCGGCGGCGACCTCTCGACCCTCGAGGAGGCGCACCCTGCGCCCGAGCTCGTCGACCGCTGGTGGCACGTGGGCCAGGCGCGCGCCCGGGTCACGGAGCGCCGGCTGGTCGCGGACGGCGGCGATCCCATGGACCGGCTGCGCGCCGCGTGCGCGGCCGCCTGGGCCGCGGCGGACGCGGGCGAGCAGATCGATGTTGAGACGCTTCCGCACTTCGGAGTAGCCTCCTGACACATGGGTGACATCAACGACGCGCGTGAATCCCTGGGGCATGTCGAGTATCCAGCGGAGGTCCAAGAGGCCCTCAAGGCCGTGACCGAGCTGCCGGAGGACTTGGAGCAGCAGGCCGCGTTCTTCGACAAGGTGCAGGAGGCGCTGTCCAACCGCCTCCGCGACGAGCCTCGCTGACCATGCGGCTGGACCGCGCGCTCGTGGCGCGCGGGCTCGTACAGTCGCGCACCCGCGCCCAGCAGTTGATCGACGCGGGCGACGTCTCGGTCGACGGAGTCGTCGTGTCGAAGTCGGCGATGGACGTCCGGGACGATGCGGAGGTCACCGTCCATACGGCAGGAGAAGACTTCGTCTCACGTGCCGCGCACAAACTTGTGGGCGCGCTCGAGGCCTGCCCCCAGATCGACGTCGTGGGCCGCACCTGTCTCGATGTGGGTGCGTCGACGGGCGGCTTCACCCAGGTGTTGCTGGAGCGCGGGGCGGTGCGGGTCCACGCGATCGACGTGGGCCACGGCCAGCTGTCGCCGGTGGTCGCGAGCGACCCGAGGGTGGTGGCACGGGAGGGCCTCAACGCTCGCGAGCTGACCTCCGAGCACCTGGGCGGCGAGCGCCCGGACCTGGTGGTGGCCGATGTGTCCTTCATCTCGCTGACCTTGCTGGTCGAGCCGCTACTCGCGACGTGCGCGGAGGACGTGGACCTGCTCCTCATGGTGAAGCCTCAGTTCGAGGTGGGCCGTGAACGCCTGGGCAAGGGGGGCGTGGTCACCAACCGTGACGATCGTGCGCGCGCGGTCGCGAGGGTGGTCGACGCGCTGACGACGGCCGGGCTGTCCATCCACAGGATCGCGAGATCCGCGCTGCCCGGCCCGCACGGCAACGTCGAGTTCTTCGTGTGGGCGTCTCGGGCATGGCAGGCTAGGGGCGGCAGCCGTCCACGCCCGGACGCGCTCACGGAAGGCCTGGTGAGGGCCTCGATCGAGGATCAGACGGGAGGCACGCCATGACGCGCCGGATCCTGATCCTTACGAACCCGCACCGTCCCGAGACCCTCGATGCGGCCGAGCTCGCGAGAGCGGCGCTCACGGCAGAGGGCGTCGACGTATGCAGCGACTTCACGCAGGGCGTCGACAAGCCCATCGAGGCGGCGCTGGTACTCGGCGGCGACGGCACGATGCTCCACGCCGCACACCTCACGCACGGCACGGGGATCCCGCTGCTGGGCGTCAACCTGGGCAGGGTGGGCTTCCTCGCGGAACTCGAGCGCGACGACGTGGCGCACGCCGCGCGGCGACTCGCCGAGGGCGACTACGAGATAGAGGAGCGCGGCACCCTCGACGTCACCGTGACGGCGCCCGACGGCTCTGTCACGTCGGGATGGGCGCTCAACGAGGCCACCGTCGAGCGGGCCAACCTCCGCACCACGGTCGAGGTGGGCCTCGACATCGACGGGCGCCCGTTGTCCACCTTCGGCTGCGACGGCGTGGTCATCGCGACGTCCACCGGATCGACGGCCCACGCCTTCAGCGCCGGCGGCCCCGTCTTGTGGCCCGATGTCGATGCTCTGCTGGTGGTGCCACTGGCCGCGCACGCCCTCTTCGCGCGCCCGCTGGTGGTGGGGCGTTCATCGACGATCACGGTGGAGATCCTCGAGCGGTCCGCGAGCGACGCGCAGGTGGTGCTCGACGGCGCTCGCGCGATCGAGGTGGCGAAGGGCGGCCGGGTCGAGGCGCGCCGCGGCGGCGAGACCGTGCATCTGGCCCGCATGTCCGATGCCCCGTTCAGCGAGCGGCTCGTGAAGAAGTTCTCCCTTCCCGTCGACGGCTTCCGCGGCAACCGCGACCTCGACGGGTGGGCCGCGGGGATCTGACCGTGCTGCGCGAGCTTGCGATCGAGAACCTTGGCGTGATCGAGTCCGCCCGCCTGGAGCTCGGGCCCGGGCTCACCTGCGTGACGGGGGAGACCGGGGCAGGCAAGACGATGGTGCTGACCGGGCTGGGACTGATCGTGGGGTCCAAGTCCGTGCCCGCGACGGTCCGCAGCGGCGCCGATGCGGCGCTCGCCGAGGCCGTGGTGGATGTGGTCCCGGGCTCCTGGCCCGCCGAACGCCTGAGCGAGGCGGGCGCGGCGCTCGACGACGACGGGACGGTCATCGTCAGCCGCAGCGTGGGCGCCACCACACGCTCGCGCACCGTCGTGGGCGGGCGGACCGTGCCCCAGGGCGTGCTCGCCGAGGTCGCTACCCACTGGGTCACCGTGCACGGGCAGAGCGACCAGGCGCGGCTGCGCTCGGCCGCCGAACAGCGCGGGATCCTCGACGGCTACGCGGGTCACTCCGACTTGCTGGACGGCTACACCCAGGCCTGGTGGGCGTGGCGTCACGCCCAGGACGAGCTCGAGCGAATGGAATCGGGCGCGCATCTCGCGCGCCTCGAGGCCGCACGCATGCGTGACGACCTGGCCGCGATCGACCAGGTCGCTCCGCAGGCCGGGGAGGACCGGGCGCTCAGATCGCAGGCCGAGGTCCTCGAGAACTCCGAGGCGGTGCGGGCCGGAGTGGCGGGCGCACGCGAGGCCATCGACGGCGAGTCGGAACTCACCGTGGTGGTCGCCGTGGACGCCGCGCGCCGCGCGCTGGCGGACGCCTCACGTCACGACCCCGGCCTCGCCGAACTCGAGACGCGACTCGCGGATGTCGCCTACGGTGCGGCGGACGTCGCCCAGGAACTCGCGTCGTACCTGGATCGCATGGATGCAGACCCCGCTCGACTCCACGAGCTGCAGGCCCGGCGCGCCGATCTCAACGCCCTGATGCGCCGCATCGGCGCGGACCTCGATGGGGTGCTGGCCTACCGCGAGCGCGCGGCGGCGGCCGTCGCCGAGGACGACTCGTGGGACGAGAGCCTCGCCGCGCGCCGTGAGGCGGAACGTGCGGCTGCACTCGAGGTCGAGTCCCGTGCCGCCGCGCTCACCGCCAGCCGCCGCGAGGCCGCCGCCCGCCTCGCCACCGACGTCGCCGCCGAGCTCAGCGGGCTCGCCATGCCCGACGCATCCTTCGCCGTCGAGGTCGAGCGTGCGGAGCTGCGGCATTCGGGCGCCGATGACGTCAGCATGACTCTCGCGTCGCACCCCGGAGCGCCGCACCGGCCCGTGGCCCAGGCGGCGTCGGGCGGCGAGCTGTCACGGATCATGCTCGCGATCGAGGTGTCGCTCGCGCGGCACGCCGCCGCGCCCGGCCACACGTTCGTCTTCGACGAGGTCGACGCCGGTGTGGGCGGACGTGCCGCCATCGCCGTCGGCCGGCGCCTCGCCGAGCTGGCGCGCACCCACCAGGTGCTGGTGGTCACCCATCTCGCCCAGGTGGCGGCGTACGCCGACCGGCATGTGGTGGTCGCCAAGGCCTCGGACGGCGCCGTGACCCGCGCGCAGGTCCACGAGGTCGATGGCGAGGACCGGGTCGAGGAGCTCGCTCGCCTGCTGTCCGGGCGCGAGGACTCGAAGACCGCACTCGCCCACGCGCGTGAGCTGCTGGAGGCGTCGCGCGTGGCACCATAGCGGCCATGACCGCCGCCACGACCACCATCACGGGCCCGGCCCGGGTCGACTCCTCGCCCCTTGAGCTCTCCCGGCGGCTGCAGCCCGGCGACATCGCCATCATCGATGTGCTCGACCTGGACAGGCGCGCGGCGTCCGCGCTCGCCGCGCGACGCCCGGCGGCCGTGGTCAACGTACGGCGGTCGCTGTCCGGCCGCCTGCCCACCACCGGAGCTCTGGTGCTGCTCGAGGCTGCGATCCCCGTGATCGACGCTGCCGGGGAGGCCGTGCTGGGGGTGCGCGACGGCGCGCGGGTCGCGCTCGAGGGCGCGTTGGTGACCGTCGACGGCGACGTCGTCGCCGCGGGCGAACTGCTCACCGTGGAGGACGTCGAGCGCAGGGTGAGGGAGGCGGGTGAAGATCTCCATGTCCACGTCGCCTCGTTCACGGCCAACGCGCTCGACCTGCTCGACCGTGACGCCGGTCTGCTGCTCGACGGGGTGGGCCTGCCCCAGCTCCGTCTGCCCGTCGACGGCCGCCCGGTGGTGGTGGTCACCCCGCGGTTCTCGGGGACGGACCCGGGCCTCGCCCGCTTCGCCCGTGAGCGCCGCCCGGTGGTGATCGCCGTGGGCGAGGGCGCCGATGCGGCGCGCGCCGCGGGGCTGGTGCCGCGCATCGTCGTGGGCGACATCGACGCCGTGAGCGAGGATGCGCTGCGCGGTGCCGGCCAGGTGATCGTCCACGACCCCGAGGGGCGCGACGCCGGCCGCTCCCGGGCGCAGGCGATCGGCCTCTCCCACGACGCCTGCGACGCCGTGATCGGCAGCGAGGACGTGGCCGTGTTGGCCGCCCACGCCTCCGGCGCCTCCGTGGTGGTGGTGGCAGGTGCGCGGGACGGGCTGCTCGACTACGTCGAGGATCGGACTGTGGCCGGGGCCGGAGCGCTGCTCACCCGGCTCGTGGCGACCGGCGTGGTGGTCGACGCGCGCGTGCTCGGCACCGTCTATCGGCACCGGTACAGCGCGTGGATGGCATGGGGCGCGCTCGGCCTCGCCGTGGTGGCCGTCGCGCTGGCCGCCTGGGGCACCCCCGAGGGGCACGATGCGATCGCTGGCGCTTGGGACTGGCTCACGGCGACCCTGGGCGGCGATCGATGAGTGACACCCGGTCACGGCTGCTGGCCGCCGCCGCCGGGCTCGCTGTCCTGGCGATCGGGGTGGTGCTCGGCTCCGGGCCTCTGCGGGCCGCGCTGCTGGGCGATCTGGGCGAACAGATCGACACCCTCCAGACGGACCTCGACGGCGCGCGCGCTCAGACGGACGCGGAGCGCGCCCGCGCCGATGCCGCCGTCGCCTACATCGACGGTGCCGCGCCCGCGATCCTGGCGGGGCTGCTGCCCGGCTCCGCCGTGGTGATCGTGGTCGCGCCCGGCGCGTCGGACGATGCGGTGGCCGCGATCGGCGCACGGATCGGCCTGGCGGGGGGAGACCTCGCGGGCACCGTGCAGCTCGCCGACGGGTGGACCGACCCCGCCACGCGGCCCTTTCGATCCGCCCTCGCCGATCAGGTCGCGCCGTCGCTGGTGGGTGTCGACTCCACCGATCCAGAGGAGATTCTCGCCGAGGCCTTCGTTCAGGGATCAACCGGTGCGGCACCCACCGGGACGGATCTCGCCGAGATCGACGCGGCCGGTGCGGACCGCGGAGCCGTGCTCTGGGACCTGCTCGAGCAGGCCGATCTGGCGACGGGACAGCCCGCCGCCCGCGCCGATGCCGTGATCGTGGTCGCGGGCTCCGACGGTGACGCGACCGCGGGCCTGGTCAACGCTTTCAGCAGGTATGACGCTCCCGTGACGGTGGCCGGCGCCCCCGCGGCGGTGGCCCCCTTCGCGCCCGGAGACGCGGTGGCGACGGTGGCCGCGACCGGCTGGACCGTGGGTTCCGTCACGGTGGCGGCGACCGTCGCCGAGACGGTGGTCGGGGCCCGCCCGGACTACGCGGACGGACAGGTCCCGGGGATCCTCGGCGATTCGGGCGTCCCATCAGGCGCCGACGGCTGATAGGCTCGAAGCCCGTGGAGCGAACGCGATTCTCGTCCGGTACGGACCATGTCACCCGTCACATCTTCGTCACCGGAGGCGTTGTGTCCTCCCTCGGGAAGGGTCTGACGGCGTCGAGCCTCGGGCGGCTGCTGAGGTCTCGCGGCATCCGGGTGACCATGCAGAAGCTCGATCCCTATCTCAACGTGGATCCGGGCACCATGAACCCGTTCCAGCACGGCGAGGTGTTCGTCACCGACGACGGCGCCGAGACGGACCTGGACATCGGGCACTACGAGCGCTTCCTCGACGTCGAGCTGTCCGCCTCGTCAAACGTCACCACCGGCCAGGTGTACTCCCAGGTCATCGCCAAGGAGCGCCGCGGCGAGTACCTGGGCGACACGGTTCAGGTGATCCCGCACATCACGGACGAGATCAAGCGCCGCATGCGCGAGCAGGCCGGGCCGGGCGTGGACGTCATCATCACCGAGATCGGCGGCACGGTGGGCGACATCGAGTCGCAGCCGTTCCTCGAGGCGGCCCGCCAGGTCCGCCACGACGTGGGCCGCGACCACGTGTTCTTCCTCCACGTCTCTCTGGTGCCGTACATCGGACCCTCGGGCGAGCAGAAGACCAAGCCCACGCAGCACTCGGTGGCCGCCCTGCGCAGCATCGGCATCCAGCCGGACGCGCTCGTCTTGCGCTCCGACCGCGAGGTGCCCGCGTCCGTCAAGAACAAGGTCGCGCTGATGTGCGACGTCGACGCCGCGGCCGTGGTCAACGCTGTCGACGCGCCCAGCATCTACGACATCCCCAAGGTCCTGCACTCCGAGGGCCTCGACGCCTACGTGGTGCGTCGCCTCGACCTGGCGTTCCACGACGTCGAGTGGGGCGCCTGGAACGAGGTTCTCAAGCGCGTCCACAAGCCCGCCAAGGAGGTCGAGATCGCGCTGGTCGGCAAGTACGTCGACCTGCCCGACGCGTACCTGTCGGTGAGCGAGGCGCTGCGTGCCGGAGGGTTCCACCACAACGCGCGGGTGCGGCTGCGGTGGGTCGCCTCCGACCGTTGTCAGACGCCCGAGGGCGCGCAGGAGGCGCTCGGCGGCGTCGACGGCGTGCTCGTGCCCGGCGGCTTCGGCATCCGCGGCGTCGACGGCAAGATCGGCGCGCTGCGTTGGGCCCGCGAGAACAAGGTCCCCACGCTCGGTATCTGCCTGGGCCTTCAGACCATGGTGATGGAGTACGCCCGCAACGTGCTGGGCCTTGAGGGCGCCTCCAGCTCGGAGTTCGATCCCGACACCCCGCACCCCGTGGTGGCCACCATGGAGGAGCAGCTCGAGATCGTCGACGGCAAGGGCAACCTGGGAGGAACGATGCGCCTGGGCGAGTACCCCGCCGTCCTCAAGGAGGGCTCGGTGGTCGCCCAGACCTACGGCGTCACCACGGTGGGCGAGCGCCACCGCCACCGCTACGAGGTCAACAACGCCTACCGGGCGCGACTCGAGGAGGCCGGGCTGATCGTGTCCGGCGAGAGTCCCGACCGCTCCCTCGTGGAGTTCGTCGAGCTTCCGCGGGAGACGCATCCGTACTACGTGTCCACTCAGGCTCACCCGGAGTTCCGGTCACGCCCCACGAAGGCGCACCCGCTGTTCGCCGGGCTCATCGGCGCCGCCGTCGCGCGCCGCGCGGCCGCCGTCGAGGCGGCGGCAACGGTTCCGGCGGAGGCCGCCGACGAGGCGGTCGCGAACGTCTGAACGCGTGATCGCCGACGTCCCGGCCGAGCGCCCGGTGCTCGCCACGGAGCTGTCCTTCGCGGGGCGCGTCTGGGACCTCCGGACGGACACGGTGGACCTGGGTGAGTCCGGCGTCGTGACGCGGAACTACGTGCACCACACGGGCGCGGTGGCCGTGATGGCGCTCAACGACCGGGACGAGCTGTTCCTGGTGCGCCAGTACCGGCACCCCGTGCGCACGGAGACCTGGGAGCCCCCGGCGGGTCTGCTCGACCTCGCCGACGAGGACCCTCGGGACGCCGCCGCCCGTGAGCTGTTCGAGGAGGCCGATCTCACCGCCGCGCGTTGGGACGTGCTGATCGACATGTACGCCTCGCCGGGTGGCTCATCCGAGGGCATCCGCATCTACCTCGCGCGCGACATCGCCGAGGTCCCCGAGGCCAAGCGCTTCGCACGCTCCGAGGAGGAGCGAGATATGGAGGGGCGCTGGGTGCCTCTCGACGAGGTCCTCGCATCGATCTGGGCCGGCTCGATCTGCGGGCCCACCCTGCTGGCGGGCGCGATGGCGGTCGATGCCGCCAGGCGCTCACACGGCGCCACCCTCAGGCCGGCTGACGCGGCCTGGCGACGCCCGCCGTCACCCCTGGACTGATCGCCCCCGGCGCATCGTCCTCACCCGGCGTGGGAGGCCAGGATGTCCTGCACGTCGGCCACGAGGAACGGCGCCAGGGTCCGGCTGAACGTCGCCGTGATGTGGGTGCGATCGCGGTACGCGATGACGTGGCCGATCACGGCGGGGCACCACGACTCGTCGCAGTAGAGGTCCGTGTAGTCGACCAGGTAGGCGCCGTCGCCGGCAAGCTCGACGGCCTCGGGCAGGTGGTCGGACGTGCCCAACCCGTCGGACCGTGCCACGCCGCACTCGGACGCGGAGTCGAAGCCGTCGGCACGCGCGATGCAGTCCAAGGACGTGTCCGTCATCACCGGGTTGTCCGCCACGGCCACGATGGGGACGCCCTGCTCGAGAAGCGGCGCCCACGCCTGCGCATGGAGCGCGGCGGCGGGGTTGGGGTCGCCGGCGGGGATGGTGAGCGAACGGCGTTCGGACACGAGGATCAGGTCGTAGCCGCCGCCCTCCATGGCCTGCTGGAGGGCCTGACGGTGCTCGGCGCACTCGGCGTCGTCCGGTCGTGGGGCCTGCCACTCGCACCCGCGTGACAGGTAGGTGTCGAGCGTCCAGTTCGCGGTGTCGAGCTGGTCCATCAGGCCCGGCAGCAACGATGCGGCGTGGGAGTTGCCGATGAGAGCCACCTTGAGCGCGTCGGGCGCCGTCGAGCCGTAGGTGCACGTCTGGACGGACGCGCCGGGGGACTGGTCGTAGCACGCATACGCGTCGCCCGTGTCCTCGAGGATCGCCGCGGGCTCGGGCAGTAGCACGCCGTCCAGCTCGGGGTCCACGCACGGCTGTTCGCCGCCCAGCACCGCGGCGGCCCCGAAGCATCCCTCGGTGCGCCCCACGAGCTCCGTGGTGCGTTCCTCCGAGTCCGTGAGGCTGCCCTGCGCCGCGACGATGCCCCACGCCGCGAATGCGACGGTCACCGCCATCGACACGACCGCGAACGCGTACGTTCGCCCGGTGCGGTTGCGCAGCAGCGCGCCGTCGCGGGCGGGGTCCTCGATGAAGCGCTTGGACAACCCGGCGAGCACGTAGCAGACCACCAGGATCGCGACGTTGCCGAGGAAGGACGGGGGACGATCCAGCGCGTAGGGAACGATGACGATGAACGGCCAGTGCCACAGATAGAGCGAGTAGGACACGTCGCCGGTGTACTGGACGGGGCGCCACCCGGTGACCCGCGCCAGCACGCCGCGCTCGAAGGAGCCGGCCCAGATCACCGCGGCTGTGCCCAGCACCGGCAACAGAGCCGTCCAGCCCGGGAAGGGGGTGCGCGGCGTGTAGAGCACAAAGGTCACCGCGATCGCCGCCCAGCCCGCCCAGGCGGTCGCGGCGCGGCCACGGTCGCCCAGGCGTGCCGTGGCGGCCGGCGCGAACGCGAGCAGGCCGCCCACGGCGAACTCCCACACGCGGGTGGGGGTGACGAAGTAGGCGGCCGCCGGGTTGGTCGCGGTCATCCAGATCGACGTCGTCAGGCCCACGGCCCCCACGAGCGCGAGCATGACCATGAACACGCGCCGGTTGTCGACGCCCAGGCGCCGCGCGAGGATGAGCGCCCCCACCAGCAGCAGCGGCCAGAGCAGGTAGAACTGCTCCTCGACCGAGAGCGACCAGTAGTGCTCGACGGATGACGGGTTGTTCTCCGCCCCGAGGTAGTCGACCGCCTCCGCCGTCAGCCGCCAGTTCTGCCAGTAGGTCGCGGAGGCGATGACCTCCCAGAGGTGCTGGGTCCACAGGCTCCGAGGGACCCAGAGGTACGTGGCGGCGGTGGTGAGCACCAGCACCGACAGCGCCGCGGGCAGGAGCCGGCGGACGCGACGCGCCCAGAAGCGGCTCAGGGCGATCCGTCCCGTGCGGGTCACCTCGCGCGCCAGGTGCGAGGTGATGAGGTAGCCGGAGATCACGAAGAAGACGTCGACACCCGCGTACCCGCCGGTGAGCCGCCCCGGCCACAGGTGGAACAGCACCACGCCCAGCACCGCCAGCGCGCGCAGCGCCTGGATCTCCGGCCGGAAGCCGGCGGTGGGGCCGGCCTTCGAACGGGTGGCGGCGGTGGTCGTCATGCAGAGTTTCCTTCGGGTCCGGGGAGCGGCGGCCCGCCCATTATCGCCGGGAAGGCGATCAGGCGGGGGTCTCGACGCGGAGCAGCCGGAACGCGGCGGAGTGCGCCGCGACCAGCACGGCGGCCCCGAGCAGGTGTGCGCCGACGAGCACGATGGGCAGTCCGGTGAAGTACTGGACGTAGCCGACGAGGCCCTGCGCGAGGGTCACGACGACGAGCACCAGCCACGCCCGCCGCGCCTCGTCGCGATCGCCCGCGGACCGGTCACGACGGATGCGCCAGCCCATCCACGCCAACACGGCGACGAACGCCCACACCGTCATCGCATGAGCCCGGGCCACCAGCGCCGGATCGAGGGCGAGGCGCTCGGTGGCGTTGGCGTCGCCGGAGTGCGGTCCCGCGCCGGTGGTGAGCGCCCCCAGCACCACGAGCACGCCGAGCAGCCCGAGGGACACCCAGCGTTCGAGGGCGAGCGACGTGCCGAGGCGGCCGTGCGCGCCGCGGTAGCGCAGGGCGAAGCGCACCGAGTACCAGACCAGCGCGAGGCTCAACAGCAGGTGCGGAGCCACCACCAGCGGGTGCAGGTCCACCAGCACGGTCACCCCGCCCACGACGGCCTGGGCGACCACGCCGAGCAGCGGCACGAGGCCCCACCAGCGCAGTTCCCGACGCGTGCGCCACACGGCGATCGCCATCGCGGCGGCGACCAGCAGCAGCACGAAGGTGAGCAGGCGGTTGCCGAACTCGACGTAGGGGTGAAAGGTGGTCTCGCCGAACGCCGCGGGCACGAAGCTCCCGGGCTCGCACTGCGGCCAGGTGGAGCAGCCCAGGCCCGATCCCGTGAGGCGCACCGCGCCGCCGGTCACGATGATGCCGCCCTGCGTCGCGATGTTGGCCAACGTGAGCCCGCGCGCGTGGCGGCCGAGGAGGTCCGCCACGGCGGCTCCGGCGGCGCGGACGGGGTTGCGGCGGTCGGTGGTGCTTGTCACCCGCCAATAGTACGGGTGCACCGGGGGCCGTCCGGGCGTTCTCCGGTAAGGCTCGCCTTGCTTGCGAGGAACAGTTTTGACAACGAGAATGTTTGCTTATTCACCGGGCCCGTCCGCGGGCTTCCCCGAGCGCTCTCACGGAGGTCGTATGTCTGCCGACACGACTCGCGACCGCGTCCTCAGCCTGATCGCCACCGCGGGACCCATCACCGCCGCCGCGCTCGCCCGCGAGTTGGGCGTGACGCCCGCCGGCGTGCGCCGCCACCTCGGGTCGCTGCTCGACGCGGGTCACATCGTCGACCACGAGCCGGCGGGCTCGCACGTGCGGGGCCGGGGTCGCCCTGCGCGTTCGTATGTCGCGACCTCCGAGGGCCAGCGCGCCCTGACGTCCGCGTATCGCGACGTCGCCGTCGACGCGCTCGCCTCGCTGCGCGACGCGGGCGCGCTCGAGGCCTTCGTCGAGGGCAAGGCGAAGGAGCTCGAGACCGCGCTGGCGCGCGCCGTCGACCCCGCCGCCCCCATGGAGCGCAAGGTCGCATCGCTGGCAGCAGCGCTCGGCGAGAAGGGATACGCCGCATCGGTGCGTCCCGGACCCGGCGGCATCACCGTCCAGTTGTGCCAGGGGCACTGCCCCGTCCAGTCCATCGCGGAGAAGACCCCCGAGTGGTGCGAGGCCGAGGCCCGCGCCTTCTCGAGGGTCCTCGACGTGCACGTGCAGCGGCTGTCGACCCTTGCGGGCGGCGCACACGTCTGCACCACCACCATCCCGCTCACCACCCCCACCCGGAAGGAAGGATGAGCATGAGTGCTCCCACCGAGCCCATGACGCAGGACGAGGCCATCGCCTCGATCGGCAACTACCAGTTCGGATGGCACGACTCCGACAGCGCCGGCGCGCTCGCCAAGCGCGGCCTGAACGAGGACGTCGTCCGCGAGATCTCGGCGCTGAAGAACGAGCCCGAGTGGATGCTCGAACTCCGCCTCAAGGGCCTCAAGCTCTTCGGCAAGAAGCCCCTGCCCCACTGGGGCTCGGACCTCACCGGTATCGACTTCGACAACATCAAGTACTTCGTGCGGTCGACGGAGAAGCAGGCCACCAGCTGGGAAGACCTGCCCGACGACATCAAGAACACCTACGACAGGCTGGGCATCCCGGAGGCGGAGAAGCAGCGGCTGGTCGCTGGCGTGGCCGCCCAGTACGAGTCCGAGGTGGTCTACCACCAGATCCGCGAGGACCTGGAGGCGCAGGGCGTGCTGTTCCTCGACACCGACACGGCGCTGCGCGAGCACCCCGAGATGTTCGAGCAGTACTTCGGCACCGTGATTCCGGTGGGCGACAACAAGTTCGCGGCGCTGAACACGGCGGTGTGGTCGGGTGGCTCGTTCGTCTACGTCCCGCCGGGCGTCCACGTCGAGATCCCGCTCCAGGCCTACTTCCGCATCAACACCGAGAACATGGGCCAGTTCGAGCGCACGCTGATCATCGCCGACGAGGGCTCATACGTGCACTACGTCGAGGGCTGCACCGCGCCCATCTACAGCTCGGACTCGCTGCACTCCGCGGTGGTCGAGATCATCGTGAAGAAGAACGCGCGCGTCCGCTACACGACCATCCAGAACTGGTCCAACAACGTGTACAACCTGGTGACCAAGCGCGCCACGGCCGCCGAGGGCGCGACGATGGAGTGGGTCGACGGAAACATCGGCTCCAAGGTCACCATGAAGTACCCGGCGATCTTCCTGCTGGGCGAGCACGCCCGCGGCGAGACCCTGTCGATCGCCTTCGCCGGCGAGGGCCAGCACCAGGACGCGGGCTCCAAGATGGTCCACGCCGCCCCGAACACGTCGTCATCGATCGTGTCCAAGTCCGTCGCGCGCGGCGGTGGCCGTACGTCCTACCGCGGGCTGGTGCAGATCCTCGAGGGCGCCAAGAACTCGAAGTCGAACGTGTTGTGCGACGCGCTGCTGGTCGACCAGATCTCACGCTCCGACACGTACCCGTACGTCGACGTCCGCGAGGACGACGTCCACATGGCTCACGAGGCGACCGTGTCGCGCGTGAGCGAGGACCAGTTGTTCTACCTCATGTCGCGAGGAATGAACGAGTTCGAGGCGATGGCGATGATCGTGCGCGGGTTCGTCGAGCCCATCGCGCGCGAGCTGCCCATGGAGTACGCGCTCGAGCTCAACCGCCTCATCGAGCTTCAGATGGAAGGATCCGTCGGTTGACCGTCACCGATCACAGCCAGGCCACCGTCGACGCCGCGCACACGCACGGCGTGGGCGCCACCGTTCCCGACAGCTCCCGCGCGGACCGTCGCACGTCCTTCGACGTCGACGCGTTCCCCATGCCCACCGGGCGTGAGGAGAACTGGCGCTTCAGCGCGATGCGCGACCTCGCGCCGCTGTTCAAGGACGAGGCGGTCGACGGCAGGCTCGAGTGGACCACCAGCGACCTGCCCGCCGGCGTCACCCTCACGCAGGTGGACCCCGACGCGGCGCGTGAACGCACGGTGCGCGGCCCCGGCGACCGCGCCTCGGCCGTGGCCGTCAAGCACGCCGGCGGCGCCATGGCGCTCACCGTGGCGCCCAACACCGTGGTCGACGAGCCCATCACCGTCGACCTGCATGGCACCGGCGGCGACGTGCGCGGCCACCTGCTGCTCGAGCTCGGGCAGAGCTCCGAGGCGACCGTGGTCATCAACCGCACCGGCACAGCGCGGTACTCCGAGCTGGTGTCGATCGACCTGCGAGACAACGCCGGCCTCAACCTGGTGCTGCTGCAGCAGTGGGACGCCGACGCCGTGCACGCCGGCGAGGTGGTCGCGCGCCTCGGGCGGGACGCGCGGCTGCACGGATCCGTGGTCACGCTGGGCGGCAAGGTGGTGCGCCTCAACACGTCGGCCGCTTTCGCGGGCGAGGGTGCGCGCGTCGACCTGTACGGGCTCTACTTCGCGGACTCCGGTCAGCACCAGGAGCACCAGCTCTTCGTCGATCACGCCGTGCCGCGTTGCACGTCTCGCGTGACCTACAAGGGCGCGCTCGCGGGCGCCACCGCGCGGACCGTGTGGGTGGGCGACGTGCTCATCCGCGCCGCAGCCGAGGGCACGGACACCTACGAGCTCAATCGCAACCTGGTGCTCACCGACGGTGCGCGGGCGGACTCGGTCCCCAACCTGGAGATCGAGACCGGCGAGATCGAGGGCGCGGGTCACGCCTCCGCGACCGGCCGCTTCGACGAGGAGCAGATGTTCTACCTGCGCTCGCGCGGCATCTCCGAGGAGGAGGCTCGCAAGCTGGTGGTACGCGGCTTCTTCGCGGACCTGATCCGCGAGATCGGCGTGCCCGCAGTCGAGGCCGGCCTGATGCGTCAGATCGAGCTCGAGCTCGAACACGTGGAGGAGGAGCTCGAGAATGAGTGAGCAGTTCGCCTGCCTGGTGAGCGACCTTGAGCCCAACTCGGCGATGTTGGCCGAGTTGACGCTCGAGAACGGCTCCGACATCCCGGTCGCGATCGTGCGCTCGGGCGACGGCGACTTCTACGCCATCGACGACCTCTGCACCCACGGCGAGGTGTCCCTGTCGGAAGGTGAGGTCGAGGGCTGCCACGTGGAGTGCTGGGCCCACGGCTCCCGCTTCGACGTCCGCACCGGCGTGCCGGACGAGTTCCCGGCGATGGTCCCCGTCGCGACCTACCCCACCCGTATCGACGGCGAGCGCGTGCTCGTCGACATCGACACCCCGCACCTTTCCAAGGAGAACGCATGAGCACCCTCGAGATCCGCAACCTCCACGTCAGCGTGGACACCCCCGAAGGCACCAAGGAGATCCTCAAGGGCGTCGACCTGACCATCGCGTCGGGTGAGACCCACGCGATCATGGGCCCCAACGGCTCCGGCAAGTCCACCCTCGCGTACTCCATCGCGGGACACCCCAAGTACGAGATCACCGAGGGCACCGTCACTCTCGACGGCGAGGACGTGCTCGCGATGACCGTCGACGAGCGTGCCAAGGCGGGCCTGTTCCTCGCGATGCAGTACCCCGTCGAGGTGCCCGGCGTCTCGGTGTCCAACTTCCTGCGCACGGCGAAGACCGCGATCGACGGCGAGGCCCCCAAGCTCCGTACCTGGGTCAAGGACGTCAAGGGCGCGATGGAGAACCTGCGCATGGATCCGGCGTTCGGCGAGCGCGGCGTCAACGAGGGCTTCTCCGGCGGTGAGAAGAAGCGCCACGAGATCCTCCAGATGGAGCTGCTCGCGCCCAAGGTCGCGATCCTCGACGAGACGGACTCCGGCCTCGACGTGGACGCCCTGCGCGTGGTCTCCGAGGGCGTCAACCGCGCCAAGGATGCGACCGGCCTGGGCATCATGCTGATCACGCACTACACGCGCATCCTGCGCTACATCCAGCCCGACTTCGTGCACGTGTTCGTCAACGGCCGCGTGGCCGAGGAGGGCGGCCCGGAGCTCGCCGAGCGCCTCGAGGCCGAGGGCTACGACCGGTACCTGGCGAGCGCCTGATCCATGCTGCGCGACCTGCACGACGACTTCCCGATCCTCTCCCGCACGGTGAGGAACGGGAAGCCGCTCGTGTACCTGGACTCCGCGGCCACCTCGCAGAAGCCGAGCGCGGTCCTGGAGGCGGAGTCGGCGTTCTACCGTGAGCACAACGGCGCGGTCGCCCGCGGCGCGCACCTGCTCGCCGAGGAGGCGACCGAGGCGTTCGAGTCCGCACGCTCCGACGTCGCGCGGCTGGTGGGCGCGTCCCCCGAGGAGATCGTCTGGACCTCGGGCGCGACGGCCTCGATCAACCTGGTCGCGAACGGCATCGGCGACGCGTCGCTGGGCGCGGGCGGCGAGGAGGCGGCGCGATTCCGGATCGGACCCGGCGACCGCATCGTCGTGACCGAGGCCGAGCATCACGCCAACCTCATCCCGTGGCAGCAGCTCGCGGCCCGCACCGGCGCCGAGCTGGCCTGGATCCCGGTGGACGACGACGGCCGCTTCGACCTCGACAACCTCGACACCATCGTCAACGGCTCCACCACGGTGCTCGCGTTCTCCCACGCCGGCAACGTCACCGGCATCGTCGCGGACGTCGCGCCCCTCGTGGCGCGCGCCCGCGAGGTGGGCGCGCTCACGGTGCTGGATGCCTGCCAGTCGGTGCCGCACCTGCCCGTCGACGTCGCCCAACTGGGCGTCGACTTCATGGCGTTCTCGGGGCACAAGATGTTGGGCCCGACCGGCATCGGCGCGCTCTGGGGCCGCAAGGAGCTGCTCGACGCGCTGCCGCCGTCGGTCTTCGGCGGGGGCGCCATCGCCATCGTCACCATGGAGCGCACCACCTGGCTGGAGGCGCCGATGCGCTTCGAGCCCGGGACGCAGCCCGTGGCTCAGGCCGTGGGGATGGGGGCCGCCGCACGCTACCTGATGGACCTCGGCATGGACCAGGTCGCGCGTCACGAGGCGCGGCTGGCGCAGATCATGCGCGAGGGCGTCGCGGAGCTCCCGGGGGTGCGCCTGCTCGGTCCCGTCGGCGACCCGGACCGCATCGACGTCCTGGGCCTCGCGGCCGTCGCGGTGGACGGCGTCCACGCGCACGACGTCGGACAGGTGCTCGACGATCTGGGCGTGCTGGCCCGCGTGGGTCATCACTGCGCCCAGCCGCTCCACCGCCGATTCGGGCTCACGGGGTCCACCCGCGCCTCGGCCCACGTCTATACCCGCGAGGACGACGCTCGCGCCTTCGTCGAGGCGCTGGCGACCGTCCGCTCGTTCTTCGGAGTCCACGCATGAGCACCCTCGAGCAGATGTACCAGCAGGTCATCATGGATCACGCCCGCGAGGCGCACGGCCGGGGCCTGGTCGAGGTGACGCTGCCCGCGCACGGCGAGTCCCACCAGGTCAACACCACCTGCGGGGACGAGGTCACGCTGCGCGTCGGCCTGGAGGGCGACCGCATCGCCTCCCTGTCGTGGGAGGGCCAGGGGTGCTCGATCTCGCAGGCCTCCGTCTCCGCGCTCAGCGAGCTGCTCGACGGCGAGTCGATCGCGACCGCCGATGACACCGTGGAGGCGTTCCGCGCGCTCATGCAGTCGAAAGGCGAGCACCTCGACGAGGAGCGCGAGGATCTGCTCGGCGACGCCACGGCCTTCGTGGGCGTGGGCAAGTACCCCGCACGTATCAAGTGCGCCCTGCTGGGCTGGATGGCCTTCAGGGACGCGCTCATCCAGGCGCGATCCGCGTCAGAGGGAGGACAGCAATGACCGAGACGAAGTCACCCGCGAACGCAGCGGACGTCGAGGAGGCCCTCCGCGACGTCATCGACCCCGAGCTGGGCATCAACGTGGTGGACCTGGGCCTCGTCTACGGCGTGATGCTCGATGAGAACCGCCACGCCGTGATCGACATGACGCTCACGTCCGCCGCGTGCCCGCTCACCGACGTCATCGAGGATCAGACCTCCCAGGCGCTCGACGGGCTGGTCGACGGCTTCCGCATCAACTGGGTGTGGATGCCGCCGTGGGGCCCGGACAAGATCACGGACGACGGCCGCGAGCAGCTGCGCGCGCTCGGCTTCAACGTCTGACGATCCCGGCCTCACCGCCGAGCCCGCACCGTGCCCGCCACCCACGCGGTCCTGATCCGCGGCATCAACGTCGGCGGACGCAACCCCGTGCCCATGGCCGCCTTGCGAACGCGACTGGAGGAGGCCGGCCTCGGTGAGGTGCGCACGTACATCCAGTCCGGCAATGTGCTGGCCGACGGCGCGGGACGCTCGACGTCCGAGGTGGGGGACACGGTGGTCGGCGTGCTCGCGGAGGCGTTCGGCGTCGACACCGTGGTGGTCACGGTCGACGCCCACGCGCTGAGATCTGCCGTGGACGATGCTCCGGACGGCTTCGGCTCTGAGCCGGCGGTGTACCACTACGACGCGGCGTTCCTGCGGCCGGGCGTGGATGCCGGCGACGCCGCGGCGGCGTTCGGAATCCGGGACGGCGTCGACACCGTCTGGGCGGGCGAGTCCGTGGTGTACTTCCGCCGCCTCAGCGCGCAGCGGACCCGCAGTCGCATGTCGACCGTCATGGCGTCGCCCGTCTACCAGGACATGACCATCCGCAACTGGCGCACCACCACCACGCTCGTCGGGATGCTCGACCACGACTGACGGACCGCCGGGCCCGCGCATCGTCCGGCCGCGCCGCTACCGCCGGGTGACGCCGAACGCGTCGCACGCGGCCAACGTGCCCCGCTCATAGCCGACGATGAAGGCCTCTCGGCGCTGCTCCGACGTGCCGTGTGTGAAGGAGTGAGGGTTGACCTCGCCCTGGACGGCCTCCTGGATCCGATCGTCGCCCACGGATTCCGCGGCGGACACAGCGTCCGCGACATCCTGGTCCGTGAGCGGCTGCAGGAACGGCGTCCCCGACTCGTCGGGCACGGTCGCCGCGTGGCCGGCCCACACACCCGCCAGGCAGTCCGCCATGAGCTCGACCTTCACCGAGTCGGAGTCCGCCCCGGAAGCGGTGCGATCGGCGACGTCGAAGACGCCGATGAGGTTCTCGATGTGGTGTCCGTACTCGTGCGCCATCACGTACATCTGTGCGAGCGGCCCGCCCGAGGAGCCGAACTGCTGCTCGAGCACGTCGAAGAACGCCACGTCGAGATAGATGGTCGAATCGGGCGGGCAGTAGAACGGGCCCGTCGAGGACGAGGCCGTGCCGCAGCCCGACTGCGCCGAGCCGTCGAAGAGGGTGATGCCCGGGTAGTCGAAGGCGAACCCGGCGGCGGGCAGTGCGTCGACCCAGTAGGCGTCGAGGGAGTTGACCGCGCCCACCATCCGGCAGTCGGTGTACTGGTTCGCGTCCGCCCCGGTCTGGCAGCGCTCGTCGAGGTCGCCCTGGGACGTCTGATCCACCGGTGCCACGCCGCTGCCGCCCATGAGGCCGCCCAGGTCATTCGGATTGCCGCCGAGGAACATGTAGAGGAGGACGATGGCAAGGCCGCCTATGCCGCCACCGATCGCGATGCCGCCGGTGGCCCCACGGCGCCCGGAGCGCACGCGGCCCGGGTCCAGCCGCGATCCCTCGTTGAACGCCATCGACACCTCCCCCTCGGTGGCCTCAGGCTAGCGCGCCCCAGACTCGGAGTCGGGAGGCGTGGCGTCGCGGACGGGCGGCTCCCCGAGGCGGGCGGCCGGGGAGCCCTCGCCCTCGACAGCGCCCACGGGTTCCGGCACGTGCGCCCCGCGCCCCGATTCAGCGATGCCGCGCGCGTGCAGCGCCTGGCCCAGCTGGAGGGCGAATCCGACGGTGCGGGACGCCGAGGGGATCAGGATGGCCCTCACGCTGCGGTCCAGGCCGCGCGCCCGGGCCGCGACCCTCGCCTCGACCAGGATGCGAGCGGCCTCCGGGATCGCCCGCAGGGTGAGCGCCACCATGACGCCGATGGTCTCCGGGGGCAGGATCCATCGCAAGGGTCTCGCGAGAGCGGTGACGAAGTCGAGCATCTCGCCCATGGAGGTCGAGCAGCTCACCGCGAGCGCCAACGCGGCGATCGAGATCAGGTCGCCCGCGAGGTCGAGGGCGCGGATGTACTCGCCGCGCCACACCTGGAAGACGGTGGTGAGCGCGGCGATCAGGACGATGAAGCCCATCCCCCTGAGCGTCGCCTTCGCGGGCGGCAGCGTGGAGGCGAGGAGCAGCAGGCAGGCGAGGGTGATGCCGATGCTGGTGACCGGGTCCGAGACCACGAGGCACGTGATGGACATGCCCAGCAGCAGCAGCATCTTGAACCACGCCGGCGCCCGGTGGAGGGGCGTGTTCCGCGGCCGGTAGAGGCCCAGCAGCGAGATCAAGCGTTCGCCCCCTGGCTGGCGCGACCGAACATGAGGTCGCGATAGACCTGGACGGCCTCCTTGGGCGAGCCGTCGTAGACGACCCGGCCGAGGTCGATCACGAGAGTGCGCTGCGCCTTCGCCGCGGAGTCGAGGTCGTGGGTGACCTCGATGACCTGGAGCGGCAGCGAGCGCAGCAGCGCGCCCACATGCGCGCGCCAGCGCAGGTCGAGCAGCGTGGTGGGCTCGTCGGCCACCACGATGGACGGGGTGCAGGCCAGCACGCCCGCGAGGGCGAGCAGCTGGCGCTGGCCGCCCGACAAGGCGTTGACGGAGACGTCCGCCTTGGTGGCGAGCCCGATCTCCTTCAGCGCGGACATCGCCGCGTCGTCACGTTCCTTGCGGTTCTTGATGACGCGTCGCAGGGACAGCGCCACGTCCTCGACCCCGGTGGGCATGATCAGCTGCGCCGAGGGATCGGTGAAGAGATAGCCCACCCTGCGACGCACCTGCGCGCCGTGCTTGGCGGTGTCGAGGCCGTCGACCTCGACGGATCCGCTGACCGGCAGCACCAGGCCGTTGATGAGGCGCGCAAGCGTCGACTTCCCCGAGCCGTTGGCGCCGATGATGCTGATGCGATCCTCGGCCAGCGTCAGGGTGGTCGGCTCGAGGATCGGCACTCCGGAATCGGGCGCGACGACGGCCGCTTCCTTGAACTCGATCATGCGTCAAGGTTAAGCGGTGGCGGCGGCCTGTTCGTCCTCGGGCGCGTCGGAGGCGGCCTGCGCACGGGTGCGGGTGGTGCCTAGCAGGCCCGGGTAGGCGCGGTGGATGGTGGCCGCGACGATGCCTGCGAGGACCACCTTCACGATGTCGCCGGGGATGAAGGGCACCACGCCCACGGTGACGGCGGAGACGCAGTCCGGGTCGGTGAGCCCTGTGCACCCGACGGGCATGATCGGCATGCCGGTGCGCCACGCCAGCCACGGCACGCCGAAGGCGTAGACCACCGGGATCGACACGAGCCCGGCGGCGATGAGCGCACCGGCGGCGACGCCGCGCCGCGCCAGCACGCCGCGGTGGGCCAGGGCCTGGGCGATGAAGCCGAGCACGACCGCGGCGGCGACGAAGCCGATGAGGTAGCCGCCCGTCGGGCCCGTCAGGACCGCGAGGCCAGCGGCGCCGTTGGCGAAGATGGGTGCGCCGGCGAGGCCGAGCACCAGGTACAGGGAGACGGCGGCGAGCGCGCGCCACGGGCCCAGCACCAGGCCGGTCAGCACGATCGCGAAGGTCTGCAGCGTGATCGGCACGCCGCCGATCAGCGCGATCTCGGGCACGAGCGTCGACGCGGCGATGAGGCCTGCGAAGACGGCGACGAGTGCGATGGACTGGGCGGTGAAGCCGCGGTTCTTTGCCATGGGGACCCCCTGGGATAATGGACGCGGTCACCCTATCCGCGCCCCGCGTCCCCGGGGTCGGGTTCCACCCCGGGTGCAGAAACGTTGTGGGGACGCCACAAGAACCGCCGTACCGGCAGCAGGGAGACCGTGTGATCATCGCCAAGGATCTGGAGATCCGGATCGGCGCCCGCGTGCTCCTGCAACCCGCCACCTTCCAGATCGGACCCGGCGACCGCATCGGCCTGGTGGGGCGAAACGGCGCCGGCAAGACCACGATGACGCGCATCCTCGCGGGCGAGGCGCAGCCCACGGGAGGCTCCGTCACGCACCGGGGGCGCATCGGGTACCTCCCGCAGGATCCCCGCTCCGGCGACCTCGAACAGCCCGCGCTGGACCGGATCCTCGCGGTGCGAGACCTCGCCGGGCTCATGTCGAAGATGCGCGCCGCCGAGGAGGCGATGGCGGGCGACGACGAGCGCGCCCGGGACAAGGCCATGGACCAGTACCCTGGCATCGAGGAGCGCTTCCGGGCGGCGGGCGGCTACGCGGCCGAATCCGAGGCGCATCGCATCGCGGCCAACCTGGGCCTCGACCAGCGCGTGCTCGGCCAGCCCATCGGGACGCTGTCCGGCGGTCAGCGTCGCCGAGTCGAACTCGCGCGCATCCTGTTCTCCGATGCGGAGACCCTGCTGCTCGACGAGCCCACCAACCACCTCGACGCGGACTCCATCGTGTGGCTGCGCGGGTTCCTGGCGTCCTTCCCCGGCGGGCTGGTGGTGATCTCCCACGACGTCGAGCTGCTGCGCGCCTCCGTCACTCGCGTGTTCCACCTCGATGCGAATCGCGGCGAGCTCGACCAGTACGCGTTGGGCTGGGACCTGTACCTCCGTCAGCGCGAGACCGACGAGAAGCGTCGGCACCGCGAGCGGGACAACGCGGAGAAGAAGGCCGCGGCGTTGCTCGCCCAGGCCGACAAGATGCGCGCGAAGGCCACCAAGGCGGTGGCGGCCCAGAACATGGCGAAGCGTGCGGAGAAGATGCTGGCGGGTGTCGAGGGCGAGCGGGTTCAGGACCGCGTCGCCGCGTTGCGGTTCCCTACCCCCGCGGCCTGCGGGAAGACGCCGCTCCGGGCGGCCGAGCTGTCGAAGTCGTACGGCTCGCTCGAAATCTTCACGGACGTCGAGCTGGCCATCGACCGCGGGTCTCGGGTGGTGGTGCTGGGGCTCAACGGCGCGGGCAAGACCACGCTGCTGCGCCTGCTCAGCGGCGTCGAGGACCCGGACACCGGCGAGGTCCAGTCGGGTCACGGACTCAAGCTCGGCTACTACGCCCAGGAGCACGACACGCTCGACCTGAGCGCGACCGTCTTGGAGAACCTCCGTCACGCCGCCCCCGACCTCACCGATACCGAGGTGCGTAACGTGCTCGGATCCTTCCTGTTCCAGGGGGACGATGCGCTCAAGCCCGCTGGTGTCCTGTCGGGTGGTGAGAAGACGCGGTTGGCGCTCGCGACGCTGGTGGTGAGTCAGGCGAACGTGCTGCTGCTCGACGAGCCCACGAACAACCTCGACCCGGCGTCTCGCGCCGAGATCCTGCGGGCGCTGCGCACCTATGAGGGCGCGGTGGTGCTGGTGACGCACGACGAGGGCGCCGTCGACGCGCTCGAGCCCGAGCGCGTCCTGCTGCTGCCCGACGCGGTCGAGGATCTCTGGAACGACACCTACCGGGAGCTCGTCGAACTCGCCTGAGGACGTTCGTGGGGGCTAGAGCGCGTCCTCGATCTCCTCGTCGCTGAGGCCGCCCCGGCCGGCGCGCCGGGCCCGGGGCGGGCGCGGCGCGGGAGCCCGCGGCGCATCGTCCCGGGGCGCTCCGGTGAACTCCCACTCGCGTCGCGCGAGCAGCACCCCAGCGACGGGCGCGATCACGGCGAGTGCGAACCACTGCCACGTGTATGCCAGGTGCGGGCCCAGGCTCAGCGTCGGCAGCGGCACCTGGGCGCCGAACGCGTCGACGCAGCCGTCCTGCGCGCACGCCTCGCGGAGGGCGCCGTAACCGTCGACCGCCGGATGGGCGGGTGCAGGCATCTGTGCGGGGGTGATACGCGTGGCGCCGTCGTCGCGGCGCCCGTCATCCGGCTCCACCCGACGCAGGACCGCCGTCACCGTGACGTCGCCGACGGGCCACTCGGGCGTCGCCAGGTCCTCCTCCGGACCCGGAACCCGGACCCAGCCGATGTTGAGGAGCAGGGAACGGCCGTCGTCGGTGTCGAACCAGACCAGCTGTTGATAAGCGCGCTCGCGGTCGACGGGCCGGTTCCGTAGCAGCGTCAGCGACGTCTCGTCGAAGCGACCTTTCGCCGTCACCGTGCGCCACTCGGCGTCGCCCACCGCTTGGCCCGGCGCCACGACCTCCGCGAGCGAGGTGGGGGCGAGATCCGCGTTGGCCTCGTAGAGCGCGATGGCCGCCGCCCTCGTCTCGTGCCGGTCGAGCTGCCAGAGGCCGGCCCTCACCGCCACGGCGGACACCGCGAGCGCGAGCAGGACCACTCCGACCACGCGTGCGATGCGCGCTGCGCGCGAGGGGAGTGCCACCCGCACGATGCTAGTAGGCGCGCTTCCGGCGGCGAGCCGCGACCTCCGCTACCGTGGCGTCCATGACCCGTCATGTGCTTGTCACCGGCGCGGCGCGCGGAATCGGCCGTGCCATCGCCGAGGCCTTCGTCGCCGAGGGCGACACCGTGTCCACGATCTATCGCGGAGGAGACCTGCCCGAGGGCGTCACCGGCGCGGTCGCGGACATCACCGACACCGCGGCCGTCAACGCCGCGTTCGACGAGCTCGAGGCTCAGCACGGTCGCGTGCGCGTGCTGGTCGCCAATGCCGGCATCACCCGGGACGGGCTGCTGATGCGCATGACCGACGAGGACTTCGCCGACGTGATCGACGTCAACCTCACCGGCACGTTCCGCTGCGTGCGCCGCGCCGTCAACTCGATGATGCGCGAACGCTTCGGACGCATCGTCCTCATCGGCTCGGTGGTGGGGCTCATGGGCAACCCCGGTCAGGTGAACTACTCGTCCTCGAAGTCGGCTCTGGTGGGGATGGCGCGTTCCGTCACCCGCGAGGTCGGCTCGCGCGGCATCACCGCGAACGTCATCGCGCCCGGGTTCATCACCACGGACATGACCGCCGAGCTCGGCGAAGACGTCGTCAAGCAGTACGAGTCCACCATCCCCGCCAAGCGGTTCGGCGCCACGGCCGAGGTCGCGGCCGCGGCCGTCTACCTCGGCTCGGACGCCGCCGGCTACGTGTCGGGCGCCGTGCTGCCGGTCGACGGCGGACTCGGCATGGGTCACTGACCCCGCCACCGCATCGTCCACATCCCCCGTCGACCCCCGAACCCAGGAGCAGCAATGGGCATTCTCGAAGGCAAGAACATCCTCGTCACCGGCGTCCTCACCGAGGGCTCGATCGCGTTCGAGGTGGCGCGACTGTGCCAGGAGCAGGGCGCGACCGTGATCCTCACCGGGCTCGGGCGCACCTTCAAGATCACGCAGTCGATGGGCCGCCGGCTCCCCGCGCCGGCCGAGGTGGTCGAGCTGGACGTGACCGACCCCGAGCACCTCGCCGCGCTGCCCGACGCGGTCCGCCAGCACGTGCCGCACCTGGACGGCGTGGTGCACTCGATCGGCTTCGCCCCGCAGTCGGTCATGGGCGGCAACTTCATGGCCGCTGAATGGGACGACGTCGCCACCGCGGTGCACATCTCGGCCTACTCGCTCAAGGCTCTCGCCCAGGCGACGGCCCCGTTGCTCACCCACGGCGGCTCGATCGTGGGCCTGACGTTCGACGGGCGTTTCGCCTGGCCGGTGTACGACTGGATGGGCGTGGCGAAGGCGGCCTTCGAGGCGGTCAACCGCTACGTCGCGCGCGACCTGGGCCCGCAGGGAATCCGCTGCAACGTGATCTCCGCCGGCCCCATCAAGACCACCGCGGCGCGGCACATCCCCGGCTTCGACCAGATGGAGAGCAAGTGGTCCGAGCGGGCGCCGCTGGGCTGGGACTCGGACGCCACCGAGCCGACGGCGCGTGCGGTGACGGCCCTGCTCAGCGACTGGTTCCCGGCCACCACAGGCGAGATGATCCACGTCGACGGTGGCGTGCACGCCATGGGACAATAACCGCGTGCCTACCCTCATCCTGGCCCGTCACGCGAAGGCCGAGGCCCCGGCGGTCGGTCTGGACGACATGGCCCGCTCGCTCGCGCTCATCGGCCGCAAGGCCTCCACGCTGCTCGGCAGGGTGATCGCCGACGCCGGGCTGCAGCCGTCGCTGGCGCTCGTCTCGCCCGCCGTGCGCACGCAGCAGACCTGGAAGCTGATGTCCCCGGCTCTCGAGCCCTGCACGCTCGTCACAGTCGACGAGCTCTACGAGACCCACGTCGCCGGCCTCGAGGGCGTGGTGCGCGAACTGGCCGACGTCGACACGGTCATCATGGTGGGTCACGAGCCCACGTGGTCCGCCGCGGCCGCGCACCTTGCGGGACCCGGCTCCGAGCGCTCCGCGCTCCAGCGTGTCGCGCTCGGGCTTCCCACGGGGACGGCCGCCGTGCTCGAGTTCGACTGCCCCTGGCCCGAGATCGGGCCGCGCTGCGGCCGGCTGGTCTCCGTGCTGTCGGGCCGCGACGTCGGGGAGTGAGCCCGGCCCCCGCGCCGAGTCAAGCGCTGTGGCGCGCGCTGCTGTCGATGCAGCGCCTGGCGCGGGAGCAGGGGGTGGCGTCGCACGCGGCGCTCGATGACGGGGACACGACACTCGCGATGTTGCTGGCCCGCGACGCGGTGCTGCACGCCGATCCCGACGGCTGGCTGGGCGGCAGGGGGGATGCCGGGCTGGTGAACTCCGGCGCCCTGCTCGAGGCCGTGCTCGCGCTCGGCGACGCGGGCGACGAGGCCGCGTCGCGGGCCGCCCAGCACCAGCGCTGGTGGCTGCTGCGCCATGCCCCCCGCGACGATTGGGGCGTGCTGCATCACCTGCGCGGCTCCCAGGAGGTGTGGGCGGACTCGGTGTACATGGTGGTGCCGGCGTTGGTCGCGGCGGGCGACCTCGCGCCCGCGGACATGCAGTACCGGATGCACCGCGAGCAGCTCTGGCACGAGGCCACCGGGCTGTTTGGGCACCGGTTCGACATGGCGTCGCGCGCGTGGGTGCGTGCCGAGCCCAGCGCGTCCGGCAACGGCTGGGTCGCCGCGGGGCTGGCGCGGGCCCTGCACCACGGCGTCGCCGCGCAGGAGGTGCGGCTGCGCTGGCAGCGTGAGACGCGGGCGCTGCTCGAGGCGTGCACGGCCCATGAGCGCCCGGACGGGCGATTCCACGACGTCCTCGACGATCCGGCGACGTTCGTCGACGGCTGCGCCGGGCTGATGTTCGCCTATGCCGCGTTCACCGGCGTCGCGGATGGTTGGCTGCCGGCAGACTACGCCGACCGCGCACGGCGCTGGACGGATGCGGCGCTCGCCCGCGTCGACGGGTCCGGCCTGGTGAGGGAGGTGTGCGGTGCCCCCGAGTTCGACCGGCAGGGCACCAGCGCCGAGGCGCAGGCCTTCGCGATCATGGCACTCGCCGCTCGGCGGCGCCTGGCCTGACGCGCTCGTCGCCGGACGTCAGGAGCGCGCGCGGATGATGTCGAGCGCGGCGTCCAGCCGCGGCGCGTTGAGCGCCACGTCTGCCTGGGCCTGGACCACCGGCTTCGCGTTGAAGGCGATGCCCAGACCGGCCGTCGCCATCATGTCCAGGTCGTTGGCGCCGTCGCCGATCGCCACCGCATCCTCGAGCGGGCAGCCCACCTCCCCGGCGAAGGCGCGCAGGGTGGCGGCCTTCGCCGCGCGATCGATGATGGGCCCCACGGTGCGGCCCGTGAGCCGGCAGTCGGCAACCTCGAGCGCGTTGGCCCGGTAGCGGGTGATGCCGAGTCGCTTCGCGAGCGGACCCACCACCTCGATGAAGCCTCCGGATACGAGGCCCACCTCCCAGCCCTCGGCCTGCAGGGTGTGGACCAGCTCCTCCGCGCCGGGCGTCAGCTCGACCTCGGCGAGGACCTCGGCGAACACGGTGTCGTGGACCCCGGCGAGGGTAGCGACACGCTCGTTGAGGGACTCCGAGAAGTCGAGGTCGCCGCGCATCGCGCGCTCGGTGATGTCCGCGACCAGCTCGCGGGTGCCGGCGCGCTCGGCGATGAGTTCGATGACCTCGGCGGTGATCAGGGTGGAGTCGACGTCGAGGACGCAGAGCCTCATGGGGTGACGACGGTGCCCTTGGCCACGACCGTGATGCCGGACTCCGTGACGGTGAAGCCGCGAGCGAGGTCGGCGTCGCGGTCGATGCCGACCCGAGCGCCGTCCTGCACGTGCACATTCTTGTCGAGGATCGCCCGGTGGACCTGCGCGTGCCGGTGGACCTGGACGTTGTCGAGCAGCACCGAGTCCGACACCGTCGACCACGAGTGCAGGCGGACTCCCGGTGACAGCACCGAGCCCGTCACGGTCGCGCCCGACACGATCACGCCGGGCGAGACCACCGAGTCGGCGGCGTGGCCCAGGCGGCCCTCCTCCGAGTGGATGAACTTGGCCGGGGGGTGGGTGATCAGCCCCTGGTGGAGCGGCCACTCGTCGTTGTACACGTTGAACACCGGCATGACCGCGATGAGGTCCATGTGGGCGTCGTAGTACATGTCGAGCGTTCCGACGTCGCGCCAGTATTGGCGGTCGCGGTCGGTCGAGCCGGGGACGTCGTTGCGGATGAAGTCGTACAGGCCGCAGGTGCCCTTGTTGACGAAGTAGGGGACGATGTCGCCACCCATGTCGTGCTTCGACTTCGGGTTCTCCGCGTCCGCGGTGAGCGCGGCCAGCAGCGCGTCGGCGTTGGCGACGTAGTTGCCCATCGATGCCAGGATCTCGCCGGGGCTGTCCGCCAGTCCCTCGGGGTTCTTGGGCTTCTCCAGGAACGCCCGGATGCGGTCCGGGTTGTCCGGGTCCGCGTCGATGACGCCGAACTGGTCCGCGAGCTCGATGGGCTGACGGATGCCGGCGACGGTGAACTCGGCGCCCGAGGCGATGTGATCGTCCACCATTTGCGAGAAGTCCATGCGGTAGACGTGGTCTGCGCCCACGATCACCACGATGTCGGGCTGCTCGTCCTCGATGATGTTGACGGTCTGATAGATCGCATCCGCGCTGCCCAGGTACCAGTGCGGTCCGCGGCGCTGCTGGGCCGGGACCGGCGCTACGTAGTTGCCGAGCAGCGGCGACATGCGCCACGTTCTCGCGATGTGGCGGTCGAGGGAATGCGACTTGTACTGCGTCAGCACCACGATCTGCAGATAGTGCGAATTGACCAGGTTGCTGAGCGCGAAGTCGATGAGTCGGTAGGTGCCTCCGAAGGGCACGGCCGGCTTCGCGCGAGCGGCGGTGAGGGGCATCAGGCGCTTGCCCTCACCCCCTGCAAGGACAATGGCAAGAATCTTCGGCGCTGACATATGGCCAGCATAGGGGGCATCGCCTCACGACCGCAGGCTTTCGAGCGGTCGAACCGCTAGCGTGGGAGCCATGCGCGTCGACATCCTCACCCGTGAATACCCGCCCCACGTCTATGGAGGCGCCGGAGTGCACGTCACCGAGCTCGCGGCGGTGCTGCGCGCTCACCTCGACGTGCGCGTCCGAGCGTTCGACGGTCCGCGCGATGAACCCGGGGTCACCGGGTACGAGGCGCTGGGCGGAGGAGTGGGTGACGCCTCCCTCGACGTGCTGGCGCACAACCTGCCCATGGCCAAGGATTGCGGGGGTGCCGACCTGGTGCACTCGCACACCTGGTACGCCAACATGGCGGGCCATCTCGCATCCCGCCTTCACGGGATCCCTCACGTGCTGTCCGCCCACTCGCTGGAGCCTTTGCGCCCTTGGAAGGCCGAGCAGCTGGGTGGCGGCTACCGCGTCTCGAGTTGGATCGAGAAGACCGCCTATGAGGGCGCGGACGGCATCATCGCGGTGTCGGACGGCATGCGCAAGGACGTGCTCCGGTGTTACCCCGACGTCGACCCCGACAAGGTCTACGTGGTCCACAACGGCATCGACGTCTCGTCGTGGGCGGCGCCCTCCACCGATGATCAGCGGGCGCGCGCCGCTCAGGTGGTCGCCGAGCACGGCATCGACCCTGACCGCCCGGCGATCGTGTTCGTGGGCCGGATCACGCGCCAGAAGGGACTGCCCTACTTCCTCAAGGCCGTCGAGCAGCTGCCCAAGGAGATCCAGGTGGTGCTGTGCGCCGGCGCGCCGGACACCAAGGAGATCGCCGCCGAGGTCTCCGGCGCCGTCGAGCGGCTTCAACAGGAGCGCGACGGCGTGATCTGGATCGAGAAGATGCTGCCGCGGCCCGAGCTGGTCGCCGTCCTCGACGCCTGCACCGCGTTTGTGTGCCCGTCCGTCTACGAGCCCCTCGGCATCGTCAACCTCGAGGCGATGGCCGTGGGGCTGCCCGTGGTGGCGACCGCCACCGGCGGGATCCCCGAGGTGGTCATGCACGGGGAGACCGGCACGCTCGTGCCGATCGAGCAGGTGCAGGACGGTACCGGGACGCCGCTCGACCCCGAGGGCTACGCCGCCGATCTGGCCGCCGCGCTGACGGACATGGTGTCGGACGCGGACCGTGCTCGACGCATGGGCGCGGCAGGCCGCGCGCGGGCGGCGGAGAGCTTCTCGTGGGGAGCCATCGGGGAGCGGACGCTGGGCGTCTACCGTTCCATTCTTGGATAGGCTCAGCCTTCATGACCGAGGTGCTTTCTCTTCAGGGCGTGTCCGTGCGCCGTGGCGGCCACGACATCCTCCACAACGTCTCGTGGAGCGTGTCCGACCGAGACCGCTGGGTGGTCCTGGGCCCGAACGGCGCCGGCAAGACCACCCTGATGTCGATCGTCGCCGCGCGGCTGCACCCGACTCGGGGCACCGCTACGGTGCTCGACGAGACCATCGGCGAGGCCGACGTGCGCGAGCTGCGCGTCCGTGTAGGGCTCTCGAGCGCGGCGCTCGCGGACCGTATCCCGCCTCACGAGAAGGTCAGGAACGTCGTGATGACGGCCGCCCACGGCGTGACCGGGCGCTGGAACGAGGACTACGAGGGTCTCGACGAAGAGCGCGCGGACGCACTGCTCGAGGCCTTCGGGATGTCCGGCTTCGCGGACCGGGAGTTCCGCACGCTGAGCGAGGGAGAGCGCAAGCGGGTCCAGGTGGCGCGCGCGCTCATGCCGGATCCCGAACTGCTGCTTCTCGACGAGCCGGCGGCGGGCCTCGATCTGGGCGGTCGCGAGGAACTGCTGAGCGCCTTGACCGAGCTCGCCGGCGACAACCGGTCCCCGGCGATCGTCATGGTCACGCACCACGTCGAGGAGATCCCGGTGGGATTCACTCATGTGCTGCTCATGCGAGACGGCGGGATCGTCGCCGCCGGCGAGATCGGATCGACCCTCACCGCGGAGGCGCTTTCGGACACCTACGGGATGCCCGTGACGCTGACCGCCGACGCCGGGCGCTTCTCCGCGCGTCGGGCCTCGTAATCCGCGATTCACCCCGGGGGATGAGGGGCATCGTCCGTGGGGACGATGTGCCTGCTTCGTGCCCCTGATAGCGTGCCAATGAAGGAGGGACGCCATGCAGTTCCTAGGGTGGTTCATCGGCGCGATGGTGCTCGGCATTGCCGAGGTCTTCACGCTCGATCTGACGTTCGCGATGTTGGCGGCCGGCGCTCTCGCCGGCGGCGTCGCCGCGCTGCTCGGCGCGCCCTGGTGGCTCGCCGTCATCGTCTTCTGCGCGGTGTCCGCGACCATGCTGCTCGGCCTGCGGCCGTTCCTGCTGCGCCGCATGCGTGCGCACGGCCCGCTGATCGAGACCAACACCGCCGCGCTTGTGGGCCGCTCGGCGCGCAGCCTCGACGAGGTGACCGAGACGGCCGGTCGCGTCAAGCTCAACGGCGAAGTATGGACGGCGCGAACCGAGGACGATGCCCCGCCCATCCGCGAGGGCATCGACGTGACGGTCGTCAGAATCAAAGGCGCGACGGCCATCGTCGCCCCAGAGGAGGAGTGATGGACACCAACGACATCGTTCAGATCGTGGTGTGGGTCGCAGTCGCGGTCCTCGTGATCTTCGTCATCAGCGCGATCGCGCGGGCGATCGTGGTGGTGAATCAGACCCAGGCCTACCTTGTCGAGCGCCTCGGTCGCTACGCGCGCACGATGGACGCCGGCCTACATCTGCTGGTGCCGTTCATCGACAAGGTGCGCGCCAAGGTCGACCTGCGCGAGATGGTCTATTCGTTCCCGCCCCAGTCCGTGATCACGTCCGACAACCTCGTGGTCGACATCGACTCGGTCATCTACTTCCAGGTCACGGACCCCAAGGCCGCGGTCTACGAGATCGCGAACTACATCACGGGCGTCGAGCAGCTCACCACCACCACCCTGCGCAACATCGTGGGCACCATGGACCTCGAGCAGACCCTGACCAGCCGCGACCAGATCAACGGCCAGCTGCGCGGAGTGCTCGACGACGCCACCGGCAAGTGGGGCATCCGCGTCAACCGTGTCGAGCTGAAGGCCATCGAGCCGCCCATGTCGATCAAGGACTCGATGGAGAAGCAGATGCGCGCCGAGCGCGACCGCCGCGCCGCGATCCTCACCGCGGAGGGGGTCAAGCAGTCGAAGATCCTCACTGCCGAAGGTGAGAAGCAGTCCGCGATCCTCACGGCCGAGGGCGAGGCGCAGTCGAAGATCCTGCGTGCCGAGGGTGAGGCTCGGGCCATCCTCCAGGTGTTCGACGCCATCCACGAGGGCGACGCGGACAGCAAGTTGCTCGCCTACCAGTACCTACAGGTGCTGCCCGAGATCGCGAAGAACGAGTCGAACAAGGTGTGGTTCGTGCCCACCGAGTTCACGGGCGCGCTCAAGGCGATCTCCGCTGGCTTCGGCATGGACGAGTCTCCCGAACCGCTCGAACGGGACCCCGAGCGTGCGAAGTCGCGTGCGTCGAGGATCACCTCGGCGCTCGCCGACCCGCGCGCCGCGCTCGAGGAGGCGCGTCGCCAGGCTGGCGAGTTCGCAGCGGAGGCGGAGTCCGCAGGCAGCCGGTCGGGCAAGCCGTTCGACCCGGACGCGGAGAAGGGCCAATAGCGGCACACTCGCAGGCGCGGACGACGGGCCCCGGAGATCTCTCCGGGGCCCTCGTCATCCCCGCCGCGGGTGACGGATCGCCGCGGAGGGACAGTTAGACGTGGCGCGGTCGCGGCGGGCGGTGCTGACGCTCGCGGACCAGCCACACCGCGATGCCCACGAGCGCGAGCCCGGCGACCAGCATCGCGAGCCAGGTCGCGAGGGTGTCGGAGACCAGCTCCTGGATCAGCTGCGGGAGGTTGGACAGCAGGCCGATCGCTCCTGGAACGATGAGCGCCATGAGATCGCGGCGTCGGATCGCGACGGCGAGCATGGCGACGGAGAGCGCCACGGCGACGCCGAGCACCACGGCCCGCTGGTCGTCGGTCGCGGACAGCAGCATGCCGAACACGGCCAGGAATCCTCCGGCCACCAGGCCGGGAGCGGGCGGGACCAGCAGCCGCGTCGCGGCGAGCACCACCCACGCGACGCCCAGCACGGCCCACAGCACGCCCACCCAGGTCCCACCTGTGCCCTCGTCCCACGGCCGCATCGCCGCGGCCAGCACCGCAACCAACCCGGCGAGCAACGCGAGTTGGGCGAGGGCGCGACGCCGCACCGCGTAGATGGCGCCCGCGGTGACCGCGATCGCCCCGGTGACCCACAGCGCCGCCGAGTCGTCGGACACCTCCACGCCGTCGTGGACGACGGTCCAGGTGAGCCAACCCGTGAGGGCGACCGTCGCGACCAGCAGCACGGACGCGAGGCGTTGTGCGGGAGGCTGGGTGGCGCGCGCGGTGAGCGCTCCGGCGCCGGCGACGATCACGGTCAGCCCGGCGACAAGTCCGATCCTCCCGACGTCCGAGAGGTCGCTCCACGTGCGGCTGAGCAGGAAGGCGACGGCGGACACGATGAGCAGCGCGCCCAGGTAGCCCACCACCTCGCCCACGATCACGAGGGCGCGGGGCGCGCCGACGGGTTCGGCGGCGGGCGCCGACGGGGCGGCGGGCGTGGCGACGACGGCGCCGGTGGGGGACTCGGGGGCGACCTCGAAGGCGAGGTCTGCCGCGTGCTCCGACTCATAAAGGCGCAGATCGGACGCTGTGTCGGGGCTGATGAGCCCCGCCTCGACCCACTGGTCGAGCCTCGTGTCGAGCCCGTTCATGGCCGCTTCCCTTCGCCGCCATCGGCGTCACCGTCGACAACTTCAGAATACTCTCCGGGCACCGTCGTCGCGGGGTGGGACGGCGGGCCGCGGGAGCGTCGTGACCCCCGACGCTGGGATGATGGCGGCATGACCGTGATCCGAGTCGAGGACCCCGCCGACCCGAGGCTGGCCGACTACCGCGGCCTCACCGACGTCGCGCTGCGCCGCGCCCTCGAACCCGAGCGAGGGCTCTACATGGCGGAGGGCGCGAAGGTGATCGGGCGCGCGGTGGCCGCCGGGCATCGTCCTCGGTCGGTCCTCGTCAGCGAGCGCTGGCTCGACTCGGTGGCGGCGGCGGTCGACCCGGACGTCGAGGTGTACCTCGCGCCCGCTCCGCTGCTCGAGGAGGTCACCGGGTATCAGGTCCACCGCGGCGCGCTGGCGGCGATGGAGCGTCCCGGGCTGCCCTCGCTCACAGATCTGGTGCGCGATGCCCGCCGGGTGGTGGTGCTCGAGGGGATCGTCGACCACACCAACGTGGGGGCGATATTCCGGTCCGCGGCGGGAATCGGCGCGGACGCCGTGGTGGTGTCGCCCACGTGCGCGGACCCGCTGTACCGGCGGTCCGTCAAGGTCTCGATGGGCACGGTGTTCCAGGTGCCGTGGACGCGAGCGGAGTCCTGGCCGGGCGCGCTCGATCAGTTGCGCGAGCTGGGCTTCGAGGTGGCCGGGCTGGCGCTCACGGACGATGCGGTGGGCCTCGACGAGTTCGCGGCGCGCGCTGGTGAGCGGGTGGCTCTGGTGATGGGCACGGAGGGCGACGGCCTCACCCGGCAGGCCCTGGCCCATGTCGACGAGGCCGTGGTGATCCCCATGCACGGGGGAGTGGACTCGCTCAACGTGGCGGCCGCCTCGGCAGTCGCGATGTGGGCGCTGAGGCGCCGGCCGTGACCGAGATCGATCCGTGGCGCGTGCTCGCCGCGGTCGCCGTGCTCGCGGTGATCGCGATCGTCGCGCTGTGGACCGCGCGCGCCCGTGTGGGTCGCGACGCCGCGATCGCGATCCTGCGCGCCGCAGCGCAGCTGGTCGCCGTCGCCCTCGTCATCGGGTGGGTGTTCCGCACCCCGGGAGCGGCGTGGCTGTACGTGGCGGTCATGCTGGCCGCGGCGACCTGGACCTCGGTCTCCCGCATCAAGCTCGGGGCGGGTGCAACCTGGGCGATCGCTGCCGGGATCGCGGCGGGCGCCGCGGTCGCGGTCGTTCCCGTTGTGATCTCGGGCGTGCTGCCGCGAGAGGCCCAGTCGCTGCTGCCGTTCGCGGCGCAGATCCTCGGCGGATCGATGATGGCGGTGTCGCTCACCGGACTTCGCATGCGCGACGAGGCCGGTGCCTCGTGGGCCGAGGTCGAGGGCTGGCTCGCGCTGGGCGCTCGGCCGCGGCAGGCAGCCGAGCAGCTGGCGCGTACCTCTGTCGCGCGCGCCCTGGTCCCCGCGATCGACCAGA
Organism: Demequina sp.; assembly: GCF_024642165.1. GTDB lineage: Bacteria > Actinomycetota > Actinomycetes > Actinomycetales > Demequinaceae > Demequina. The sequence goes on from NZ_JAHEBP010000006.1 coordinate 37,180, forward strand.
CCCGCAACGCCGGCGTCGTGGTGCTGCCGGGCGCGTTCGTGGGCCTGCTGCTCGCCGGCGCATCGCCCCTCGAGGCCGCGCAGGTCCAACTGCTGGTCCTCGTGGGTCTGCTGGCGGCCGAGTCGGTCGCGGCCGTCACGGTCGCCCAGCTGCTGCGCGCCCGCGTCGGCGCGAGTCGCCCCCAGGGAGTGACGGAGCTGCCGCGGCGCCTGTCACGGGGGTGAGCGGGTCGTAGGTGGCGGTGGCGGGAGCGTCGCGTTCCAGCGACATGTGGGGTCCGTCGCTGACTTCCCCGGCGCCGGGGCGTCGTAGCGCGCCCCTGCGAGCGCCTGCGAGCGCCTGCATCGTCGACGCGAGAAGCAATGGCAGGCCCTTCTGCCGCGGAGTGGAAGCGCTGCGCCTCGATCCGCGAGACCGCCTTGCCAGTGTCGGAGGGTGGGGTCATAATCGAACATACGTTCGAACGGATGATCGGGCGTGAGGACGATGCTACGGCCGGGAGGGGGCGCGATGGAGACGGTGGAGGCGAGGCTTGCCCGGGCGCGCGCCGCGCTCGCGGGGGTCCAGTACCGCGTGGGCACCACCCGCGACCGCTGGGAGGCGCCCACCCTGCCGCTCGCGCCCGTGCTGGACCGGGTGCTGCCGCAGGGGCTGCGGCGCGGGCAGGTGGTGTCCGTCATCGGATCGACGTCGCTCATGCTCGCGCTCGCCTCCGCGGCCTCCGCGGAGGGTTCGTGGACCGCGGTGGTGGGCATGCCGTCCCTCGGGGTGGTCGCGGCCGCGCGCCGCGGTCTCGACCTGACGCGGCTCGCGCTCGTTCCACACCCCGGGGCGCAGGCCGCGGCCGCGGCGGGTGCGTGCATCGACGGCATGGACGTGGTGATCCTGGGGCCGCGGCTCGCCCTGTCGGACGCCGATCGCCGCCGCCTCGCCTCCCGGGCGCGGGAGCGAGGCACCGTGATCGTCGCGGAGGGTCCCTGGAGCGGCGCCCACGCGACCCTCACGGCGGTCGCCTCCCGCTGGCACGGGCTCGGGGCGGGGGACGGCCGGCTGCGCGGCCGCGACCTCGAGGTGCGGGTCGAGGGACGCGCCTCCGGCCCGGCGAGGCTCGTGTCCCTGAGGCTCGACGCCGAGGCGTCGGTGCGCCGGGAGGCGGGGGTTCCGGAGCCGCTCCGCGCGCTCGGGGGTGCGGCATGAGCGTCGTGACCGTGGTGCGCCGTGCCGTCCTGTGGGTGCCCGACTGGCCCGTGGTGGCGGCCATGTCGGACGCGGGCCTGGGGGACGATGCCCCGGCGGCCGTCCTGCATGGGCGCGGCCTGGTCGCGGTGTCGGCCGCCGCGCGGGCGGCGGGCGTGCGGCGGGGGAGCACGCGGCGGCTCGCCCAGCGCGCGTGCCCGGAGCTCGCGATCCTGCCGTACGACGAAGGCCGGGACTCCCGTCTGTTCGAGGCGGTGGCGGCGGCGGCCGAGCAGGTGGTCGCCGGGGTCGAGATCTCGCGCCCGGGGCTGCTCATGATCCCCGCGGACGGTGCCGCGCGCTTCCACGGTTCGGAGGAGGCGCTCGCCGAGGCGCTGGCGACCGCCGTGGCCGAGCAGGCCGGTGTCGAATGCGCCGTGGGGGCCGCGGACGGGCTGCTCGCGGCGGTGCTCGCGGCCCGCGACTCCGCGCTGGTGCCGCAGGGACAGTCCCGCCCGTATCTCGCCCCGGCACCGGTGGAGTCGCTGGGGCTGGCCGCGATGGAGCGCGCCCAGCGGGAGGAGGTCGAGAGGCTCGCGAGCGTGCTGGCGAGGCTCGGCATCGTCACGCTCGGCGACCTCGCGGCGCTGCCCTTCGCGGACGTCATCGCACGCTTCGGGCCGGTGGGGGCGTGGGCGCATCGGCTCGCGTCCGGGGAGGATCTGGCCCCGCCCGTGCTGCGGCGCAGCGAGGAGGACATCGCCGTCGAGCACGTCTTCGAGGACCCGGCGGAGCGGGTCGAGCAGCTGACCCTGGTGGCGGCGATCGCGGCGGAGCGGCTGGATCGCGCGCTGCTGGACGCCGGTGCGCGCTGCGGGCGGGTGCGGATCACCGCGCGCACGGAAAGGGGCCACGAGCTCGAGCGGGTGTGGCGCACCGATGTCGGCACGCGTGCGGGCGCCTTCGCCCGCCACATGACGGACCGCGTGCGCTGGCAGCTCGAGGGCTGGCTGTCCGGCACCGCCGGAGGGCCGGAGCCGGCGCCGCTCGTCGCGCTCGGGCTCGTCGCCGAGGACGTGGTGCCGCTCGGATCCGAGCAGGCCTATCTGTGGGGCGGGGTGTCGGGCGCGGATTCGCGCGCGCATCGTGCCCTCGAGCGCGTCCAGGGCCTGCTCGGGCTCGAGGGCGTGCTGGCGGTCGCCGAGCAGGGTGGACGCTCTCCCCGCGACAGGGCGCACCTGGCGCCCTGGGGCCAGGAGGCGCCACCCGCCCGAGCGGTCGCCCACCCATGGCCCGGGCGCATCCCGGACCCGGCCCCGGCGACGGTGCCGCCGGCGCCCCGTCCGGTGCAGGTGCTCGATGCCGGAGGGAGCCCCGTGACCATCACCCGGCGACTCGCCGTGAGCGCGTCCCCCACGTGGGTGCGGCTCGAGGCGGATCCCGCGGACGAGCGCGCCCGCGCCGCCAACAGGCACCCGTCCGCGGGGCATGTGGGTCGCATCGAGGGACCCGTGTGGGACAGGCCGCGACCGGTGGAGTCCTGGGCGGGCCCCTGGCCGGTCGCCGAGCGGTGGTGGTCCGAGGATGCGTCGCGTCGCGCCTACCTCCAGATCACCCTGCAGGACGGCGAGGGCGCATCGCTCGCGGTGCTCGTCGCCTACGGCGAGGCGCGCTGGGAGCTCGAGGCCGTCTATGACTGAGATCGCCGACTACGCCGAGCTCCACGCCCACAGCGCCTTCAGCTTCCTCGACGGCGCGAGCCAGCCCGAGGAGATGGCCGCGGAGGCGGGCAGGCTGGGCCTCAGCGCGCTCGCCCTCACCGACCACGACGGCCTCTACGGCGCGGTGCGCTTCGCCGGGGCGGCGCGCGCCGTGGGGCTGCCCACGGTGTTCGGGGCGGAGCTCAGCCTCGCCGTGGACGGCCCCGGCGGCCGGCCCGTGCTCGACCCGCCCACGGGCATCCCGGACCCTCGCGCCAGCCACCTCGTGGTGCTCGCCCGCGGCGCCGAGGGATATTCGCGGCTCAGCCACGCCATCGGCATGGCGCACCTGGCGACCGGCGAGAAGGGCCTCGCCCGCTACACGCTCGAGACGCTCGCGGACGCGGCCGCCGGGCGGCTGCTGGTCCTCACCGGCTGTCGCAAGGGGCCGGTCCGCGCCGCGCTCACGGGCATGGGGGGCGCGGGGCTCGCCGGCGGCCGCGCCGCGAGCCCTGCGGCGCTCGCCGGCGGGGTGTCCCGCGAGGGCTATGCGGCGGCGCGGGGCGAGCTCGACCGGCTCGTGGCGCTGTTCGGGCGCGAGGGTGTAGCGGTGGAGATCACCGATACGGGCTCC
>NZ_JAHEBP010000072.1:0-4192 GCF_024642165.1 Demequina sp.
AGAGCTCGTGCGGGCGGCGGGTCTCGAGACCTGCGAGCCGGACGGCACCCAGCGCCTCCTCCGCCTGAGCGCGCCGCTCGCGGCGCCCGACGCCGGCCACCCGCAGGCCGTACTCGACGTTGGAGATGACGTCGAGGTGGGGGAAGAGGGCATAGTCCTGGAACACGGTGTTGACGGGGCGGTCGAACGGCGCGAGCGAGGTGACGTCTCGCCCGAAGAGTTCGACGGTGCCACGCGTGGGTCGCTCGAAGCCGGCGACGATGCGCAGCACGGTGGTCTTGCCGGATCCCGAGGGCCCCAGCATCGAGAAGAACTCGCCCTCGCCGATCTCGAGGTCGAGATCGGCGACTGCGACGGTGTCGCCGAACCGCTTCTGGACACCGCGAAGGCGGATGGCTGAATCCATACCGCTATTCATCTGGTTCCAGATGTCTTTTTCAAGTCCCTGCGGGTAACGGTTCGATTAAGTCTCTGGTCCCAGATCTTTGGGATCGCGCGCCCCGGGGGCACAATGGCGGCGGAGAGCGGAGGCGGGCTGATGGGATTCACGTGGGGACCGGGCGCCGCGGCCGCTCGCTCGGCGACTCACGCCGCCATCTTCGCGCCCCTTGCCTCGGCCGGCCGCGCGGAGGCCGTTGCGCAGCGCCTCGCCGACGCGATCCAGCTGGGACTGCTCGAGCAGGGTGAGCGTCTGCCCACCGAGTCCGAGCTGGCGCGCCAGTTCGGCGTGGCGACGGTGACGGCTCGGGAGGCCCTCGAGTCACTGCGCGTCGCCGGACTCATCGAGACGCGCCGCGGCCGCGCGGGCGGCAGCTTCGTCTCCGGGTCCGGGGACGATGCCCGGGCCGCCCTGGCAGGGCGCCTGGCGGGGATGTCGCGTGTCGAGCTGCGGGACATGGGCCTGCTCTACGGGATCATCGCGGGCGCCGCCGCGGAGCGCGCCGCGCTGTTCACCACCCCCGACGAGGTCGAGGCCCTGTCCCTGCTGGTCGAGGACGGCGCCGTGGCCAACGGTGCCGCTGCGCGGCGAGCGGAGAACGGGATCCGCCTCGAGGTGGCGGCGCTGGCGCGGTCGGCGCGCCTGGTGGCCGAGCAGGTGCGCGTCCAGGCCGAGTTCGGGCCCCTGTTGTGGGTGGCGCTCCAGGAGTATGCGGTCCTCGCCGGCAATGCAGCAAGGCATCGCATGCTGGTGGCCGCCATCGGCGCGGAGGAGCCCGAGCGGGCGCGGCGGATCGTGGTCGAACAGGTGGGGTGGCTGGTGGACCGCCTGCTAGCGATCCGGGAGGCCGCGGACCGATGATGATCGAGGCCGTGCTGGAGATCGCCGAGGTGTTGGGCGCCTCGTTGGCGCCGGTGTTCGCAGAGGTCGCCGACTGGCGGGACCGCGTCGAGGAGGCGCTGACGCGCGGATCCGCGCGCGTGAGCGAGTTCGACGAGACCATCGAGTGGCTCGTCGCTCCGTCGCTGGACGATGCGCGCCCCATGATCGGCGCCGGATTCGTCGCCGCGCCGGGCTACTTCGAGGAGGCGCCGTGGCACATGGCGTGGTGGCTGAGCGCGACGAACGGCGTGGGGCTCGCAGGCCGGGAGGGCTCGCTGCGCCGGCTGGTGTCCATCGAGAACCCGCTGGACGAGTCGTTCCACGACTACACACGGCTTGAATGGTGGCGCGGTGCGGTCGAGTCCGACCGCCCGCATCTCACGGGGCCCTACATCGACTACCTGTGCACCGATGAGCTCACGCTCACGCTGACGGTGCCCGTCCATGCGAACGGCTTCGTGGCGGGAGTGGTCGGGGCGGACCTGTCGGTCGCGGCGCTCGAGGGTCTCACCGACGGCGTGCTGCGCGCGGCTGTGGTGCCGATGGTGCTCGGGACCGCCTCGGGTCGAATAGTCGCCGCGAGCGAGGCAGCGGTCGAGCCGGGGATCCCGGCACAGCGGCTCGGATGGCACTGCGACTGGCATCCGGTGCCCGGGTGCGGCGGCACGCTCGCGGTCTCGCGCGCGGCCTGAGCCGTCGCCGTTGCGCGGTCAGCAGCAGCCGCCACCGCCTCCGCAGCATTCGGACTCCGCCGTCACCGCCGCGGACTCCTTCGCCTTGCCCTGTCCCCCGCAGGCGCCGTCGCCGTCGCCGCCGCAGCCGCAGCCGCCGGCAGCCTTCGCTCCGGGACCGGTCGCGACCTCGGCGCCCTCGAGCGCATAGCCAGCGTCGTGGATGGCGGCGTCCGCCTCGAACGCGAAGTCTCCGGGGTCGGTCCCGCTTGCGAGCAGCACCACGGCGCGGCCGGTGGCGTGGTCGACGGACGCGGACCGCACGCCCGGAAGCGCGACGAGGGCCTTCTCGACGGATGACGAGCACCCGCCGCAGGTCATGCCGGAGACCGACAGTTCGACGGTGGTGCCGACCGGGGCGGCGGTGAGAGTCAGATCTTCCATACCTCGACGGTAGACCTTCCAGTCCACGTCAAGGTCAAGCCGGAGGTCCCGGGTACGACCAGGGGCCCCGCCGTGGCGGGGCCCCTCGTCATACCCGAAGGCGTCGAACGCGGTCGGGCTACTTCTTCTTCGAGGACTTCCGCTCCGTGGGGGTGAGGCCGTCCTCGCCGGTGCCGCCCTCGTCCTCCCAGACGTCCTCGGCATCGTCGATGGTCGATGCGACCTCCTCGGCCGCGCGTGCGCGCGCCTCGTCGGCGGCCTCCTTGACCTTCTTCGCCTCGGTGACGGCGGTGTCCTTGACCTTGGCGATGGCGGGACCCGCGACGTCCGCGACCTTCTTGGCCTCGGTCACCGCTGTCTCCTTGATCGCCTCCGCGGCCGGAACCGCCGCCTCACGGACCTTCTCGACCGTGGGACCGGCCTTCTCCGAGATCGCCTCGGCGGCGGCGTTTGCGGCGGTGGTCGCGGCTTCGGCGGCCTTGCGGGCCGCGTCGGCGGCGGCGTCGACGGCCTTGTTGACGTTGCGCCGCAGTTGGTCCTTGAAGTCGCCCTCGGCGGCGAACTCCCACTCCTCGTCCTCGCCGGCCCAGGCGTCGCGGCCCGGGTCGCGACGCGCCCATGCCACCAGTGCGGCGCCGGCCACGGCGGCCAGCGCGATGGGGATCAGCACCTTGCCCCACGAGCGCCCGGACTTCGCCGCGGGCGTGCTCGATGCCTCGTCCACGGCGGCGAGCACCGCGGGGATCGCGGCGCCGACGATCGCGGCGTGCGCGACGTCGGTCCACGCGCTGGCCTTGTCGCCGGCCTTGTGCACGTACGGCTTCGCCTTCTTCGCGCCCGCGTGGTAGGCCTCCTCGACACGCGGCGCCGCCCACTCCACGGCGCTCTGGTACTGAGGCCCGGCCCACTCCTTCGCGCGCTTCGCGGCCTGCCGGGCCGCGACCGAGGCCTCACGAGCCGCCTCGCGAGCGACCTTCGCCGCCTCGGCGGCCTGATCGCGAGCCTTATCGGCGTCGAAGCCCTGGAAATCGACCTTCTTCATGCTGCGCTCCTCCTGTGCTTCGCTGTGTCATCCACGTTCCATCCTGCCACTTGCACCGCGTGGTGGCGAGGCCCATGGAACAATGGCTCCCATGATCGCAACCCTTCAGACCACCGCAGGCGATATCCGTATCGAGCTGTTCCCCAACCACGCCCCCGTGACCGTCCAGAACTTCGTGGGACTCGCGACCGGAGAGAAGGAGTGGAAGGACCCGGCCACCGGCGACAAGTCGAACGAGCCCTTCTACGACGGCCTCGTCTTCCACCGCGTCATCGACAGCTTCATGATCCAGGGCGGCTGCCCGCTGGGCACCGGCACCGGCGGCCCCGGCTACACCTTCGACGACGAGATCCACCCGGAGCTCACGTTCAACGAGCCCTATCTGCTCGCCATGGCGAACGCCGGCCAGCGCCTCAACCCCATCACCGGCCGTCCCGGTGGCACCAACGGCTCGCAGTTCTTCATCACCGTGGACAAGCCGAGCTGGCTCAACGGCAAGCACACCATCTTCGGCAAGGTCGCGGACGACGAGTCGCGCGCCGTCGTGGATGCGATCGCCACCACCGCGACGGATGGCCGCGACCGTCCGCTCGAGGACGTGATGATCACCGGCGTCACCCTCGCCGAGTAGAGCGTGAGCTCGGAGCCCACCGCGCCGCCGGTCTGCCCGCGGCACACCGAGCGCGTCTCGTACGTGCGCTGTCAGCGTTGCGG
>NZ_JAHEBP010000072.1:4292-10409 GCF_024642165.1 Demequina sp.
AGGACGTGATGATCACCGGCGTCACCCTCGCCGAGTAGAGCGTGAGCTCGGAGCCCACCGCGCCGCCGGTCTGCCCGCGGCACACCGAGCGCGTCTCGTACGTGCGCTGTCAGCGTTGCGGGCGTCCGGCGTGCCCGGAGTGTCAGCGCCCGGCCGCTGTGGGAATCCAGTGCGTCGACTGCGTTCGGGAGGCCAAGGCGACCGCACGCCCGCTGCGGAACCGGCTGGGCTTCACGTCGGCGATGGGAACGCCGTACGTCACCTACGGACTTATCGCGGCCAACGTGCTTGCGTTCCTCTACGGCACGTACGTGCTGGGCACCGGCGTCTGGCGCGTCGAGTGGTCGCTGATCCCGAACCCGACGGTCTTCGCCGACTTCGCGCTCGGCGGCGGCGACGAATGGTATCGCTGGATCACATCCGGCTTCCTCCACTTCGGGCTTCCACACCTCGCGATGAACATGTTCGTGTTGTGGCAGTTCGGGTCGCAGCTCGAGCCGATCCTGGGACGCGCGAGGTTCATCGGCCTGTACCTGGCGTCGCTCCTCGGCGGCTCGGCGTCGGTGATGCTGCTGGCCAACAGCGGCATCCACGGTGGCGCCTCGGGCGCCATCTTCGGCCTCATTGCCGCCTTCGCGGTGGTGCTGATCAAGCTCCGGCTCGACTACCGCTCCCTCGTCACCACCGCGGGCCTGTGGCTCGTGCTCGGCTTCGTCATCCCGGGCATCTCCTGGCAGGGACACCTGGGTGGCGCCGTAGCCGGAGCGCTTGCGATGCTCGCGATGCTGCGCTGGGTCGACCGCCGCCCCGCGCAGCGGTAGCCGCGCCCGCCAGCCCAGACCCGTGCATCGTCCCGGACGAATCACACGGGTGTAGTTCTCCCCAGACTTCTGCACAGAAGGGGATAACTACACGGCTGTCGTTTCTCCACCGATGTGGACAGCGCGGTAGAGAACCCGCACGACGGGGGTTACTTCCAGCGCGTCAGCAGCACCATGCCGGCGGCCATGAATACGAAGCCGACGCCCAGGTTCCAGTCCGTGATGCCGGGGATCGGGAACTGTGCCTTCGAGACGTAGTAGACGACGATCCACGCGGGGCCCAGCACCAGCAGGGTCACCGCGGTGGGGAGCAGCCACTTGGGGTTGCCCGAATCGGGCTTGCCCAGGTTGCGGGGAGCCTTGTAGACCTTGGGGTCGCGCTTCTTCGACACTGCCACTTTTCCACTCCGTACGTCGCGGTGCCCGCTCGCTGCGGCGGGATCTCCAGGCACCAGGGTACCGAGAGGTGGGTCAAAGGGGGATTCCGTGGGCCCGCACGCCTCCCGTACGCTGGGTGCATCATGACGGCCCCCGCGCAGGTCCCCGCCCAGCCCGGCCTCCCCGCCGGGGGCGGACCGCGCCGCGGCGGCGCGCGCCCGAGCGTGGGCAACCGCCTGCTGTCGCTCGTGGGCGAACTGCTGATCATCGTCGGCGCGCTGGTGGGTCTCTACGTCGTCTGGCAGCTGTTCTACACGGACGTGGTCGCCGAGCGTGAACAGCAGCACGTGCTCGACGAACTCGACTGGGCCTACACAGGACCCATCTCCGCGGGCACCGATGTGCCCGACGAGTCCGTGATCGAGCCGTTCGCGGTCCGGCGTTCGCCGGAGACCGCGCCGGTGATGGACGAGCCGTCCTTCGCCACCACCTTCGCGACCATCTACGTCCCGCGCTGGGGCAGCGACTATGTCAAGCCCATCTCCGAAGGCACCACCCGCCGTGATGTGCTCGACACCCTGGGCATCGGCCACTACGTGGGCACCGGGATGCCGGGCGCGTACGGCAACTTCGCGATCAGCGCGCACCGCACCACCTACGGCAAGCCCTTCAACCGGATCGCCGAACTGCAGGACGGCGACGCCCTCGTGGTGCAGACGGAGGAGGCCTGGTACGTCTACCGGGTCACCGAGCACCTGATCGTGCGGCCCAACCAGGTCGAGGTCATCGCCCCCAACCCCTACGCGGCTGGGGCGGGCCCGGACGGCCACTACATCACTCTGACCACGTGCCACCCCATGTACTCGGCGGCGGAGCGGTACATCGTCCACGGCGAGCTCGAGTACTGGTCGCCCGTGGGCGAAGGGGTGCCGGAGGAGATTCAGGAAGAGGTTCAGCCGTGATCTTCCCGTTCGTCTGGAACCTGATGCCGGGGCCCGTGTGGATGCGCGTGCTGTTGATCGTGGTGCTGGTCACCGCGATCGTCGCGGCGCTGTTCCAGTGGGTGTTCCCGTGGGTCTCGGTCACCTTCGACATCCAGGACCAGAACATCGAGGCGGGCGCATGACCAGGATCCTGGTGGTCGACAACTACGACTCGTTCGTCTACACGATCGTGGGCTACCTGCGTCAGATGGGCGCCCAGACCGTGGTGGTGAGGAACGATGCGGTGGCGGACGCCGGCGCGGTGAGCGACTACGACGGCGTGCTCATCTCGCCCGGGCCCGGCGCTCCCGCGGACGCCGGTTCGTCGATGGACGTCATCCGTGCCTGCGCGGAGTCCGGCACGCCGATGCTGGGGATCTGCCTGGGACATCAGGCGCTCGCCGAGGTCTACGGCGCGGTGGTCTCGCACGCGCCGGAGCTGATGCACGGCAAGACCTCGCGCGTGCTGCATGACGAGGGATCCGTGCTGCACGGGCTGCCCTCGCCGTTCACCGCGACCCGCTACCACTCGCTCGCGGTCGAGAACCCCACGGTGCCGCCGGTGCTCGAGGTGACCGCCTCGACGGCCAACGGCATCATCATGGGCCTCAAGCACAAGGATCTGCCGCTCCATGGCGTGCAGTTCCACCCCGAGTCGGTGCTCACCGAGGGCGGCCACCGGCTGCTCGCCAACTGGCTCGAGCTGTGCGGGATGCCCGACCCGGTGAGCCGCTCGGCGGGACTCAGCCCGCTGGTGCGCCGCTAACCCACCCCGCCCGCGCATCGTCCCACGGCACGGCGCGTCCAGATTCCCACTGGTCGATGTGACGCGAGTCGAGCCGCGTGACAGATGTGACCGCCCCATCCTTCACAGGGGCACCATCCCGTCACATCGACCAGTGGGAGTCGCGGCTAGAGCCAGCCGTTCCAGACCGCTATGAGCAGCAGGGTGACCAGGAAGCCCACCGGCTGATTGAGCCACAGGAAGGTACGCCAGCCGCGGTTGGCCTCCTCGCACGTCGCGTCGGTGACGCCCACGAAGCGCGCGACGGAGACCAGGTAGGCGAGCGGCAGCACCGCGGCGAGGGTGCCCGGCCACGGGAGCGCGAGCAGCAGCAGGGACGATGCGCCGTACAGGGCGAGCGCGAACCACACCGTCGCGCGAGCGCCGATCACCGTGGCGACGGAGCCGATCCCGCCCTCGCGGTCCGCCCGCACATCCTGGACTGCCCCGAACGCATGGCTGGCCATCCCCCACAGGATGAACGCGCCCCACACGGGCCACACCGAGCGCGAGGTGAGCGACGCCCCGGCGATCACGAGCGCGTAGATCAGGGGTCCGCAGAAGTGCAGCGCGGACGTGAGCGAGTCGAGGAACGGGCGCTCCTTGAAACGCAGCCCGGGTGCCGAATACGCGATCACGCCGAACACCACGAGGGCCAGCGTGAGGCCCGCGGCAACGGTGCCCTGCAGCACGAGCCACACGAACGGCGGCAGCACGGTGACGGCCGATGCCCAGAGGATCGCGCGGTGCACCCCGCGGGCCCGCTCGCGGTCCAGAATCACGTCGCCCTCGATGCCGCCCTTGCGCGGGTTCGCGAGGTCGGACTCGTAGTCGAACACGTCGTTGATGCCGTACATGAGCAGGTTGTACGGGATCAGGAAGAACAGGGTGCCCACGATCAGCACCGCGTCCACCTCGCGCGTCGCCATGAGGTAGCCGGCCGCGAACGGGAACGCGGTGTTGATCCACGAGATGGGCCGCGAGGCCCGCACCACGCTCGCGAGCGTGCTCACGGCGCCTCCCGGTCGCGCCGCGTGAGCCACGTCCACACGGCAGGTATCAGCATCACGGCACCCAGCGTGTACGAGAAGTCCTCGATCGGCGCGGCTCCCACGCGGACGCCGGAGATATGCGCGTCGTCATAGGCGACGATCCCGAGGCCCACGATCACGTTGTCGAACACCGCCGTGAGCGCGATGAGCACCAGGCCGGTCAGGAGGATCGGACGATGCGGCAGTCGCCGCAGGGTCGGCACCGTCACCGCGGCGATGATGGCGAGCACGGCGACGGACAGCACGACGTAGGTCATGGAGCTGCCTCCGCGGTGGCCGGCCGGCGCTCGCGCGCGCGGCGATCGAGCCATCTCCACAGCAGCAGGGTCTGGTAGACGAGCAGCAGCAGGAAGAACAGCTCCTCCAGCGGCACCTCGGGGGCGAGCAGGACTCCGGTGAGGTACGGCGCGTCGCCGATGAAGAAGATGCCGAGCCCCACCCCGATCGCGTCCCACGCGAGAAACACGGCGACTCCGATGGCGATGGTCAGCAGCGCGGCGCGGGGCCGGTCGAAGACGGCGATCCGGAAGCGCAGGTCCAGCACCACGAGCCCGGCGAGAGAGATGATCAGACCGGCCAAGTAAGCGAAATGACTCACCTTGGGGGGCCGTCCCTCAACCCGCGGTTCTCCGCGCGGCGTGCGAGGTTGCCGAGCACTCCGGCATCCCGGGAGCGGCCCAGGAATCCGGGCGGCGCCGGGGTGGGCAGCGGCCCCACATCGACGGCGCCGAGCATGCGCTTGGCCACCAGCTCCGCGGAGATCAGGCACAGGGGCACGCCGATGCCGGGCGTGGTCGACGCGCCCGCGTAGAGCAGGTTGGGCACCTTGTCGGACACGTTCGCGGGGCGGAACATCGCCGATTGCAGCACCGTGTGCTCCAGCCCCAGCGCCCCGCCCTGCCAGGCGCCCAGGCCATCGGCGAAGTCCGCGGGAGTGGTGACCCGCAGGATGCGGGCGCGAGCGGCCAGGTCGGGGATGCCGGCCCACGCTCCCACCTGAGCGAGGTAGCGACGGCCGATCGCCATGAGCTCCGCCCGCGACTCCTCAGTCGATCCCAGCGTCGGGTCGGCGGGGAACGGGACCAGCATGAACAAGGACTCCGTCCCCGCCGGCGACACCGACGGGTCCGTCGCGTCCACGCGCGAGACGTACACGGACGCCGGCACCGGGGGGAGCTCCTTCGCCATGATCGCGGAGAAGTTCGTGTCCCAGTCGCGGGTGAAGAACAGGCTGTGGTGGGCGAGTTCGGGCAGCTCGCCCTCCACCTCCGCCATGACCAGCAGGGCGCTGACGCCGGGGTTGCGCCGCTTCCAGGACTTCTCGGGATGGGTGCGCCGCTCCTCCGGCACCAGCACGGTCTCGGTGTGATGGAGATCGGCCGCCGAGACCACCGCGTCCGCCTTCACCACCTCTCCCGTATCGAGCTCGACGCCCGTGGCGAGTCCGTGGTCGCCCACCACGATGCGCGCGACGGGTGCGGAGGTGCGGATCTCCACGCCCTCCTCGCGCGCCACGCGGGCCAGCGCCTCGATCACCGCGTACATCCCGCCACGCGGGTAGCGCACGCCGTCGGTGAGGTCCAGGTGGCTCATGAGGGAGAACAGGGACGGCGCCCGCGAGGGCGAGGAGCCGAGGAACACCGCGTGGAAGCCCAGGATCTGGCGCAGGCGCGGGTCCCGCACCTTCGACTCGATCCGCGACCCCAGCGAGCGCGTCAGCAGCGAGGACAGTCGGGGCAGGCGCTTCAGCACCTCGGGGCTCACGACCCCCAGGGGCTGCGCGAACGTGGTGTAGAGGAAGCGGTCGAGCGCGAGCCGGTACAGCTCGCCGGCGTCCTCGGCGTAGGCGCGCATGGCCTCGCCGTCGCCCGGGCTCATCTCCTCGAAGCGCCGCCAGTTCTCCTCCGAATCGGCAGAGACCTCGAGGATCTCCGCCGGCCCCCACGGGTCCTCTCCCTCGAAGAACACGCGATAGCGCGGGTCGAGGTCGATGAGGTCCAGCTCCTGCTCGACGTCCCGTCCCATCAGCGCGAAGTACTGCTCGAACGCCTCGGGCATGAGATACCAGGACGGTCCCGTATCGAACACGTGCCCGGAGA
>NZ_JAHEBP010000073.1 GCF_024642165.1 Demequina sp.
CGTTTCGCGAGGCCGGCGTCGCCCGTGCATCGTCCGGGCTGATCCTGGGCGGGGGAGCGACGGCGACCTCTGCCATGGCCGCGCTGGGCGCGCTGGGCGTCGAGGCGCCGCTGGTGGCGGTGCGGTCCCGGGGACGGGCCGGCGCGCTGGTGCGCGCCGCGACTCGGATGGGCGTGCGGCCGCGACTGGTCTCTTTCGACGAGGTGCCCGACGTGATCGGGGGCGCCGATGCGGTGGTGTCCACCGTTCCCGTTGCTGCCGGGGCGGAGGTGGCGGGGTCGCTTCTCGGGGTGCGCGAGGGCGCGGCGCTGCTCGACGCGGTGTACGAACCTTTGGTGACGCCCTTGGGCGCGCGCTTCGCGGAGCTGGGCGGTACGCGCATCGGCGGCGAGCGGATGCTTCTGCATCAGGCCGCGGAGCAGGTGAGACTCATGACCGGGCGGGAGGCTCCCCTCGGCGCCATGATCGCGGCCTTGACAATTGTGTTGGATTCGTAACACTCAGGTGTGGTGTGTGGCGTGCCGATGTACCGTCACGGTGATGTACTGAGCGCGTGAGGGGGCGCCTGCATGAAGCAACTGGGGACCATTCTTCTTGAGGATGGAGCGCTCACGGAGGACCAGCTCGTCGATGCGATCGACGAGCAGCAGGAACGTGGGCAGTCGCTGGGCCGGACTCTCGTCGAGATGGGTTTCATCTCCGAGGGCCAGTTGGTGCGCGCCTTGGCTTCGCAGGTGGGCATGGAGTTCGTGGAGCTTGCGGACTTTCCCGTAGACCGTGCGGCGGTCGCGTTGGTGCCGGCGGCGGTCTGCCGCCGCCACACCGTGCTGCCCGTCTCGATCGGCGACGGCGTGATCAAGGTCGCGATGTCCAACCCGGGCAACGTGGTCGCGGTCGACGACATCAGGACAATCACGCGCCTCCAGGTCACCCCGGTGGTCGCGGCGCATGACGACGTGATGAACGCCATCGACCGCTACTGCCGCGCGGACAACGAGCTCGAGGACCTGCAGGAGTCGATCGAGGGCGAGGTCGACCTCGCCGATGAGGATCTCTCGGGATCCGCGGTCGAGGACGATGCGCCCATCGTGCGTTTCGTCAACCTGCTCATCAGCCAGGCGATCCAGGACCGTGCGTCGGACATCCACATCGAGCCGGCGGAGACCGATCTGCGTGTCAGGTACCGCATCGACGGCGTGCTCCACGAGATGCAGCGGGCGCCCAAGGTGATCACGGGTGGAGTCATCTCGCGCCTCAAGATCATGTCCGAGATCGACATCGCCGAGCGACGCAAGCCGCAGGACGGCCGCATGTCGGTCAACCACCAGGGCCGCAAGATCGACCTCCGTGTCGCGACCCTCCCCACCGTGTGGGGAGAGAAGGTGGTCATGCGCATCCTGGACAACTCGACGGCGCGGCTGGACCTCGAGGACCTGGGCATCCGAGAGTCGAACCTGGAGCTGTACGGCCAGAGCTACAACAAGCCCTACGGCATGATCCTGGTCACCGGCCCTACGGGTTCTGGAAAGTCGACCACCCTGTACGCGACGCTCAACCAGATCTCGCGGCCCGAGGTGAACGTCATCACCGTCGAGGACCCGGTCGAGTACCGCATCCCCGGCATCAACCAGGTCCAGGTCAACCCCAAGGCGGGGCTCACCTTCGCCTCCGCGTTGAGGTCGATCCTCCGCGCGGACCCCGACGTGGTGCTGGTGGGCGAGATCCGTGACAAGGAGACTGCCCAGATCGCGATCGAGGCGGCGCTCACCGGTCACATGGTGCTGTCCACACTGCACACCAACGACGCGCCCTCGGCCATGACCCGACTCATCGAGATGGGCATCGAGCCGTTCCTGGTCGGATCGGCGATCGACTGCGTGGTCGCCCAGCGCCTCGCGCGTCGGCTCTGTTCGCATTGCGCGGTCGAGTATCAGGTCACCGCGGAGCAGCTCCCGGCGGCAGTGAACTGGAATCCGGCAGAGAACGTCCCGCCGCTGATGCGACCGCACGGGTGTTCGCGTTGCTCGAATACCGGATATCGCGGGCGCGTCGCGCTCCACGAAGTGATGGTGATCGACGAGGATATCGAGCGCCTGACGGTGGGCCGCGCGAGCTCCGCGGAGATTGCCCGAGCCGCCGAAGCGAAGGGCATGGAATCCCTGTTCATGGACGGCTGGGCGAAAGTCATGGATGGAACCACGTCGCTTGAGGAGCTGCTGCGCGTAGTGAAGTAGCGATTTACCAGTGGAATTCATCACAGACATAGAGAACTAAGAATTGCGACCGATATTGTGGGGGAAGACGCAGATGTTTTGCGTCGAGCTGAGGGAGGGTGCATGAGTATGCAGTTCACGCCGGGCGAGGACGCTTGGCGTCCGACGCCGCAGACGGCTCAGCCGGCCGCGACCGAGCCGGACGCCGCCGCGCAGCCTGCCCCTGCACCGTACGCCCCGGCAGCGCCTGAGGCGACGCCGGCCCCGAGCCTCCACGCGAGCGGGCAGGTCCCCGCCCGCGCCTCGTTCCTCGAGGAGCGCCGTCCCCACGCCTCGACCGCGCAGGGATTCGACGCGCTCGAGGCCACCGCGGCGGCGGCAGCCGAAGCCGAGTCGCGTCCGGTCCCCACCGGCCCCATCGTGCATCCCAGCGTGCGAGCGCAGGGCATCCCCGCCGCGCATCAGGCAGATGCGCCGTACTCGCCGGCCACGGTGACGGACCCCGCCAGCGCGTTCGCGGCCGCCGCCGCCGCCGCTGCGGTGCACGTGCAATCTTCGCCCCGGGCCTTCGCACCCGCGCCGGATCCTGCTCCGGAGCCCAAGGCGGAGAAGGCTGCCCCGGTGCAGCAGAAGCCGCGCGGGGCAAAGGCCGGCGCACGCGTCGGCATGAGCACGGAGCGCCAGGAGACCGACCTCGACATCAACGCCGCTCTGCGCGCGATGCTGAAGCTCGAGGCCTCGGACCTCCACGTGACCACCGGCGCGCCGCCCATGGTGCGCCTCGATGGTGCGCTGAGCCCGCTGCCGGACTTCGCCCGGCTCGACCCGGAAAGCCTGCAGCGCTCGCTCTACGGCATCCTGACTCAGGCGCAGCGCGAGCGCTTCGAGGAGCAGCTCGAACTCGACTTCTCCTACTCGGTGGTGGGTGAGGCGCGATTCCGCGTCAACCTCTACCGGCAGCGCGACTCGCTCGGTGCAGCCTTCCGCGTGATCCCCTATGAGATCAAGCCGCTCGAGGCTCTCGGCATCCCCGAGGTCGTGGCGAACTTCGCGCAGCTGCCGCGAGGCCTGGTCCTGGTGACCGGCCCTACCGGCTCCGGCAAGTCCACCACGCTGGCGTCGCTCGTGGACCTCGCCAATCGCTCGCGCAGCGCCCACATCATGACCGTCGAGGACCCCATCGAGTTCCTCCACCGCCACAAGCGCTCGCTGGTCAACCAGCGCGAGGTGGGTGACGACACACGATCCTTCGGCAACGCGCTCAAGCACGTGCTGCGCCAGGACCCTGACATCATCCTCATCGGAGAGATGCGCGACCTGGAGACCATCCAGGTGGCGCTCACCGCGGCAGAGACCGGCCACCTGGTGTTCGCCACGCTCCACACGCAGTCCGCGCCGCAGACGATGGACCGCATCATCGACGTGTTCCCCCCGGAGCAGCAGGGTCAGGTGCGCACGCAGCTCGCGGCGGCCATCCAGGGCGTGCTGTGTCAGACGCTCCTTAAGCGAGCCGATGGTCCGGGCCGTTCCGTCGCCGTGGAGATCATGCTCGCGACACCCGGCATTCGGAACCTCATCCGTGAGGGCAAGACGCACCAGATCTACACGTCCATGCAGGGCGGAGCCTCGTTGGGCATGCAGACCATGGACAACCACCTCGCCGAACTGGTGAAGACCGGACGGGTCTCCTACGAGGCCGCCGTCGAGATGGCGCACTCCGTCGAAGAGTTCGATCGGCTCTGCGGCCGGCACGGAAGGGCGTAGGGGCGATCATGGCTGGAGGAACGGCGACCGCGGCGAAGCCCGGTACGGTCAAGAAGTTCGACTACCAGGCGCGCGATGCCGCGGGCAAGGTACGCAAGGACTCGATGGAGGCTCCGTCGACGCAGGCCGTCGCCGCGCGCCTGCGCGAGCGCGGCTACACGGTGCTCTCGGTGGACGAGGCGGGGGGCAGGGGCCTCAACGCGGACATCAACATCCCGGGCTTCGGTGACAAGATCGGGCTCAAGGACATCGCCATCATGTCGCGGCAGCTCGCCACGATGATCGGCGCGGGGCTGTCCCTGCTGCGGGCCATGACGATCCTCACCGAGCAGACGGAGAACAAGGCGCTCCAGAAGGTGCTGGCGGAGGTCCGGACCGACGTCGAGACCGGCAAGTCCTTCTCGATGGCCCTGGGCCGGCACCCCGACGTCTTCCCGCCCATCATGATCAACATGGTCAGGGCCGGAGAGGTGGGCGGATTCCTCGACAGCGTCCTGGTGAGCATCGCGGAGAACTTCGAGAAGGAGGTCGCTCTCCGCGGCAAGATCAAGTCCGCAATGACGTACCCCGTGGTCGTCTTCTTCATCGCGATCCTCGCGGTGACCGCCATGCTGCTGTTCATCGTGCCGGTGTTCGCCGACATGTTCGCCGGCCTGGGCGGTGAGCTCCCGTTCGCGACTCAGGTCCTGGTGACCCTGTCCACGATTCTCAAGATCGGCGCCGTGCCCCTGGTCATCGGGATCGTCCTGTTCATGATCTGGTGGCGCAAGAACAAGAACCGCTACGAGGTGCGCGAGAAGGTCGAGCCGGTCTACCTGAAGCTTCCGATCTTCGGCAAGCTGATCCAGAAGATCGCGGTTGCGCGCTTCACCCGCAACCTCGGGGCCATGGTCCGTTCGGGCGTCCCGATCCTGCAGGCTCTGGACATCGTGGGCCAGGCGTCGGGCAACATCGTCATCGAGCGCGCGGCCAAGGACGTGCAGGATTCGGTGCGCCGCGGCGAGAGCCTCGCGGGGCCACTGGCCTCGCACAAGGTGTTCCCGCCCATGGTGGTACAGATGATCGCGGTGGGTGAGGACACCGGCGCGCTGGACACCATGCTGGACAAGATCGCCGACTTCTACGACCAGGAGGTCGAGTCGACCACGGAGCAGCTCACGTCGCTCATCGAGCCGCTCATGATCGCGGTGCTCGGCTCACTCATCGGCGCGATGGTGATCGCGCTCTACATGCCCATCTTCAAGGTCTTCGACCTGATCGGGTGACAGGCTTCCGCCCGCTCGTCGGGCGGCAGGCGAGCTGAGGGATCAGCTCGAATCAACAAATACAGACAGCAACTAGACACTCAAGGAGAACATCATGCTCGCTCGCATCCGCAAGCAGCTCGAGGAGAGGGACGACAAGGGCTTCACCCTGGTCGAGCTCCTCGTGGTCATCATCATCATCGGCATCCTGGCCGCCATCGCCATCCCGCTGTACCTGAACCAGCAGGCCAAGGCGAAGGACTCCGCGCTCAAGTCGGACCTCAAGAACGCCCAGATCGAGGTCGCCAGCTCGCTGGTCGACGACAACACCGGTGGTTCCATCCCCGGTGGGGCCGCTCTCTCGAAGAGCCCCGACGTGACCATCTCGGACCCGGTCATCGACGTCGCGGGTGGCACCTTCACCGTGTGTGGCGTCGTTGTCGGCGGCGACGTCGGCTCGTACTGCATTGACCAGGATGGCACTCTTTCCTGATCGATGGTGTCAACCGTCTAACGGTTGTGGGGGCCGGCTCGCCCGGCCCCCACAACCGGGCCACAATGGCCGTAAGCGCTGAGGAGGGAGGGGACGATGCGCCGTTTGAGGAATGACGAGGGACTTGGCCTGGTCGAGGTCATGGTCTCTATCGTGGTGCTCGCCGTCGCGTTGCTCGCCATGCTCACCCTCCTGATCGGGGCGATCAACACGGTCGCCAAGAACAACACCCGCGCCACCGCCACGGAGCTCGCGACGCAGCGCGTCGAAGAAGCCCGCGTGGTCGCGCTCACCGGCGACTGCTCGACGGTTCGCGCCACCGTGGAGAGCGCCAAGACCACCGCCGACGGTCGAGGAATCCCGTTGGTGGTGAATGCCGTGGTGACCAATTGCGACCAGTCGGCGGTTACGGATCCCCACGACCTGCCGCAGCTCGCGCACGTCGCGGTCACCGTCACCACCACGCAGACCGGGTTCGTCAATCCGGTTGCAACGGTGGAGTCCGACGTCTACGTCACCTTCGAGCCGTCATGATCCGTCGACTCCGGCTCGCGCGCGACGACTCAGGTTTCACCCTTGTCGAGTTGATCGTCTACTCCATACTCCTCATTCTTGTCATCGGGATTGCGGGCGGCATCTTCATCAACTTGCTGCGAGGGCAGCAGGACGTTCTCGACTACAGCGACGCCAACGAGTCGGGTCAGTTGGCCTTCAAGCAGCTCGAACGCGATCTTCGTAACGCCGCGATCGTGGTCACCGACAATTCCGGCAAGCTTCTGGTGTTGGACACCCGCGTCGCGACCAGTGCCGACGACGACGTCTGGGTCTGTGTCGGGTACTTCCTCGACACCGCCGGCGAGACCCTTCGACGCGTCGCGTCTGCCGACGGCTCGGGAACCACCGCGGTCGCGCTCGCCAAGAGCAGCGACGCGGAGGTCGAGACCGCCTCTGCGTCCTGGACCGCGCGCTACGAGGGCTTCCAGGCGGTCCCCGGACAGCGGGCGTTCGGAGTCACGGACAACAAGTACACCTACCCGACCATCCCCGGCATCCCGGTGGCACTCGCCATGGACACGGGTAACGGCCACGAGCCGATCGAATTCGCCAAGACCATCTCGCTGCGTCCGCAGGACCACTCCAACGGCAGTTGCGTCTAGGTCAGGAAGGACCGTCCCATGTTCCCCATGCGTCTGCAGGCCCGCTTCCGCTCCGATGCGGGAATGGCGCTGGTCGTCGTGCTCGGCATCATCCTGGTCGGTGCAGTGATCGTGACCAGCTTGGCCTTCGCCGCCTTCTACAACTCGAACCGAACCTCGGCCACCAGGATCGAGGCGCGCGCGCTGCAGAGCGCCGACGCGGGCATCGACATGGTGCAGAGCGTGCTCGAGGGGCTCGCCTACGACGAGCTCGACCAGGCGTGCGGCAGCAAGATGACCAACCTGTCGATCAACTCCGACACCGTGGTGGTGGCGACCCAGTTCACCGTGGTGAACAGTGGCGTGACGTCGGATGTTGAATGCCCCGGCTCCGGCGACTTCACACTGAAGATGGTGGCGACGTCGACGGCGACCACGCCGGCCGCGCTCTCTACCGACGGCGCGATCGTGCGCACGGTGGAGGCGACGTTCCTGCCGACCCCGCCCACCGTCGACCTCGACAAGGCGATCTTCTCCGAGTCCGACCTCGACCTCAACAGCAACACCAACTTGCTTCCGAGCGGCGCGAAGAACCCCGATGGCTCGGATGACAAGGACGCCCACGTGTACTCGAACGGCACGGTGCTGTGTGCGTCGAAGGTGAGCGCCGGCGGGTCCATCTACGCGACGCGGGGCGACATCATCCTGAAGACCAACTGCGACGTCGAGAACTCGGTCTGGGCCTCAGGCAGGATCGACATGTCCGCCTCCAACACCTACGTCGACGGCGACGTGTATGCCTACAGCAGTGCGGCGAATGCTTTCACCCTCGCCAACACCGGTCAGGTGACGGGCTCCGTGCTCACGAATGGGACCATCACCAGCGCCGGGAACGTGGGCCTGAGCCTGTTCGCGAACGGCGGCATCAACCTCAACGGCACTATCGGGGGCAGCGCATACTCCGTGGGGAACCTGGCCTTCAACAAGGGCGTTGCCACCCGCGACGCTTACTCCGAGAGCGGCAACATCACGGGCACGGGCACGGTGAAGGGGAACGCCAAGTACGCGGGCACCATCGACGCGAAGGTGACCGTGACGGGAACGAAGACGAAGGGTGGGGCATCCATCCCGAGCACGCCCAACCCCGCCCAGGACTTCCCGGCGTACGTCGGTTATGTGGGTGGCGGCAAGTCGATCCAGGCGCCTCCGCGAGAGCAGATGCCCGTGCTCAATCTGTACACGCCGGGCGACGTGGACATCAACAACTGGATCGCCTCGGGATTCACTCCTGAGTATTACGACGGCACGTGCTCGGCCACGGAGGTCGCGAACGCGATCACCAGCGGCACATGGGTCACCGCAGGTCGGCTCATGATCTTCCAGGGCTGCTCGAGCCAGGCCGTCTACGACGTCAAGACCCTCAACATGCAGGGTGATCTCGCGCTCGTTTCGGACTCCGGCTGGACCACTGCCGGGGGCACGCTGAACTTCAACGGGAGCAACCCGGATCCCGCGAACTTCGACAATCTCTTCTTCATCGTGCCCGCGGACTCCTTCGACCCGGACGCCGCCGACTGGGTTTCCGCCGGCACCGGAACACAGACCACGCCGGTGTGCCTGAACGCGCCGGTCGGGAACATCCTGATCGACCCGCAGCTCCACCTGTCGGACCTCAACATCCTCGCCTACACGCCGTGCACGTTCGACTGGAAGGCCGCGTTGGCGTCGTCGTCCGACCCATGGACCGGGCAGGTCTACGCGGGCAACGTGGAGATCCACAACTCATTCGATCTCAAGATGTCGAAGGTCAGCGTGCCGTCCCTGGTCGACACCACCGCGAGCCTGTCCGACCCTGCCGGGATGCAGCTCGCGGCGCGGTTCGACGTCCATGGATCGTAGGGCCGAATGACGGCGCTGGGGGGCGCGCTGGCCTTTGTGTTCGGCCTGGCGCTGGGTTCGTTCGCGAACGTGATCGTGTATCGGGTTCCGCGTGGGTTGTCCATCGTCTCGCCGCCGAGTGCCTGCCCGCGCTGCAATGTCGAGATCAAGCCGTGGCACAACGTGCCGGTGCTCGGATGGCTCTGGCTGCGCGGCAGGTGCGCCTCGTGCGGCGAGCCCATCAGCGCCCGCTACCCGCTCATCGAGCTGGGAACGGGCGTCGCGTTTGCTACTGTCTGGGTCGCCACCGGCCCCTCGGCGAGCACTGGAGTGCTGCTGGGTCTCGTCTACTTCGGGATCGTTCTCAGCGCGATCGACATCGAGCTGCGCCGCCTTCCCAACCCGATCACGCTGGCCTTCGCAGTCGTCACCGTCATAGCGATCGTCGGCGCGGCCGCGGCGACGGGGGACTGGGATGGAGCCCTGCGCGCGCTGTGGGGCGCGCTCATCCTGGGCGCCTTCTACTTCGTGGCGTTCTTGGTCTACCCCAAGGGGATGGGCTTCGGGGACGTCAAGCTGGCTCCGGTGATCGGTGCCGTGCTGGGCTCTCTGGGATGGGCGGAGCTATCTGTGGGGGCGTTCGCCGCATTCCTGTGGGGCGGCGTGTTCGGACTCGTGCAGATGGCGCGCCAGCGGCACGGGAGGGGCGTCGCGATTCCGTTCGGTCCGTGGATGTTCGCGGGCGCGGTGACTGGTGCCGCGGTGGGACCTCCGGTCGCGGACTGGTATCTGCGCCTGGCGGGTCTCTGATGCTTGAGAAGGCGCCAACGCGTGCCGATAGGGGGAACAACGTGAAGAAGTGGAGGGAACGCTAGTGGGCACCAGAACAGTCGCAATCGACGTGGGAGCGTCGACCGTGCGTGTCGCCGAGGTCGAACTGGGCTCCGGTCCCGACCCGCGCGACGGCGCGACGCTGCACGCATATGCCGAGGTCGCCATGCCCGCGGGGGTGATTCGTGACGGAGCGATCCAGGAGCCCTCCACGCTCTCGCAGGTGGTGCACCAGGCGTTCGCCGCGGCCAAGCCGTCGAGCAAGCACGTGACCGTGGGGCTCGGACACCCCAGCATCGTCGTGCGCGAGGTGGAGATCCCGGCGCAGCCCATGGACAAGGTGCGCGAGTCCCTCGCGTTCCACGTTCAGGACCAGTTGCCGATGGCCGCCGACGAGGCGATCCTCGACTTCTACCCGACCATCGAGCTGGAGGCTCAGAGCGGCGCGATTCTGCGGGGGCTGCTGGTCGCGGCACCCCGCGAGACGGTGCGTGATCTGATCGCCGTGCTCGACAAGGGCGGCGTGAGCGTGAACGCCGTCGATCATTCGGCTCTGGGTCTGTGGCGGAACGGCTGCCGCGGCCCGTTGATGGACGCGAACGTCGCCTTCGTCGACATCGGCGCCGACACCACCACGGTGGTGGTGTCGCAGGCGGGCGCGCCGCGGCTGGTCCGCGCGCTTCCCCAGGGAGGGCAGGACGCGACCAAGGCCGTCGCGAGCGCGCTCAAGGGGACCACCGTCGACGCGGAGGCGTTGAAGCG
>NZ_JAHEBP010000074.1 GCF_024642165.1 Demequina sp.
CGCGGAACCCGCCGCCGCGCCTGCGGAGCAGGCCGTGCCCGCCGCCCCCGCCGCCGCATCGTCCGGCGGAACCTACGCCCCTGCCGCCGCATCGTCCTCCTCGGAGGAGAAGTCCGACGCGGTGCTGGTGGGCTACGGCGTCAAGGCGGGCTCGGCCCACCGTCGCCCGCGCACGGACGATGCGCTGGAGGCGATCGGCGGCGCCGAGGACATGAGCGAGTACCCCGTGCTGGCCAAGCCGCCGGTGCGCAAGCTGGCGAAGGAGCTGGGCGTGGACCTCACCACCGTCTCGCCGTCCGGCCCCGGCGGCCTGGTGACGCGCGAGGACGTGGAGCAGACTGCGAAGTCGATGAGCGGGCGCGCCCTCGCCACCTACGCGGGCGACGACCAGCCGTGGCTCGAGTCCGGCTACTCCAAGGACGGCGGGCGGTCGACGCGCGTGCCGGTCAAGTCCGTGCGCAAGCGCACCGCCGAGGCGATGGTGCGGTCCGCGTTCACCGCGCCGCACGTCACGGTGTTCCAGACCGCGGACGTCACCCAGACCATGGACCTGGTGAAGCGCCTGAAGGCCGACCGGGACTTCCAGGACGTGCGCGTGACGCCGCTGCTGATCGTCGCCAAGGCGCTGCTGCTGGCCGTCCGCCGGCACCCCGAGGTCAACGCCTCGTGGGACGACGCCTCGCAGGAGATCGTCTACAAGCACTTCGTGAACCTGGGGATCGCGGCGTCGACCCCGCGCGGCCTGCTGGTGCCGAACATCAAGGACGCGCACCGCCTGCCGCTGCACGAGCTCGCGGTCGAGCTGCAGGAGCTCACCGCCCACGCGCGTGCCAACCGGGTCACCCCCGCGGCGCTGTCCGCCGGCACCATCACCATCACGAATGTGGGCGCCCTGGGCATCGACACCGGCACGCCCATCCTCAACCCCGGGGAGGCCGCGATCCTGGCCTTTGGCGCCATCCGCGAGCAGCCGTGGGTGCACGAGGGTGAGATCACGATCCGCTGGGTCACGCAGCTGGCGCTCAGCTTCGACCACCGGCTGGTCGACGGCGAGTTGGGCTCGCGGGTGCTCGCCGATGTGGCGCGAGTGATGAGCGACCCGGGTCAGGGCCTGGTCTGGGCCTGACGCCTCCCCGCACCTGACAGCCCGCACGGAGTTCGGCGCGACACGCGGTCGATACGGGCCGATGCGCCGGTTCCGTCCCGCGTGTCGGACTCGACTCCGTGCGCACTGTCAGGGGGTCGGGGTCAAGGTGCCGCGCATCGGCCAGGTGCGCAACGCCTCCCGCCGTTAGCGGGCAGCCCGCGTCATGCGGTCACGCTACGGGGCGGGCTTCCCGGCGCCCTGCTCGGCGGGTTCCGCGGGCTGGGGCGCCGTGTCAAACGCGTCCACGCCGGCGTCGGCCGCAGAGTCCGAACCCACGGCCGCCCCCGCGGGCCCGGCCTTCAGCTCGTGGTCGCCGTCGCGCATCGTCTCGAGGCCGGACTTCTCGCGCAGCGGCAGCTGCGGCACGAAGAGCGCGAGCACCAGCGCGAAGATCACGATGAGGCCGGAGATGAACATGACGCTGGTGATCGCGTCCGCGAAGCCCTCGCGGAACGGCGCGGCCAGGATCGGATCGAGCTCCCGGAGGAAGGACGTGTCGTCGAGCGAGACGCCCGCGCCCTCGGCGGCGTCGAGCGAGCCGCTCTGGACGATCTCGATGACAGCCGCGTTGGTGGGGTTGGCGATCACCTCCGGGTCCTGGATGGTCGCCTGGAACTCGGGGGTCTGCGCAGCGGCCTCGAACTGGCGACCGATGTCGCCGGGGACGTTGCTGAACATCAGGGTCAGGAACACGGCGGTGCCGATTGACCCGCCGATCTGCCGGAAGAACATCACCGAGGCTGAGCCCACGCCCATGTCGCGCGGCTCGACGGCGTTCTGGACGGCGAGCATGTTGGGCTGCATCACGCCGCCCAGGCCCAGACCGAACAGGATGGCACCCATGGAGAGCGTCCACAGCGAGGACTCCGCGGTGAGCGTCGACAGGAACAGGCTGGCAACCACGAGCAGGCTGGTGCCGATGACCGGGAACATCTTGTAGCGCCCGGTCTGGTGGATCACCCGAGCTGACACCGAGGCCATCAGCAGGATGCCCAGGGTGAACGGCAGCATCGCAAGTCCGGCCCGCGTGGGGCTCATGTCCTTGGCGATCTGCAGGTACAGGGGCAGCCCCGCCATCGCGCCGAACATCGCGAAGCCCACAACGAAGTTGAGTCCGGTGGAGATGGATACCGTTCGGTTGCGGAACATCCGCGGCGGGAGCAGGGCGTCGTCGCCGGCCGCGCGCTCGGCTGCAAGGAAGCCCAGCACTCCGGTCACGGACAGGATCGACAGCGCGATGACGCCGCCGGAGGTCCAGCCCCACGTGCGGCCCTGCTCGAGCACGATCAGCATGGGCACCAGCGCGACCACGAGGCACACCACGCCCCACCAGTCGATGCGCGCGCGCTTATGCGTGACCGGGAGGTGCAGCACACGCAGGATCACGACCATCGCGAGGATCCCCAGCGGCACGTTCATGAGGAAGATCCAGCGCCAGCCGGCAAATCCGAGGATCTGGTCGGCGCCCGCGAAGAAGCCGCCGAGCACCGGGCCCAGCACGGACGCGACGCCCCAGACCCCGAAGAACGCGGCCTGGTACTTGGTGCGCTCGCGGGGGCTGAGGATGTCGCCCACGATGATGAGCGCGAGCGCCATGAGCCCACCGGCGCCGAGCCCCTGCAGGCCGCGGTAGGCGGCGAGCTGGTACATGTCCTGCGCGGTGCCGCACAGCAGCGAGCCCACCACGAAGAGCGAGATCGAGACGATGTAGAGCGGCTTGCGGCCGAAGATGTCGGAGAGCTTGCCGTACAGCGGCGTCGAGATGGTCGCCGCGATGAGGTAGGCGGTGGTGACCCAGGCCTGCAACGTGAGCCCGTTGAGATCGTCGCCGATGGTGCGGATGGCGGTCGCGACGATCATCTGATCGAGCGCCGCCATGAACATCCCGACGACGAGTCCGCCGACGATGAGATTGATCTGCCTGCGATGCAGGAGCGGCGATGCCTCGGTGGGCGATGCCTGGGTCATGGTGGGACCTCACTGTGGGGAAACTGCCGGACGTGCGGGTGCGTCCGGGCCGAGCGATGGCGCGCGGTGACGGGGATTGATTCTACGCCCGAGGAGTTCAACCGCTGCGGGGGCGAGGCGATTCCCGCGGGTGGGCGCGCCCTAGGCTGAGAGGCATGTCCATCGAGCTGCTGGTGACGATGTCGGCGGGTCTGCGCGACCTCGCGATCGCCGCCACGGCGGGAGCGCTGCTCATCATCGCCGGGGTGGTGCCCGCCGGTCATCCGGCGGCAGCGCGGGCCGCGCTCGTCGCGCGCGTCGGGTCGGTGACGTGGGTGGTTGCCGCGCTGACGCACTCCATGGCGACGTACGCTTCGATCCGCGGGTCCCTGCCGGACGCCTCACGATTCGTCGAGGAATGGTGGGGCTACTCGACCTCGGTGGACCTGCTCGAGGCGTACCTCCAAGTGCTGGCAGCGGGCGCGGTGGCCTCGGTGCTGTGCACCCTGGTGCGAACCCCCGCCGCCGCGGCGTGGTCGCTGGTGCCCGTCGCGTGGGCCCTTGGCTGGTTGGCTCAGACCGGGCACGCCGCCGGTGCGGCGGACCATCACCTGGCCATCTCGGCGATGTTCCTCCACCTGGTGGGCGCGACCGTCTGGACCGGGGTCATCGGGACGATGCTGGTGTTGCGGGGGCCGTTGGGTCTCACGGCCAAGGACGCCATGAGCCGGGCGTCGCGCATCGCGATCTGGGGCGCGGTCGCCGTGGTGGTGTCGGGCGCGGTCAACGGCTGGATCCGGCTGGCGTCACCCGCCGACCTGTGGGGCTCGGACTACGGCCGGCTGCTGATGGCGAAGATCGCGCTCATGGGCGGTGCGATCGCGCTCGCGCTGCTCCACCGCCGCAGGTACCTGCCGAGGCTCGGCGAGCCGGAGGTGCTGGCGCGGTTCTGGCGCCTCATGTCCGTTGACGTGGCCGCGCTGGTCGCTGTGATGGGACTCGCGGCGGTGCTCGCCTCCACGGCGCCGCCGATCCCCATCGTCCCCGTGGAGGAGCCCAGCCCCGCCTACTTCCTCACCGGCTACGAGCTCCCGCCGGAGTCGACCGCGCTGACGTGGATCTCGCTGTGGCGGCTCGAGATCATCTCCGCCCTGGTGCTGGTCTCGATGGGGGCGGTCTACGTCCGGTGGGCCGTCCGGCTGATGCGACGCGGCGACGCGTGGGCCTGGTACCGCACCGGCAGCTGGCTGGCGGGCATCGCGCTCATGCTGTGGATCACGCAGTCGGGCCCGGCCATCTACGGGATGGTGACGTTCTCCGGCCACATGCTCGAGCACATGCTGCTGGTCATGGTGGCACCGGTGCTGCTGACGTTCGGCGCCCCGGTGACCCTGGCGCTGCGGGCGCTCCCGCCGCGCAAGGACGGCTCGCGCGGCCCGCGCGAGTGGGTGAGGACGGTGGTCGAGTCGCGGTGGATGCGCTTCTGGGCCCACCCCATCGTGGCCGCCGTGAGCTTCGCGGGATTCCTGATCGCGTTCTACTACACGCCGCTGTTCGAGTTCGCGCTGCGCAACCACGCGGGGCACCTGTGGATGGTGGCGCACTTCACCATCGTGGGCTACCTGTTCGTCAACGCGCTGGTGGGCATCGACCCCGGGCCCACCCGGCCGGGCTATGCGCTACGCATCGTGCTGCTGTTCGCCACCATGGCGTTCCACGCGTTCTTCGGCGTCGCCATCATGATGTCGACGGTGCTGCTCGCGCCCACGTGGTTCGGGCTCATGGGCCGCGACTGGGGTCCCGACGCGATCACCGATCAGCAGTACGGCGGCGCGGTCGCGTGGGGGATCGGCGAGCTGCCCGTGGTGCTGCTCGCGATCGGGATCGTGGTGGCGTGGCGCAACGCCGACACCCGGGAGGGACGGCGCCGCGACCGGCAGGCGGATCGGGACGACGACGCGGAGCTGCGGGCATACAACGCCATGCTCGCGCAGACGGCGGCCCACGACGCCGAGGAGCAGCGGGAACGCCGCTGACGTCCGGTGCCCCGACGCGCCTGCGCTCCCGCCCGCCGATTCCCACTGGTCGATGTGACGCCTGTCAACAGGTGTGAAGGCTGGGGCCGTCACATCCTTCACACCTCAGCACATCGGCCACATCGACCAGTGGGAATCGAGGCCGTGCGGTGCTTCTTTCGGGACGATGCGGGGGTTCAGTCCTCGAGGACGGTGCCGTCGGGGACGGTCTCCGGGGACCCGGTGTCCTCGAGCGAGACCGCGCCGCGCACCACCACGCCGGCGCCGAAGGTCCAATCGCCGCGCACGGTGAGCGAGCTGGCCCCCTTCAGCGACGGGGCGCCGTGCGGGAAGCGGGCGTCGAACTTCGTCATCGTCTTGAAGTGCTTCGGGTCCAGGTCCACCAGCGGCGCCGCCTCGACCGCGAGCCGTAGCGCACCGTCGTCATCGAGCCGATAGGCATCGGACCGCAGCAGCAGCAGGTCGTTGGTGGTCTTGACCGGCAGGAACCGGTCGCGACCCACCACGATGGAGGTGGCACCCTCGAACACCTCGATGGCCGCGCCCATGGCCGTCTCGATCTGGAACACCTCGGGCGAGGTCGAGTCCGTGGGGTCCACGGTCTTGACGTTGCGGATCAGCGGCAGACCCAGCACCGCGCCGCGTTCCGTGAGGGCCGAGTACAGGCGATCCAGGTCGAACCACAGATTGTTGGTGTGGAAGTACGGGTGGTGATGCTCGTCCGTGAAGAAGTGCATCTCGTCGGGCGCGGTCTGCGCGGTGTCGCGCAGGATCAGGCGGCCGTCCGACTTCCGGATCGCGAGGTGTCCGCCCTTGCGGTCCGCGGCGGTGCGCGGGCAGAGCTCGGCGGCGTACGGCGCGCCCGAGGCGGCGAACCAGCCCGCGATGGTGGCGCTGGGCACGGCGCCCAGGTTGTCGGAGTTGCCCGTCGACGCGTAGCGGTAGCCCTGGTCGAGCAGCGCCTCGAGGATCCCGGACCCCAGCAGCGCGGTATAGATGTCGCCGTGGCCGGGCGGGCACCATTCGAGCGTGGGGTCCTGGGGCCACTCCACCGGCATGAGGCCGTCGACCAGCAGCTTGGGCTCGGCGTTCTGCAGGAAGTCGAGCGGCAGGCCTTCGACCGCGATGTCCGGGTGCGCGGCGAGCGCCTCGAGCGAATCGTCCTGGGTCCGGAAGCTGTCCATCAGCACCAACGGCAGCCGCGCACCGTAGGCCTGCCGCGCGTGGCGCACCTGCCCCACGATGAGGTCGAGGAAGGTTCTTTCGTCCCGCACTGGAAGCAGCGACTTGGCGCGGTCCATCCCCATCGAGGTGCCCAGGCCGCCGTTGAGCTTGATGATCGCGGTCTTGGAGAACGCCTCGC
The DNA here is from genome assembly GCF_024642165.1 of Demequina sp. Taxonomy (GTDB): domain Bacteria; phylum Actinomycetota; class Actinomycetes; order Actinomycetales; family Demequinaceae; genus Demequina. Next base: position 6,494 of record NZ_JAHEBP010000074.1, read on the forward strand.
GCGCCGCGTCCTCATCGATCTCGACCCCCGCGAGGAGGGGCGGGTCCAGCAGGGGTTCGATGGTGTCCTCGAGGATGAGGCCGGTCGCGCCGGCCTCGAGCTCCCCGAAGTAGTGCGAGAAGACGTCGATCGCGGTCTGGTCGACCCCGGCCGCGGCCATCTTGGACTGGGCGGCGATGAGTCCGGCTGCAGTGCTCATGGTGTCGAGCCTAGGGGGTCGCGGACGGTCGCGGAAAGGCGGACCGGGCGACCCGCTCTGTCCACAGATTTCATCCACAGGTGTGTGTAGAGACGGCGTTCCCCGCCTGCGGAATGTGGATGACGTTGTGAGTCGCGAAAATGCCGCGAATCGGGCTTGCGCGGGCCTCGCGCGGAGGAGTAGAAATCCCCTATCGAAAGGGCGTGCGACGCGCTGGGGGGACGCGAAAGCGTTGCCCGAGAGCCGTCGGACCCGCACCGCGGCCCCTCCCCCCGGGGGCGCGGACGGGGGCGACGGAGGGGGCGCGCACGCCGGATCGGACTTCTCGGACAACGTCGGTCCGTGTCCGCTGACTCGCCATGCGAGGCGGCGCGACCTGTGGGTGACGGCACAGGGCTCGACGGGCCCGGGAAGTCGGCCGAGAGGTCGTCTCCGCAATACGGGTACTACCGGCGCGGACTCTCGAGCGACACGGCAAGGCCCCCCGGATCCGAATTCCGGGGGGCCTTCGCCGTTCCCGGGGTCGCGCCGCGACACGCGGCTCTCGCCGCCCTGGCGGCGCCTCCGCCCGTGACACACTTTCGTGAACCAGCGCTGCACGGGAGGGCGTCATGACGGACACGGTGGAGGCGCCGGCTGAGGAAGCCCCTGTTCGCACCCACCGAGGCAACGGGGTGGGCATCGCCGCCTTTGTCTTCGGAGCCCTGGGCCTCGGGCCCGTTGCGCTGATCCTGGGTGCGATGGGTCTCGCCCGGTGGCGGGACGGACGCGCATCGCGCCGCAGCTGGCCGCTGGCTGGATTCATGCTCGGGATCATCGGCACCGTTTCAGGGGCGGCGCTCGCGGTGCTCTATGCGACCTCCGGCGCGGCCGACGCCGCGGAGGACGCGCATGCGAAAGTCGATGTCATCAACGTGGGCAATGCGGTGGTCGACTACTACGCCCCGCAGGCCCAGGCGCCGCTGCCGGTGATCGGCGCGACCGCGGACGGGTACGACGTCGCAGGTGTCGCGGTGCCGTCGACCATGGCGGGCACGTGGCTCCCGGAGATCCACGGCGCCAGCGCCTACGACTGGTGCGTGTCGCTGAGCTACGAGACGGGCGCGGGCGACCGCGAGGTCGGCTATTCCGCGACGGCAGGACTGGTGGACGCCTGTCCCGGATCCTGACCGCGGGCGACGCGAGTTTTCCCGAAGTGACAAATCCTACATTTCGATGCTGGCACCTGCGCAAAGACTGCGACAGGATGTTTCAGGGTTGCACCATGCAACCCGATAACACCATTGACGATGTGCGAAGCCTGTCACTCCCCAGCACCCTCAGCGTTAGGGAACTCGCCAGGCTGGCAACCGCCATGTGCATCGTCTCCACAGAACAGGAGAGATACATGAACAAGTGGACCATCCTCCAGAACAGCAAGGTCATCCGCATCACGGCGAGTGCAGGCACGCTCGTCGCGGTGGCCACGCTGGTGGGCGCCGGCTATAAGTGGTCCTAAGCCAGCGGGGGCGTGAGGGCGGTGCCGGGAGGAGACTCCTGGCGCCGTCCTCGCGCCTCGCCGCCTACCTGGCGGCCGTGTCTACCCTCGGTGTGTCGGGCATCGCGCTCGTCCTGGTCGCTACCCCCTGGTCGACCACCCTCACCGAGGATCTGTTCTTTCCGACAGTGTTCCTGGCGGTTGCGGCGATCGTGGGTGAGCTGCGCCGCATCCGGCTGATTCGCGGCGGCATCGAGGTGGGCTCCCTCTCGACGTCGGCGCCGTTCGTGATCGCGCTGGTCGCGGTCGCCGGAGTGGGCACCGCGGTGCTGGTTCAGGCGATCGCGAGTCTCGCGGACGACGCGATCAACCGCCGGGCTTTCAAGAAGTCGCTCTTCAACACGTCTCAGTACGCGCTGAGCGTGCTGTCCGCCGGCGCGGTGTACTCCTGGCTCTCCGACTCGCCGTTCCTGGGCACACCCACCGCGGTTGGCGCGGAGGACATCGGGGCGCTGCTGGTCGCCGGTGCCGCCATGATCAGTATGAACTGGCTGCTGGTCGCCATCGTCATCGCCCTCGCGACGGAGACGCCGCTATGGCCCGTGCTTCGCGACGATTTCCGGTACTCCTTCGTCACCCACATCGTCCTGCTGTGCGTCGGAGGCATCGCCGCGCTCGTCGCCGCGGACGGCGTCGGGGCGCTCGCGTTGCTCGCCGCGCCCGTTGTGGCCGCGCATATGTTCGCCGCGGCCGCTGCGCGGCACGCGCACGATGCGACGCACGATTCGCTCACCGGACTGGGCAACCGGGGTCAGCTGAACCACGCACTCAATCGCGCGTTCGAGGTCGCTCAGCAGCAGCAGGGTCGGGGGCCCGGCCTGGTGCTGATCGACCTCGATCACTTCAAGGACTTCAACGACACGCTGGGCCACCCGGTGGGCGACGTGATCCTCCGCCAGGTCGCGGACCGGCTGGTCGAGGCCGCCCCGGACGGCACGCTGGTCCATCGGCTCGGCGGCGACGAGTTCGCGGCCGTGGTCAGCGGCGACCTCGCCGAGTCCCGCGCGGTGGCCCGTGCCCTGCTGGAGTCGTTCGAGACTCCGATCCGGGTCGAGAAGCTCGAACTGCTCGTGCGCGCCAGCGCTGGCGTCGCGGTGGCCCCGCAGCACGGCGCTGACGGCGAGAACCTGATGAAGAACGCGGACATCGCGCTCTATCACGCCAAGGTCGAGCGCGACCGGATCAGCACGTACTCGCAGGAGTTCGACATCAACACGGTCGAGCGGCTGCAGCTGCTCGCCGACCTTCGGACGGCGCTCGACTCCGGGCAGCTGTATCTGGTCTATCAGCCGCAGGTCGATCTGAATGATGGCCGCACGGTTGCCGTGGAGGCCCTGGTCCGGTGGCAGCACCCCACGCGCGGCCTGGTGAGGCCCGACGAGTTCATCCAGCTCGCGGAGAACTCCGGACTGATCTTCCCGCTCACCGGCTACGTGCTGGACACCGCGCTCGGCCAGCTCGCGCAGTGGCGGGCCGCCGGTCACGACCTCCGCATGTCCGTCAATCTGTCCGCGCGTCACCTGTCCGACCTCGCCCTGCCCAAGCAGGTGCAGGACGCGCTGGCTCGCCACAGGATTCCCACGAGCGCGTTGGTGCTCGAGGTCACGGAGACGGGCATCCTCTCGGATCCGGTGCGCGCCGACGTGGTGATCAAGGCCCTCCGCGAGCAGGGTGTCGCGGTCGCCATCGACGACTACGGCACCGGCAACGCCTCGCTCAGCTACCTCAAGCGCCTCGAGATCGACGAGCTCAAGGTGGATCGCTCGTTCGTGAGCAACATGGGCGACGACCACCACGACCTCATCATCGTGCGGTCGACCATCGAGCTCGCGCTCGCGCTGGGGCTGCGGGTCGTGGCCGAGGGTATCGAGGACGCGCCCACGGTCGAGTCCCTGCGCCGGCTGGGC
>NZ_JAHEBP010000075.1 GCF_024642165.1 Demequina sp.
ACTCGCCGGCTCTGCTGGGCCTGATAGTCGCCGCGTCGGTGATGGCGGCCGCGCCGCACGTGCTGAAGCTGGGACCGGTGGTGGGCGCCGCTCCCGTCGCGGTCGCCGCGGCGGGCACCGACGCCGCCGCGGCGGGTCCGGTGGCGCTGGGAGTGGGCGCGGCGGTGGGTGCGCTCGCCGTGACCGTGGTGCTGCGCGCGCTGCTGAAGGTGCGTGTCCCGCCCACGCCGCTCGCTCCGCGCCTTGCGTGGACGTACCTGATCGCGTTGGCCGCGGGCGCGGGGTTGGCCATCGCCGTCGCGCGCGCGTTCGACGTCGCCCACTCCCTGTGGATCGTGGTGGCGCTCTCGGCGGTGCTGGTCCCGGCCGCCCGCGAAACCCAGCGGCACGCGGTTGCGCGCGTGGTCGGCACGCTCGTAGGTGCGCTGCTGGCCACGGTGGTGGCGTCCGTGCTGCCGGGATGGGCGCTCGTCGTGGTCGCGGTGATAGGGCTGGTTTTCGGCATCGGCTGGGCCCTGGCGCAGTCGCAGAGCGCCGGCAGCGCGTGGACCGCTGGGGCCATCGTGCTGATCGCGGGCGCGATCGAGGCGAACGCAGCCTGGGATGCCGCGCTGCAACGAGCGGGACTCACTGTGATCGGCGGAGCCATCGCCGCGGTGCTCGCGCTCGCGATCGCCCGCGCCGAGACCGCGGAGGAGGGCGAGGCTCCGTGACAGTGAGGGCGGCGACCACCGCGGACCACGCGCGCATCGCCCGCATCTGCCTGCTCACGGGCGCCCAGGGCGACGATGCGACCGGTCGCTTCACCGACGACACCGCATTGTCCGACGTCTACGCGACGCCCTACCTCCATGGCCCTGGCGGGTTCTGCCTGGTGTGGGACGTCGACGGCGAGGCCTGCGGGTACGTGCTGGGCACGTCCGACACGGCCGCCTTCCAGCGCTGGTTCGTCGCCGAGTGGTGGCCCGAGGTCTCGCGACACCACCGGCCGCGCACCACGGATGACGCGTGGCTGCTGCCGTCCGCCGCGGACCCCGAGCGCATGATGATCGCGCAGCTCGACGAGTTCCCCGCGCATCTGCACATCGACCTCCTCCCGGAGTGTCAGGGCAAGGGAGTGGGACGCGCCATGATCGAGGCCGCCTGCGCCCTCCTGGCCGAGCGCGGCGTGCCCGGTGTCCACCTGGGAGCCGAGCGCGCCAACGCCGGCGCCCAGGCGTTCTACCCGCGCGTCGGGTTCGTCGCAGTGGACGGGGACGATGCGACGGTCACCTTCGCGCGCCGCCTCGCCCACGGCGGCGCGAGCGCCTGACCGTTCCCGCGTTCCGACTTGCGGAGTGAGTGCTCACTCACTTAGGGTGTGCGCATGACAGTGAAGACCGGGCGCGCGCGCCCCATGGCGGTCGAAGAGCGACGCGCGTCCATCGTCGACGTCGCGATCCCGCTGATCATCGAACGTGGCGGCGAGGTCACCACGCGCGAGATCGCGGACGCCGCCGGCATCGCGGAGGGCACGGTGTTCCGGGCCTTCGCGGACAAGAACGAGATCATCGACGCGGCGATCGCGCGGGTGATGGACCCCGCGGAGACGCTGACTGAGCTCGAGGCGATCGGCGCGGCGCTGCCGCTCGCGGAGAAGATCGAGCGGGTCGTGACGGTGCTCCAGGCCAGGGTCGATGCCGTGGTGCGTCTCATGGCCGCGCTGGGTCCGCGCGATCACGCGCGCCACCGCGCGGGCGACGACGCTCACAAGCCGCCGCTGTCCGAGACCACGGGCGTGGTGGAGCGCCTGCTCGAACCGGACCGGGACCGGCTGCGCGTCCCGGTCGCGACCGCTGTCGACTACCTCCGGATCCTGGTCTTCGGCACGTCCATGCCGTTCCTCAGCGACGGGTCGACGTCGGATCCCTCTCAGCTCGCGGACTTCATCCTCCGCGGCATCTCCCAGGAAGGACGCTGACATGCTCTGGAAGCTCCTGGTCAGCTCGACCCGGCCGTACTGGAACCTGCTGATCGGCGTGGTGGTGTTCCAACTCGCCCAGTCGATCGTCAACCTGTACCTGCCCACCCTCAACGCGGACATCATCGACAAGGGTGTCGCAGTCGGAGACACGGGCTACATCTGGCGCATCGGCGGCGTGATGCTGCTGCTGTCCTTCGTGGGCATCGCGTGCACCATCACCGCCGTCTACTTCGGCGCCAAGATCGCGATGCGCGTGGGCCGGGACCTTCGGCGTGACATCTTCGGCCGTGTCTCGGGCTTCTCGGAGGCCGAGGTCCAGCGGTTCGGCGCCCCGTCGCTCATCACCCGCACCACGAACGACGTGCAGCAGGTGCAGATGCTGGTGCTGATGACCTGCACGCTGCTCATCGCGACGCCGTTCACCGCGATCGGCGGCGTGGTACTCGCGCTCCAACAGGACGTCCAGCTCTCGTGGATCATGGCCGTGGCCATCCCCTTGCTGCTCATCATCGTGGTCCTGATCGTGTCCCGCATGGTGCCCCACTTCCGCCGCATGCAGGTGCGCATCGACGGCATCAACCGCGTCATGCGTGAGCAGCTGACGGGCATCCGGGTGATTCGCGCCTTCGTTCGCGAGCCCCAGGAGCAGGGACGCTTCGCGGATGCGAACGCGCTCGTCACCGAGTCGGCGGTGAAGGCCGGCCGCCTCATGGCGGCGATGTTCCCGCTGGTGCTGCTGGTGGTGAACCTGGGCTCCGTCGCCGTGATGTGGTTCGGGGCCGACAGGATCGACTCGGGCGAGATGCAGGTGGGGGCGCTGACCGCCTTCCTCAGCTACCTCATCCAGATCCTCTTCTCCGTGCTGATGGCGACCTTCCTGTTCGTGCTCGTGCCGCGCGCGGCCGTGTCCGCGGACCGCATCACCGAGGTGCTCGAGACCGAGTCGACGGTCGTGTCCAAGGGCGACGCGGGCGTGGCGGTCCCCGACGCCGGCGACGTGGTCTTCGAGAACGTCACCTTCACCTATCCCGGCGCCGAGCAGCCCGTGCTCGCCGACGTCAGCTTCACCGCCCGCCGCGGCACCACCACGGCGATCATCGGCTCGACCGGTGCGGGGAAGTCGACGCTCGTCAACCTCATCCCGCGCCTCTTCGACGCCACGGGCGGCAGCGTCCGCGTGGGCGGCGTCGACGTGCGCGACGCGGACCTCGAGTCGCTGTGGGCGCACACCGGCCTGGTGCCGCAGCGCCCGTACCTGTTCGCCGGCACGGTCGCGTCCAACCTGCGCTTCGGCAAGCCGGACGCCTCGGACGAGGAGCTCTGGGACACCCTCTCGATCGCGCAGGGCGAGGACTTCGTCCGCGCGATGCCCAAGGGCCTCGACAGCTCCATCGCCCAGGGCGGCACCACCGTCTCGGGCGGCCAGCGCCAACGCCTGGCGATCGCCCGAGCGTTGGTGAGACGCCCCGACATCCTGATCTTCGACGATTCGTTCTCGGCCCTCGACACCGCGACGGACGCGCGGCTGCGGGCCGCGCTGCGCCGCGAGGTCACGGACGCGATCGTGATCGTGGTCGCCCAGCGGGTCTCGAGCATCGTCGAGGCGGACCAGATCCTGGTCATGGAGCACGGGCGCATCGTCGATCGCGGCACCCACGCCCAACTGCTCGACACGTCGCCCACCTACCAGGAGATCGTCAGTACGCAGCTGCGAGCGGAGGAGGTGGCATGAGCGAGAACTCGACCGAGGAGGAGCGTCCGGCTCCCGTCCGCCCGCCGCAGCGCGCCCACGGCCCCATGGGCGGCGGGATGGGCATGCCTACCGAGAAGCCGATGAACTTCAAGGCGTCCGCCGGCAGGCTCGCGCGGCTGCTGGCGCCCGAGATGCTCCTGGTGGCCGCCGTCGTGGTGCTGGGCGCGGGCTCCGTGGCGCTGTCCGTGGTGGGCCCCAAGATCCTCGGCAACGCGACCACGGTGATCTTCGAGGGGTTCATCACCGGTACCGGCATCGACTTCGACCAGCTGCACACCATCCTGCTGTGGGTGACGCTCATCTACATCGCCTCGGCGGTGCTCGGCCTTGTCCAGGGCCTCGTGCTCAACGGCGTCACCCAGCGCACCGTCTACCGGCTGCGCGAGGACGTCGAGGACAAGATCCACCGGCTGCCGCTCAGCTACTTCGATCGCAACCAGCGTGGAGACCTGCTCAGCCGCGTCACCAACGACATCGACAACATCTCGCAGACGCTCCAGCAGACACTGAGTCAGTTGTTCACCTCGGTCCTCACCGTGGTCGGCATCCTCGGGATGATGTTCTGGATCGACCCTGTGCTCGCGCTCATCGCGCTCGGCTCGATCCCGCTGACCCTCGTGACGGTCATGCAGGTCGCCAAGCGTTCGCAACCCAAGTTCGTGGCGCAGTGGCGCCACACCGGCGAGCTCAACTCGCAGATCGAGGAGGGCTACACCGGCCACGCGCTCGTCAAGGTCTTCGGGCGCCAGCGCGCGTCCCAGGAGGAGTTCGCGCGCAAGAACGAGGACCTCTACGAGGCCAGCTTCGGCGCCCAGTTCATCTCGGGCATCATCATGCCGTCGACCATGTTCATCGGGAACGTCGTGTACGTGGCCATCGCAGTCGTGGGCGGCCTCAAGGTCGCGAGCGGCACCATGTCGCTGGGCGATGTGCAGGCGTTCATCCAGTATTCGCGTCAGTTCCAGCAGCCGCTGAGCCAGCTGGGCTCGATGGCGAACCTGCTGCAATCGGGCGTCGCCTCCGCGGAGCGCGTCTTCGAGTTGCTGGACGCCGAGGAGCAGAGCGAGGACCCCGCCGGCGCGGCGACCCCGACGGACGACCACGGCAGGCTCGTGTTCGAGGACGTGAGCTTCCGCTACTCCGAGGACAAGCCGCTCATCGACGACCTGTCGCTGACGGTCGAGCCCGGCCGCACCGTGGCGATCGTGGGGCCCACGGGCGCCGGCAAGACCACGCTGGTCAACCTCATCATGCGCTTCTACGAGCTCAACGCGGGCCGGATCACCCTCGACGGCGTCGACATCGCGTCGATGACGCGAGAAGACCTGCGGTCCCGGACCGGCATGGTGCTCCAGGACACCTGGCTGTTCGGCGGCACCATTCGCGACAACATCGCATATGGCCGCACGGGCGCGACGGAGGAGGAGATCCACGATGCGGCGACGGCGGCCTACGTCGACCGCTTCGTGCACTCGCTTCCCGACGGGTACGACACGGTGCTGGACGACGACGCCACCAACCTCTCGGCGGGCGAGCGACAGCTCATCACCATCGCGCGAGCGTTCGTGGCCCGGCCGCAGGTGCTCATCCTGGACGAGGCGACCAGCTCCGTCGACACCCGCACCGAGCTGCTGGTACAGCGGGCCATGGAGAAGCTGCGTCGGGATCGCACCGCGTTCGTGATCGCGCACCGCCTGTCGACCATCCGCGATGCGGATCTCATCCTGGTCATGGAGCATGGCGCGATCGTCGAGCAGGGCACTCACCGCGAGCTGCTGGCCGCCAAGGGCGCGTACGCGCGTCTCTACGAGGCTCAGTTCGCCGCGCCCATCGACGAGGTCGAGCCGCCGCTCGATCCGATCACCGTGCCGGGCGAGGACCCCGCGCCGTTCGAGGACGCGTCGGTTCCGCACCCGCAGGGCCCGCCTCACGCGGGTGAGGGTCTGGACGATGCGGGGGTCGACCGGGGATAGCGCCGCGCCGGCGCGCCCGGGTCGGGGCTGCGGCCCCGAGCCCGATCAGCCGGCGTCGGGGGCGAAGCCCTCGAGGTTGTCCGAGTCGAAGGAGTAGGACGGCACGAACTCGACGCTGATCAGGTCGGTATCGAGCCCTGCCGCGGCCATGGCCTCGTACACGCGGGGGATGTCCGGGAGCGGCGGCTCGCCCTTGACGATCACGTGGATCTGGTTGCGCTCTCGCGGCGTGATGGAGACGATCGACCAGCGCGTGCCCTCGGTGACCTGCTCGACGTAGTCGGTGATCTGCGCGATGCGCGACCTGTCCGAGATCGACTTCGCGGTCGAGTACGTGAGGGGCACTGCCACCACGAGCAGCATCACCATGGTGGTGAGGTACGCGCGGGCGCGGCGCTTGCGCTCCGCCTCCTTGTCCTCGGCCATCTCGATCCGGAGCTTGGAGAACCCGTAAACCGCCATGACGATCGAGCCGGTCGCGAGGATCGCGGCAACGTTGGTGACGAAGAGGAGCAGCGCACCGAAGGCCTGGCCCCACGCCCCCGACTCGAGGGTGAGTCCCACCACGCACAGCGGGGGGACCAGGGAGATGGCGATCGCGACGCCGGGCAGGGTGTCGGAGATGTCCGAGCGCAACAGCGCGATCGATCCGACCACTCCGGTGGCGAGGGCCGCGAACAGGTCGACCAGCCCGGGCGAGACGCGCCCCGCCACCTGGTCGTTGGTCTCCGCGAGCACCGGCTGGACCACCATCAGGCCCACCAGGAATCCCACGCCCACGGCGCCGGCCGCCCCCGCGATCATGATCGAGATCGACCGCGTGAGGTTGCGACGGTCCCCCAGGACCGTGGCCAGCATGGTCCCCTGGATGGGCCGCATGAGCGGAGCGACGATCATGGCGCCGATCACGGTGGCCGTGGAGTTGGTGACCACGCCCGCGCTGGCGATCGCCGACGCGAGGGTGAGCAGCAACCAGAACCGGGTGTGCTGCGAACGCACGCTCGCGCCGTCGAAGAAGACGGCCTCGCGCATGTAGTCGACGGTGTTGAGCTTGGCGCCCCAGCGCGTCTCGCCGGGAGTCGATGCCGCCGACATCAGCCGAGCAGCTTCGCCTTCGCGGCCGCGAACTCCGCATCATCCAGGATGCCCGCGGCGTTCATCTGCGCGAGCTGAGTGAGCTGGGCCATGAGGTCGCCTCCGGCCGACGGTGCCGGCGCGGCCACCTGAGGCGCGGGCGCGGGTGCGGCCTCGACATACTGCGGCTGCTGGGCCTGAGCCTGAGCCTGGGCCTTGCCGGCCTGTCGCCGCGCGACGTTGCCTGACACCGCGGTGGCGGTGCCCGTGATCACGGCCGTGCGCGCCATGGTGCCGACGAGTCCCGGCCTTCCGATCCTTCTAGGCATGTCTGTTCCCTTATCTCTCAGGCCTCGGCGCTGATCGCGTCGAGGACCTCCTGGACTACCGGACCCGGCACCCGTATGGTGTCGAGCAGCTCGCCGCCGGCCGCGAAGATCGCGTCACGCAGCGGCACCACCCAGGTGTGCTCGAAGCACAGCACTGCCGCAGCGGCGCCTACCGGAAGCGAGTCCATCAACTCCTCGACGTCCTCGTCGTTGAGCAGGCCGTCGATCTCCCGCACCAGCGCGCCCAGGGCCGCGACGTTCGGGTCCTCGGTCACCTCAGCGATCTCCAGGATCTCGACCTCGTCCTCCGCGACCTTGCGGACGAAGACGCCGTCCACGATCGAGACCGTTCCGGAGGCGACCAGACGCTCGAGCTCGGGGAGGATCGAGCCGTCGAAGCGGCCCTCCGCGAATCCGATCGTGACGATCTCGATGGGTCCCAGCGTCATCACATTCCCCTTTGATCGCGCACCCTACACGGGTGCGTCTGGTCGAAGGGTATTCCCTGTCGACTCGCGGCGCCAACGCTATCTCGCGGCGGTCGCGAAACGCCGGAACGCATCGTCCTGACGCGCCGCGATGCTGGGCTGATTGTGCCGTCTGGCCTGCGGTGTTACCCTGATGGGGCTTCCTCCGGACGGCGCCCGTCGCCCCGGACGATACGCAATCCACGTTGCAGACGACTGCCGATGATGTCTTCCGTCAGCCGTACCCACGTGGTCGATCTCGCACTTCTGGAGCCACAGGGGCTCGTGCGAGGAAAGGAATGTACGTGACAGACACGACAGTGGCCTCCGACCAGATAGCCACCCTCTCCGCCATGAAGCTCGCCCAGCTGCAGGCGCTCGCCGCCGAGCTCGGAGTCTCGGGCACCGCGCGGATGAGGAAGAAGGACCTGGTCGACGCCATTCAGAACGGTGGCGTGGTTTCCGCCAAGGAGACCCCCGCCGCCACCCCACCCAGCGACGGCCCCGCGCAGGCGGAGACCGCGGAGCGGCCGCAGCGCCGCCGCGCCGAGTCGCCGCAGACCGCCCCGGAGGGCGGCGAGGGCGCCGAGGATCGCGCCCGCCGCGCCAAGGAGGCCGTGACACTCGCCGCGCTGCCGCAGCCGGAAGACGACGGCGACCAGCGCCGCCAGCCCAACCAGGGCGGCCAGCAGAACCAGCAGCGGAACCAGCAGCAGTTCAGCGATGACGATGAGCGCGGCGGGCGTCGCCGTCGGGGCCGAGGCCGCGGACGCGGGCGCGGCCGCGACGGACTGCCGAACGAGGGCGGCGGCGTCGCCGTTCCCGTCCAGCTTGACGATGACGATGTGCGGGACGACGAGGAGTTGACCCCGGTGGGCGGCATCGTCGACATCCTCGACAACTACGCGTTCATCCGCACCACCGGCTACCTTCCCGGCAAGTCGGACGTCTATGTCTCGATGAACCAGATCAAGAAGTACAACCTGCGCAAGGGCGATGCGATCACCGGCACCGTCCGCCCGCCCCGGCCGGGCGAGCGTGGCCAGCGCCAGAAGTTCAACGCGCTCGCGAGCGTCGAGCAGGTCAACGGCATGGGGCCGGAGGAGGCGCGCACGCGCCCGTCGTTCGGCGACCTCACGCCGCTGTACCCGCAGCACCGTCTCCACCTCGAGACCGATTCGCGGAACATGACCAACCGCGTGATCGACCTGGTGGCGCCCATCGGCAAGGGCCAGCGCGGTCTGATCGTCTCGCCGCCGAAGGCCGGCAAGACCCTGGTGCTGCAGTCGATCGCCAACGCGATCACCACCAACAACCCCGAGGTCCACCTCATGGTCGTGCTCGTCGACGAGCGCCCCGAGGAGGTCACGGACATGCAGCGCACGGTCAAGGGCGAGGTCATCGCCTCGACCTTCGACCGTCCGGCTGACGACCACACCACGGTCGCGGAGCTCGCGATCGAGCGTGCCAAGCGCCTCACCGAGATGGGTCACGACGTGGTGGTGCTGCTCGACTCCATCACCCGCCTGGGCCGCGCCTACAACATCTCGGCGCCGGCCTCGGGCCGCATCCTCTCGGGTGGTGTCGACTCGTCCGCGCTGTACCCGCCCAAGCGCTTCTTCGGCGCCGCGCGCAACATCGAGAACGGCGGCTCGCTGACCATCCTCGCTACCGCGCTGGTCGAGACCGGCTCGAAGGCCGACGAGGTGATCTTCGAGGAGTTCAAGGGCACCGGCAACATGGAGCTCAAGCTCTCGCGCACGCTCGCCGACCGCCGCATCTTCCCGGCCGTGGACGTCAACGCGTCCGGCACGCGCCGCGAGGAGATCCTCATGAGCCCCGAGGAGCTCAAGGTCATGTGGAAGCTGCGTCGCGTGCTGACCGGCCTCGAGCAGCAGCAGGCCATCGAGCTGCTCCTGGGCCGGCTCAAGGAGAACAAGACCAACGCCGAGTTCCTCATGCAGGTCGCCAAGACCACGCCGGGGATGGACGAGGACAAGTAGCGAGCCAGTCTGCGCGCTGGCGGGACATGAGCGGCGGAATTCGCGAGATTCCGACCGCCAGGTCCCGCCAGAACGCGTGGGGGATCGCACGGGGACGATGCGCCGGTTCCGGGAGCGGGTCCCGGTTCGCCACCCCTTGACACGTCTGGCATAATCGAACGTTGGCCAGCCGGTTCACCGAGCGCGAGGTACGCGTGCGGACCCGGCGGCACCTCTAAGGGAGATCATGAAGAAGGACATCCACCCCGAGTACGTGGCCACCACTGTCACGTGCACCTGCGGCAACACGTTCGAGACCATGTCGACCGTGACGTCCGGCGTCATCAGCGCCGAGGTCTGCTCGGCCTGCCACCCGTTCTACACCGGCAAGCAGAAGATCATGGACACCGGTGGTCGCGTGGCCCGCTTCGAGCGCCGCTACGGCAACCAGAAGTAACGAAGCTCACCGCGCGACGACGTGGCCGAGGCCTTCGCAGCCGTCCAGCCGATGCTGGACGAGTATGCCGACATCGAGCGACAGCTCGCCGACCCCGCGGTTCACGCGGA
>NZ_JAHEBP010000168.1 GCF_024642165.1 Demequina sp.
AAGGCGTTGAAGAACAGGAACAGCGAGATCACGATGCCGTAGACGAAGCCCGGAACCGTGGCCGTGTCCGGACCGCCCGGCGAAAACAGGTTGATGACCACGACGATCCACGGCACCGCCCCGGCGATGCATCCGAAGAAGAACGGCAGAAAGTCCCCACTACCAGGCTCGACGTACTTCTCCTGCAGCCAGCCGAACAGAATCATGGCCACGTTTGCGGCGAAAAGCCCCAACAGTGCGCCAAAGTCGGCGATGCCGTTGAGCTGCAGGATCACCACGATCATGATCGACGACGACAGCGAATACTCCACCCAGCGAAAAGTGTTGCGGTGCTGCTGCAGGCCCGCGGTGTAGCGCCCGAAGAACATGGGTGAGGCCACCAGCAGATGGAAGAAGGCCGACAACGCCAGGAACGCGATGACCATGGCGCTGATGTTGAGGCTGAAGAGATTGATCGGATCCGTGAAGGCATCGGTCCCCGGCGGGCCGTTCAGATACGTCGCGGTCACCGGGAGCGACGCCGAGTTCGACAGCAGCAGGATCCCCACCAGCGACGCGAGGTGGAGCGCTGCGGCTACCAGGTTGAACGGTCGGAGTCGGGCGAGGGCGCGATCCATGATGTCTCCAAGTCGTCGCGGTAGAGGCGTGCCTCGACAGTACGGGGTCGACGCATGTGAAGCAGCACGGATCATCCGCGTGGTAACTCCCTGGTTCCCGAGGGTGGCCTGCGGTCACGTGGCCGGTCACGCCGTGACGCCGTCAGCGAGCAGCAGCCACCCGCCGAGCCCCGCGGACGCCACCGTCACCAGCCAGAACACGGCGACCCAGACCGCGCCGGGCACGCGGGTCAGCCGGGCGAGCGCATCGGCGTCCGAGCCTCTCCCCCGCCCGCCCCGCCGCGACGCGCTCAGCTCCACGACCGCCCTCACCGCGCCCATCAGCAGCAACCATGTGATCCCCACGGCCAGCCCCACGCGCCACGGATCCGCCAGGAACCACGCAGCCGCGCCCACCGCGCCGATCGCCACCACCATGACGAATAGCCCGAACGCGTTGCGGATGCGGAACAGCACCAGGATCAGCGCGAGCATCACGATCCACAGCAGCGCGATCGCATGGCCGCGACCCACCAGCCACGCCGCGCCGAGCCCGATCAGCGCGGGCGCCGGATACCCCGCGAACGCCACCAGCGCGAGGGGCAGCCGCTTCGCCTCGCCGTAGGAGGTGGTGGCGCCCGAGGTATCCGCGTGCAGCGTGATCGCCGAGACACGCCGGCCCGTCGCGAGGGCGACCACGGCGTGGCCGCCCTCGTGGGCGATGGTCACCACATGCCGGACGATGCGCCAAAGTGCGGGCACGGCAACGCACACGATCACCGCGCCAAGCGCGATGAGCGTGACGCTCAGATCGGGAGCAATGCGCGACGTGACGTCCGCCCAGAGGCGATCGATCACGTCGGCAGAGCCCATGGGCTCCGACGCTAGCGGAGCGAGATCAGTAGCAGTTGTCGCACTTGCCCGTGGCGGGCAACGAGGTCCAGCAGGTGGGGCAGGCGGGGCGCTCGACGGGCTCCGTGCGGGTGGTGCGCTTGATGGGGGCGGGCGTGCGGGCGGGGTCCTTCAGGAGGGTGGTCACGTGACCATCATGCGCCCTCAAACGGCCTTCGCCCGGGACTCGCGTGACTGCCAGCCAGGACGTTCCCGGGGATGAGTCGTTTCAGCGGTCGAGGACGTCCAACTCCGCGTCCGTCGCGCGGTCGATCACGGAGCGATCACCGAGCGGTGCGTCGAGCTCAACCACCACCACGTCGAGGCACGCGTCGCCCGGATTCCGTACCGTGGCCTGGAGGTCGAGCACCACGGCGTCCTCCGCCTCCTCGACGTCCACGGACGGGTCGCCATTGCAGGAGGGCGAGGTCACCTCGAGGGTGCTAGGAGCCGTCAGGCGCACCTCGTGAATGGGCTGACTCCCGGTGGACTCCGACTCGTACCGAAGCCCGCATCCCGCGAGCGCGATCGCCAGGCCCACGCCCACCGCCGCAGCGATCGCGACTCCCGCCCGCCGCATCGTCCCCATGGACGCGAGCGTATCGCCGCGCCGCTCGCGTGGATCTACTCTGACGGTATGGGACGCCTCATCGTCGAGCAGATGGTCACCGCAGACGGCTTCGCCGCCGGTCCAGGGGGCAGCCTCGAGCACCTGGTGCCGCCCGCGGAGGGCGGCGTGGACGCCCGCCAGGCGCGCATGCTCGAGGGCTGCGACGCGATCCTGCTGGGCCGCGTCACCTACGAGATGTTCGCCGACTATTGGCCAGGACAGACCCCGGACGACGACTGGATCGCGGAGCCCATCAACCGCCTGCCCAAGCACGTGATCAGCAACGTGCTCGCGAAGGCGCCGTGGGGCGACTACGCCTCGGCGACGGTCGAGCACGGCGAGCCGCGCCACACGGTGCGGCGCCTCAAGGAGGACTACCAGGGGGACATCGTCCTGTGGGGCAGCCTCACGCTCACCGGCGCCCTGCTCCAGGCGAGGCTCATCGACCAGGTGCGGCTGCGCATCGTCCCGGTTGTCATCGGGGAGGGGCTGCGCCTCGCACCGGGGCTGCGGGACCCACGCTCGCTGACTCTCACCGAGGTCGACACCTTCCC
The DNA here is from genome assembly GCF_024642165.1 of Demequina sp. GTDB lineage: Bacteria > Actinomycetota > Actinomycetes > Actinomycetales > Demequinaceae > Demequina. Next base: position 2,652 of record NZ_JAHEBP010000168.1, read on the forward strand.
CACGGGGCACGTCACCCTGGTCTACGACGTGGTCT
>NZ_JAHEBP010000076.1 GCF_024642165.1 Demequina sp.
CGGACCCGGCGGCGATCCTCGACCCCGCCGGCGACGAGCTGCTCGCGCCGCTCGGCACCGTGCTGCGCGGCGATGCGGCGGCGCGCCAGGCGCGCGTGGACGAGGCCGTGGCCGCGACGGACGCGACGCTCGGCGCGCTCACCATCGCCGCCGGATCCGACGTCAACCTGATCGCCTCGCGCGGCGCCGTGCCGGTGACCGTGCGCAACGACCTCGACGTCGATGCGACCGTCACCGTGGCGATGACGTCGTTCTCGCCCAACCTGCAGGTGCGCGAGACCCCCACGGTGACCGTGGCCGCCGGCACCGCGGAGTCCGTCCTGGTCGAGGTCGAGGCCGTCTCCTCCGCCAACGTGACGGCCAGCATCGTCCTGCGCAACCCCGATGGCGTCGCGCTCGGCTCGCCCACCCTGATGTCCGTGCGCGTGCGCGCGGACTGGGGCAACGCCGTGACCGCCTTCTTCACCGCCGGCCTGGTGCTGCTGCTCGTCATGGGGGTGGTGCGCACCGTGCGCCGCGGCCGCAAGGAGACGCGGACGGGACCTCGCCCCGAGGACGACGCCGCCGCGGACGAAGCCTGACGTGGCCGACGAGCCCTCGGCGTCCCCCGAGCCCACGGACCCGGCGCAGCCGGCGCGCCCCCGCCGATCGCTCGGACGCAACACCCTGGTGATGGCCTCGGGCACCTTCGTGTCCCGCGGGCTGGGATTCGCGCGCAACGCGATGCTCGCCGCCGCGATCGGCGTCAACGCGGTCGCGGCGAACGCCTACGACGTGGCGAACAAGATCCCGAACGCGCTGTACGCGGTGGTGGCGGCGGGCGTGCTCAACGCGGTGCTGGTGCCCCAGATCGTGCGCGCCTTCCGCCGTCACGACGGCAAGCGCACCGTGGACCGCATCGTCACGCTCGGCGTATTCGGCTCGCTCGGGCTCACCGTGCTGCTCACCCTCGCCGCGCCCGTGTTCGTGATGCTCTACACCCAGGGGTGGACGCCCGAACAGCGCCAGCTGGCGATCGGCTTCGCGTTCTGGTGCATCCCTCAACTGTTCTTCTACAGCGTGTACACGATCCTGGGCCAGGTGCTGAACGCGCGCGAGCAGTTCGGGCCGTACATGTGGGCGCCGGTGCTCAACAACGTCGTGTCGATCGCCGGCCTCGCCGTCTACCTGGGCATCTACGGCCGGTACGCCATCGACCCCGACATGCTCGCGGGCGCGGCGGCGGACCCCGGGTGGACGCCCGAGCGGATCGCGCTGATCGCCGGCACCGCGACCCTTGGCATCGCCGCCCAGGCGCTCATCCTGATCTGGCCGCTCCGCCGTGGAGGCTACCGCTGGCGGATGGTCTGGGGCGGCCCCAAGGGCGAGCTGCGTGGCGTGACCACCGTCGCGGGCTGGGCGCTGGGCGCCGTGCTGCTCGACCAGGTGGGCGTGGTGCTCGCGACCCGCGTCGCCTCGGGCGCGAACCCCGGCGGGATCGACCCCTCGATCGCCGGCAACGCCGCCTACTTCAACGCGATGATGCTCTACCTGCTGCCGCACTCGCTGGTGACGGTCTCGCTGGTGACCGCCCTGGCCACCCCCATGGCGCGCCACGCCGCGGCGGGCGACGTCGCGTCGCTGCGCGCGAGCACGGTGCGCGGCATGCGCATCGTCACGGTGTTCGGGCTGTGGTCCACCGCGGTGCTCGTCGCGCTCGCCCCCGCCATCGTGCGGATCGCGCTGCCGGTTCAGCCGGCGGAGGAGGTCATGTCCGTCGCGTACGTCCTCATGGCCCTGGCGTTGGGGGCCGCACCGCTGGGCCTGCTCTCGGTGTTCAAGCGCGTCTTCTTCGCGCTCGAGGACGGCAAGGCGGTGTTCTACATCCAGATCCCGGTCACCATCGCGTGGGTGGGCGGCATTCTGCTCATCCAGGATCGGCTGCCCAACGCCTGGTGGACCGCGGGTGTCGCGCTCGCCCTGAGCGTGTCCAACGTCGTGGGCGTCGCGCTACGAGCCAACGGGGTCCGTCGCCGCGTGGGCGGGCTCGACGGACGCCGGGTGGCTTCCATGGCGGCGCGCGCCATCCTGGCGGCGGGGGTCACCGGCGTGCTCGGCTGGTCGCTGCTGCGCTTCATCCCCGCCCCCGACCCGGCGGACATCGGCCACAGCCTGATGGTCGCGGTCGCGGCGCTCGCGGTCCTGATCCCACTGATGGGCCTCGTGTACTGGGCGTTGCTACGGCTGATGCGGGTCCCCGAAGCGCGGGACCTGGTGGCCCCGATCACCCGCCGTCTCCGACGCCGCGTACGATAGTCCCGGCAGAGGGACCGGGGGTGGCGAGCGGGTGCAAGCGGGCACGGTGTTGGGTGCACGTTTCACCCTGCTCGACCGGATCGAGCACGACATTCCTGGTATCGAACGCTTCGATGCTCACGACCAGCGGCTCGACCGCCCTGTGGTGGTCGATCTGGTCCACTCCGCCTCCGCCGCCGCCGTGCGACAGCAGGCGACCCGCGCGTCGCGGCTGCGCGACCCTCGCCTTGCGCGCATCGTCGCCACCGGCAGGGAGGCGATCGACGGCGTCGAGGTGACGTACGTCGCCGTCGAGCAGGTGCCCGGCGCGGTGCTCGACCACGTCCTTGCGACCCACCGGCTCGACAGCCGCCGCGCCATCGCGGTGGTGGGCGGGGCCGCGCGGGCCCTGGCCGCGGCCCGCGGAGAGGGCCTCTCCCACGGATACTTGAGGCCCGCCGCCGTGACGGTCACCGAGCGCGGCCGGGTGGTGGTGAGCGGCGTGGGCATCGACGGCGAGGCCGCCTCCCAGGCACAGCTGGTCCCGACGCCGTCGGAGGCGGGAGACGCGCGTGCGCTCGCACTCATGCTCGTGCATGCGCTCACCGGCATCGTCCCTGTCGAGGCCACTCCAGACGACCTACCGGACGGGATCCCGGGCTCCGCAAGGACCCTCGCCGTCGACGCGCTGCGCGGCTCGGCGCCCGCGTCTCTGGGCGCGGTGGTCGACGCCCTCTCGCCGTTCGACGCGCGCGCCTTGGTGGGGTTCACGGATGCCGTCGCGACGTTCCCGCCCACCCCCGCCGTCGCCCGGGCCACCGCCGCGCGCGCCGCCCGTGACGCCGAGGAGGCCGAGCGTGCCCGGCTCGAACGGCTCGAGGCGTCCCGCGCGCTCATCGCCGCGGAGACGCTTGCCGCGGCCGTCCACGAGGCGGACGAGGCGGTGGCCGAGCAGGTGGCCGATCCAGAGCTGCGGGCGACGATGCGCAAGGCCGAGGAGTTCCGACACGAGCGCGCGGCGGTCACCGAGCAGATGCCCGTGGTGGCCGGCGTCGAGGGCGACCTCGACGGTGAACTCGAGGTCGCCCTGGACGCCGCCCCCGTTCCCGTGGCCGCCGCGGACCCGGAGGAGGCTCCGGCGGACAAGTACGAGGCGAACTTCGACACCCTCGAGATCATGGTCGCGTCCCAGAACGTCACCCGAGACCAGGGCACCTGGGAGCTGGTGCTCGAGGCGTGGCACCGCCGCTGGCCGCGCTCGGCGACCGTGGCGCGGAGCCTCGCGAGGGCTCGCGCGCGGGCCGAATTCGGGGGCCCGCTCAACGGCGGACGGGTGGTCATGGTTGCCGGCGTGCTGGCGGTCGCCGTCGCGATCGCACTCGCGCTGGTGTGGCTGCAGGCGCCGCTCAGCCCCGACATCATCATCGAGCCGGACCCGTCGATCATCCCCAACCCTGGGGTGACCGAGACATCCACGCCCGTCCCGTCTCCGAACTCTTGACGATACCCGGGCGCTCATCGCGTCCGAGGGGGGAACATCGGACCCCTACCATCTGTTCATAGGACGCCGGCCCCGAACGCAACGGAAGGGGCCATCGATCAACCGAGGAAGCACCGTGAGCGACACCCGCACCGTCATCATCATCGGATCCGGCCCCGCCGGATACACCGCCGCCATCTACGCCGCGCGCGCAGGCCTCGAGCCGCTCGTGATCGCCGGCTCCATCACCGCGGGCGGCGCGCTGATGAACACCACCGAGGTCGAGAACTTCCCCGGCTTCGTCGAGGGGATCCAGGGTCCCGAGCTCATGGAGACCCTGCAGGCCCAGGCCGAGCGGTTCGGCGCCGAGGTGATGTTCGACGACGTCACGGAGGTCGACCTCGCGGGCCCCGTGAAGCGGGTGGTCACCGGCATGGGCAAGGAGTTCACGTCGAACGCCGTGATCCTCGCCACCGGCTCCGCATATCGCGAGCTGGGGCTCGAGGACGAGAAGCGGCTCTCGGGCAAGGGCGTCTCCTGGTGCGCCACCTGCGACGGCTTCTTCTTCCGCGACCAGGACGTGGTGGTGGTGGGAGGCGGGGACTCCGCGGTCGAGGAGGCCACCTTCCTCACGCGCTTCGCGCGCAAGGTCTACCTGGTGCACCGCCGCGACGAGCTGCGCGCCTCCAAGATCATGGCGGACCGCGCCAAGGCCGATCCGAAGATCGAGTTCGTGTGGAACAGCGAGGTGGTGGGGCTCGACGGCGACACGAAGCTCTCCGGGGTGCGGGTGCTCGACCGCGTCACCGGCACGGAGACCACTCTCGACGCCACCGGGCTGTTCGTCGCGATCGGCCACGAGCCGCGGTCTGAGCTGATCACCGGCGTGATCGACACCGACGCAGCGGGCTACGTCCTGGTCGAGGGTCGCACCACCGCCACCAACGTCGACGGGGTCTTCGCCTGCGGCGACCTGGTCGACAGCCGCTACCGCCAGGCCATCACGGCCGCGGGTTCGGGCTGTGCCGCCGCGCTCGACGCCCAGCACTTCCTCGACGCCCTGGCCGATGCCGCATCGTCCCCCGCGGCCGCGGAGCCGGAGCAGGACGCCCCTGCCGGCGACACCACGGTTGCACCCGCCGCGGCCCCCGCGGCCGCACTGCCCACCTCGCCCGTGCCCGCCACCGTGGACACCTTCCAGCAGGAGGTGCTGTCCTCCGAGGTTCCGGTGGTGGTGGACTTCTGGGCCACCTGGTGCGGCCCGTGCCGCGCCGTCGCGCCCCTGCTCGACGAGCTGGCGGAGGAGTACGCGGGCCGGCTCAAGGTGGTCAAGGTCGACACCGACGCCAACCCGCAGCTGGCAATGGCGTACGGCGTGACCTCCATCCCCACCATGAGCTTCTTCCGAGCGGGCGAGGTGGTGAAGTCCGTGGTGGGCGCGCGCCCCAAGCCCGCGCTCGCCGCGCTGTTCGACGAGGTGCTCACGTAGCGCGAGTCGCTCGCGCCGGCCAGGGTCCAGGCCGCCCACCGCTGGACCCGCGCGCGTCTGCCAGACTTGCGCCATGAACGACGGCACCCCCACCCCTCGCGAGGGAACCCGCCTCGACCCCTGGTATGGGTCGTACGCGCAGCGCGCGCATCAGATGCGCGCGTCCGAGATCCGCGCGCTCTTCGCCGTCGCCAGCCGTCCCGAGGTGGTCTCACTCGCCGGCGGCATGCCGTTCATCGGTGGCCTGCCGCTCGAGGAGCTGGGCGAGATGACCCGGCGGATCATCGTCGAGCAGGGAGAGGTGGCCCTCCAGTACGGGTCGGGCCAGGGAGACGTGGGACTGCGCGAGAAGATCCTCGACGTGATGGCCCTCGAGGGCATCTCCGCCCACCCGGACGATGTGGTGGTCACCACGGGCTCGCAGCAGGCGCTCGACCTGGTCACCAACATCTTCATCGACCCGGGCGATGTCATCGTCGCCGAGGCGCCGTCGTACGTGGGGGCGCTGGGAGTGTTCCGGGCGCACGAGGCCGATGTGGTCCACGTGGCCATGGACGCGCACGGGCTGATTCCCGAGGCCCTCGAGCAGGCCTTGGCGAGGCTGAAGGCGGCCGGGAAGCGCGTCAAGTTCCTTTACACCGTGCCCAACTTCCACAACCCGGGAGGTGTCACGCTGTCGCTCGAGCGGCGACCGCGGATCCTCGAGATCTGTGAGCGCTACGGCGTGCTGGTGCTCGAGGACAACCCGTACGGGCTGCTCGGGTTCGACCACGAGCCCCTGCCCGCGATGCGGTCGATGAGCCCAGAAGGGGTGGTCTACCTGGGGTCTTTCTCCAAGACGTTCGCGCCCGGGTACCGCGTGGGGTGGGCCGTGGCGCCGCACGCCGTGCGCGAGAAGCTGGTGCTCGCGTCGGAGGCCGCCATCCTGAGCCCGTCCAACGCATCCCAGATGGCGATCAGCACGTACCTCGAGCACTTCGACTGGCAGGGCCAGATCAAGAAGTTCCGCGAGCAGTACCGTGACCGGCGCGACGCGATGATCTCCGCGCTGGGCGAGCACATCCCCGAGGCTTCGTGGAACGTGCCCGACGGTGGCTTCTACGTGTGGGTCAAGCTCCCTGACGGGCTCGACGCGAAGTCGATGCTGCCGCGCGCCATCACCGCCCGCGTCGCGTACGTCTCCGGCAGCGCGTTCTACTACGACGGCTCCGGCACGGACCATCTGCGGCTGTCCTACTGCTTCCCCACCCCGGACCGGATCCGCGAGGGCGTGCGCCGCCTCTCCACCGTGGTCGACGCCGAGCTCGAGACCGTCCGGATCTTCGGAGCCTCCGGCGGCCGTCGCGGCGACTCCGTCGACTTCCCGTCACCCGACCTGTTCTGACGTCTTCGAAAGGACCGCACGCCATGCACGCACTGATCCTGGCCGGTGGGTTGTCGCACGAGCGCGATGTCTCGATCAGAAGCGGACGGCGGGTGCAGGAGGCGCTGCGAGGGGCCTTCGACCAGGTATCTTTGCGCGATGTTGACACGGAATTGATTCCAACTTTGCGATTCGGGGGCGTCGACGTGGTGTGGCCCCTGCTTCACGGCTCGTCCGGCGAGGACGGGTCGCTCCAGGCCCTGCTCGAGCTGGTGGGGGTGCCGTATGTGGGCACCACGTCGCGAGCCGCACGCGTCGCCTGGAACAAGGCCGTCGCCAAGGCCGTCATGATGCGCGCCGGCATCGACAGCCCCGACTACGTGACACTTCCGCAGTCCCTGTTCCGCGAGGTGGGCGCGGAGCACGTGCTCGACACCGTCGTGGCGCGATTCGGGCTCCCCGTGGTGATCAAGCCCGCCCGCGGCGGCTCCGCGCTCGGCATCTCGATCGTCGAGGACCGCGACGATCTGGCGCGCGCGATGGTCCACTGCTTCGCCTACGGAGACGTGGCGCTGATCGAGCGGGCGGTCAAGGGCGTGGAACTCGCGATCAGCGTGGTGGGCACGGGCGACGATGCGCGGGCCCTCCCGGCCGTCGAGATCGCCGTCGAGGGGACGTACGACTACGACGCCCGGTACAACCCGGGGCGGGTGGAGTACTTCGCCCCCGCGCGGCTCACGCCCGAACAGGCCGAGATCGCGGCGCAGGCCGCGCTGACGGTCCACCGCACCATGGAGCTGCGGGACCTGTCCCGCGTGGACCTCATCCTCGACGCCGACAACCGCGCGCAGGTGATCGATATCAACATCGCCCCTGGCATGACCGAGACTTCCCTGTTCCCTCAGGCCGCGGAGGCCGCGGGGCTCGACCTCGGCACGCTCTACCAGGAGCTTGTCGACGGCGCGGCGGCGCGCGGGCCGGTCGCGTAGCCGCGCGGGCGCCACGCCCGTGGCGGCTCGGTCAGGCGTCGGTGCCGAAGACCCCGGGATCCCCCGGGTCGATGAGCCCGATGATCCGGTTGAGGTCCTCGACCGTGGCGAAGTCGATGGTGATCGAACCCCTGGCGCGGCCCAGCTTGACGGTCACGCGGGTGTCGAAGCGATCGCCCAGGCGGCCGCCCAGCTCGTCCAGCGCCGCGGTCCGTCCCCCGGCACGCACGGCGCCGCGCTTGGGCTTAGGGCCGTCCACGCCCAGCGTGACGGCCTCCTCGGTGGCGCGTACGGAAAGCCCCTCCGCCACGATGCGCGTCGCGAGTTGCTCCATGGCCTCCGGGCTGTCGAGGCCGAGCAGCGCGCGGGCGTGGCCGGCGCTCAGCACGCCCGCTGCGAGGCGCCGCTGCACGGGCGCGGGTAGCCGTAGGAGCCGCAGCGTGTTGGTGATCTGCGGACGGGATCGTGAGATCCGTGCGGCGAGTTCGTCGTGCGTGATGCCAAAGTCGTCGAGAAGCTGCTGGTACGCCGCCGCCTCCTCGAGCGGATTCAGCTGGCTGCGGTGCAGGTTCTCGACCAGTGCGTCGCGCAGCATCGCCGTGTCGTCGGTGGACCGGACGATCGCGGGGATCTCGGTGAGTCCCGCCTCCTTGGACGCCCGCAGACGCCGCTCGCCCATGATGAGCTCGTAGCCCGACCCCTCGGGGTTGGGCCGCACCACGATCGGCTGCAGGACGCCGATCTCCTTGATCGATCCGACGAGCTCGGCGAGCGACTCCTCATCGAAGACCGTGCGGGGCTGCCGGGGGTTCGGGACCACGGCGTGCGGGTCGATGTGCGCGAACACCGCGCCGGGCACGGGCACCAGTTCGCCGTCTTCCGAGAGCTCGGTGATGGTCGGGAGTGCCATCGTCGACGTATCGGAGAAGAAGAGGTCGCGGGGGCGGTCCTGAATGGCCGTCTCGGCCTCCGTGGGGATGAGCGCTCCGAGGCCGCGGCCCAGGCCCCTGTTCGGCTTGCTCACTGCTGCTCCGCTCCTGCGGCGCCGCGCACCGCGATGTCACGCGCGATCGCCATGTAGGCCACCGCTCCCGAGGAATGTGGGTCGTGGGTGATCACCGTCTGCCCGAACCCGGGCGCCTCCGACACGCGCACGGACCGGGGCACGGTCTGATCGAGCGTCTCGTTCGGGAAGTGCGAACGCACCTCCCCCGCCACCTCGCGCGCGAGGTTGGTGCGGCCGTCGTACATGGTCAGCACGATGGTCGACACGTGAATATCGGGGTTGAGGTGCTTGCGCACCATCTCGACGGTCTTCATCAACTGCGTGAGTCCCTCCAGGGCGTAGTACTCGCACTGGATCGGGATGAGTACCTCGTTCGCGACCACCATGGCGTTCAGCGTCAGGAGACCAAGGCTGGGTGGGCAGTCGATGAAGACGTAGTCGAGGTCCTTGCCGGCGCCCGCCAGCAGGTCGTGGATTGCGCCGTGGAGCCGGAACTCGCGCCTCACCACCGAGACGAGCTCGATGTCCGCGCCGGCGAGGTCGATGGTTGCGGGCACGCACCACAGGGTGTCGACCTCGGGACACCGCTGCGCCACCTCCTCGAGCGGGGTGTCGTCCAGCAGCGCCTCGTAGATCGACGGGGTCCCAGAGTGGTGGTCGACTCCCAGGGCGGTCGACGCATTGCCCTGGGGGTCGGCGTCGATGACGAGAACCTTCGCGCCGCGCTTAGCCAGGGCGGCGGCGACGTTGACGGAGGTGGTGGTCTTGCCCACCCCTCCCTTCTGATTCGAGACGGCGATCACCCGGGTGCGGGGCGGGAGGGGGAAGGAGGAGGCCTCGAGGGCGCGGCGCGTGCGCTCAGTGGCCATCATCTCGGCCGCCAGGGGGCTGTCGTCATCCGCGGAGAGGCCATCGAAGGGATCGGGTGTTTCACGTGAAACATCGGAATCCTCGCGCCCCGGTCCATCGTCGCGGAGCCCCGGCCCATGCGTTCTGTCGAGCGACACGCAGATCCCCTCTTGTCTCCCCCGGGCCGCGCCCAGGGGGTCGAGCCCGTCACCATGTTTCACGTGAAACGGTCGTCGCGCGCGGCGCCCGGCGAGGCGCGCCGGCCCGGGTCGCCCCGGTCGGTGACCGTCCGTGTCACAGGCTGACGACTCTACCGCAGGAGCGCATCGCGGGGGCGCCCCCGGAGGCCC
>NZ_JAHEBP010000077.1 GCF_024642165.1 Demequina sp.
GCGTCGGCGAGGGCATCCGGGTGCGCGTCGTGGTCCCCGCCGGCACCACCGCCGCGGTCCACCTGCCCGGGGCCGATGCGCCCGTCGAGGTCGGATCCGGCATGCACGAGTGGGTCGCGCCCGCCCGCGTCACGCCGCCGGTCGAGCGCACCTTCTCTGCGGACACCCCGCTGGTGGAGATCCGCCGCAGCGACGCCGCCTATGCGGCGGTGCGTCGCGCCCTCACCTCCACGCTCGGCGGCGAGGCGACGAGCGACTTCCTGCGCACGGTGCAGTGGGGGCCGCGAGGCACGTTCCGGATGCAGGCGCTGTTGCTGCCCCCGGGCGTGGTCGAGGCCGTCGAGGTGGCGCTCGCCGAGGTCTGACGCGATGCTCGAGCCCCGCGTCCTGCAACCGGTCGCGGGGCTCGAGCGTTTCCTCCACATGCGCGTGTCGACGTCTATCGCGGCGGTGGCCGTGACCGCGGCCCTGGCCATGAGCCTGGCCGCGTGCGCGCCGCGCGCCGGCGACGACGTGCGCGACACCCGGGATCCGGACGCCGTGGGCACGGTCACCAGCGTCCAGGACGCCACCGACACGGTCGCGGTGACCTTCGCGCCGGACCCCGGCTATGAGTACTTCGACGGCACCACCTTCGTGTTCGGCGTGGGCGGCGACCTCGAATCTGCGGACGGCGAGGCGCTGGGCGCTGCGGACGTCGCCGTGGGGGACCGGCTCGAGGTGTGGGTCGAAGCCTGCGCCGAGTCCTTCCCGGTGCAGTGCGCGGACCCCGTGGGGCGGCTGCTTCCCTGAACGCCTCGCGCCCGGACACGCCGCGCGCCACACTGGACCCATGACCGGCGTCGAGATCTCCCTGGTGGGCGGCCCTACGGCGGTGCTCGGCTATGCGGGTCTCACCATCCTCACGGACCCCACCTTCGACCCCGCGGGGCCGGTGGGGAACCTCACGAAGCTGGCGGGGCCCGCGTTCACTCCCGAGCACATCGGCCACGTCCACCTGGTGCTGCTGTCCCACGACGAGCACGAGGACAACCTCGATGTTGCGGGCCGCGCGGCCCTCGCGGACGCCGGCCACGTGATCTCCACGCCCGGCGCCGCCGCGCGCATCCCCGGAGTGGTGGGCCTCAAGGCCTGGCACTCCGTCACCGTCTACGGCCAGCATGTCCCGGTGTGCGTCACGGCGGTGCCCGCGCAGCACGGCCCGGACGGCGTCGCGGATCAGCTGGGAGAGGTGACCGGGTTCGTCCTTCGCGCGGAGGGCTGGCCCACCGTGTACTTCTCCGGCGACAACTCCGAGGTGGAGGTTGCGGCACAGGTTGCGCACCGGTTCCCCGACGTCGCGATCGCACTGGTATGCGCGGGGGCCGCCCGGGTGCCCCGCCTGGGCGACGCGCTGCTGACGGCCGATGCGGCACGGGTGTCCGCGATCACCGATCTGTGGCCCGCGGCCACCGTGGTGCCCGTCCACATCGACGACTGGGCGCACTTCACCCAGCCCCGCCACGCCCTCCGCGAGGCGCTCCATGGAGACCCCGCGCGCGACCGCATCGTCCTGCTGGACAAGGGTGCCGCGGTGCGCCTTCCCGGCGCGTCCGCCACCCTCGCGCGCGCCTAGAATGGCCTGGTGACCCCCGAAGAGCTCTCCGCGACCATCCGCGCCGCCGTGCTGGCAGGTATCGACGACAGCGACTTCCAGTTGTCCCCGTTCGATGTCCCCGAGGTGAAGGTCGAGCGGCCCCGCCAGCGTGACCACGGTGACTGGGCCACCAACATCGCGATGCAGCTCGCCAAGCAGGCCGGCACCAACCCGCGCGAGTTCGCCGCGACCCTGGTGGAGCGCCTGGTGGAGCTCGACGGCATCGACTCCGCGGAGGTCGCCGGGCCGGGGTTCATCAACATCCGTCTCGCGGCCGACGCCGCCGGGCTGCTCGCCAAAGGAATCGTCGACTACGGCGACGATTACGGCCGGGGCGAGTCGCTCACCGGCAAGGTGGTGAACATCGAGTTCGTCTCCGCGAACCCCACCGGCCCGGTGCACATCGGCGGCACCCGCTGGGCCGCCGTGGGCGACTCCCTGGCGCGCCTGCTCGAGTTCCACGGCGCGGACGTGGTGCGCGAGTACTACTTCAACGACCACGGCGCCCAGATCGACCGATTCGCGGCGTCGCTGCTCGCCGTGGTCACCGGAGACGACCCGCCCGAGGACGGCTACGCCGGCGAGTACATCCAGGACATCGCCAACGAGGTGATGGTCGAGGCCATGGCCGCGGCGGACAAGGACCCCTTGGAGCTGCCCCGCGAGCAGGCGCTGGAGTTCTTCCGCGAGCGCGGCGTCAACCTGATGTTCCAGCAGATCAAGGACCAGCTGCACGCGTTCGGCGTCGACTTCGACGTCTACTTCCACGAGGACTCGCTGCACCACTCGGGCGCCGTGGACCGCGCGCTCGAGCAGCTGAAGTCCACGGGCGCCCTGTACGAGAAGGACGGCGCCTGGTGGCTCCGTTCGACCGACTACGGCGACGACAAGGACCGCGTGGTCATCAAGTCGGACGGGAAGCCCGCGTACATCGCCGGGGACCTCGCGTACTTCCGCGACAAGCGTCACCGCGGCGCGGATCTGTGCATCTACCTGCTGGGAGCCGACCACCACGGCTACATCGCCCGCCTCAAGGCCGCGGCGGCCGCCTTCGGGGACGATGCGGAGAACGTCGAGGTGATCATCGGCCAGCTGGTGAACCTGGTGAAGGACGGGCAGCCGGTGCGCATGTCCAAGCGCGCGGGCACGGTGGTGACCATCGAGGACCTCGTCGAGGCCGTCGGGGTCGACGCCGCCCGCTACGCCCTGGCCCGCTCCAGCGCGGACAGCACCATCGACATCGACCTCGATCTGCTCTCCTCGGCCACCAACGCGAACCCGGTGTTCTACGTCCAGTACGCGCACGCCCGCTCCGCCGGGGTGGCCCGCAACGCCGCGCAGTACGGCATCCGGCGCGAGGACGGCTTCGACCCGTCGCAGCTCACGCACCAGAGCGAGGCCGCGCTGCTGGGCATCCTGGGCGAGTTTCCGCGCGTGGTCGCGCAGGCCGTCGAGTACCGCGAGCAGCACCGGGTGGCGCGCTACCTCGAGGACGTGGCCGCGGCGTTCAACCAGTGGTACGACCGCACCCGCGTGACGCCCGTGGGCGACGAGCAGGTGACGGACCTCCACCGCACCCGCCTGTGGCTGAACGATGCGGCGGGCCAGGTGCTGCGCAACGGCCTCGGATTGCTGGGCGTGAGCGCCCCCGCAAGGATGTAGGCATGAGCGCAGCCGTCTTCTCCAGCACCGTGACCCGGGTCGAGGACGGCGCCCTCGCCGTGGGCGGCGTCGACGTCCGCGAGCTCGCCGGCCAGTACGGTACGCCGCTCTACGTCATCGACGAGCAGGACATGCGTGCCCGCGCGGCCGCGTTCCGCGACCACTTCGCCGCGGCCTTCGGGCGCCACGGCGCGGAGGTCGACGTGTTCTACGCGTCAAAGGCGTTCCTGTCCTCGAAGGTGGCGCGCTGGATGCGCGCGGAGGACCTGTGCCTCGACGTCGCGTCGCTCGGCGAGCTGGAGCTCGCGCTGCGGGGCGGCATGCCCGCCGCGCGCATCGGCCTGCACGGCAACAACAAGTCGGACGCGGAGCTGCGGCGCGCGCTCGAGGTGGGCGTGGGGCGGATCATCGTCGACTCGTTCACCGAGATCGAGACGCTGGACGCCATCGCGCGCGAGATGGGTGCCGTGGCGCCCGTGCTGGTGCGCGTCACCACCGGGGTGCACGCGGGCGGTCACGAGTACATCGCCACCTCGCACGAGGACCAGAAGTTCGGGCTGTCGCTCGCCTCGGGCGCCGCGTTCCAGGCGCTGGTCGCCTGCCACGACGCAGCCGGGATCCGCCTCAACGGCATTCACACCCACATCGGCAGCCAGATCCTGTCGCTCGCCGCGTTCGAGGAGAGTGCCGAGCGCATGCTGGGCCTGCGCGCGACGCTCCACGCCGAGTACGGCATCGAGCTGCCCGAGGTGGATCTGGGCGGTGGGTACGCCATCCGCTACACGCCGCACGGCGAGGCCCTTTCGGCGCACGATGCGGCGCAGGGGATGGCCGAGGCCGTCGCCGCCGCGATGGCGAAGGTGGGCGGCACGTGGCCGCGGTTCAGCATCGAGCCGGGCCGCGCCATCGCGGGCCCCGCCGGCATGACCCTGTACCGCGTCGGGGTGGTCAAGCACGTCGCCCTCGAGGACGGCGGCCAGCGCCAGTACGTGGCAGTGGACGGCGGCATGAGCGACAACATGCGCACCATCACCTACGGCGCCGAGTACACGGCGACCATCGCGTCGCGGCTGTCGGACGCGGAGCCCGAGCTGAGCCGCGTGGTGGGCAAGCACTGCGAGAGCGGCGACATCGTGGTCCGGGACGTCGAGCTGCCCCATGACATCGCGCGGGGCGACCTGCTCGCGGTGCCCGCGACCGGCGCATACGGCCGCGTCATGGCCCACAACTACAACGCGGCGCTGCGGCCCGCGGTGGTCTCGGTCCGCGACGGCGAGTCGACGGTGCATATCCGCCGCGACACCCTCGAGGACCTCTTCAGCTGGGACGTCGCGCCCGACTGAGGGGCGCGACGTCCGCTGGCTCAGTCCTCCGCCGCCTCAGACGGCGGAGGCGACTGCCGTCGCGAGCGACGTGGGGGCGCGGCCGATCAGCTCGGCGAGGTCCGTCGACTCCGTGTAGAGGTCGCCCGCCGCGATGGAGGCGTCGATCGAGGCCCAGAAGCCCGCGGTCCCCGCGTCCATGCCGGCGGCCTGCATGCCGGCGGCCAGTTCCTCGACGGTGACGTTCGTGTAGCCCACGTCAGTGCCCGACGCGGTCGAGACGGCCGCGGCCAGGTCGGCCAGCGTGAACGCCTCGCCGCCCAGTTCGTAGGCGGGCTTCACGGTCGCGGCGGTGAGTGCCGCGGCGGCGGCCTCGGCGTAGTCCTGCCGCGTGGCGCCGGAGATCAGCGCGTCGCCCGCGGCGCCGACGATCGCGCCGCTCTCGAGGTAGCCCGGGATCCGCGCGGTGTAGTTCTCGAGGTACCAGGAGTTGCGCAGCGCGACGGTCTCGACGGGGGACGTGTTCAGGCGCTCCTCGGTGGCGACGTGTTCGGGCGCGAGGCCGTTCGTCGTGTCCTCGGCGTTGATGAGGGACGTGTAGACGATGCGCGAGACGCCCGCCGCCTCCGCCGCCTCGATCACCGCTGCGTGCTGCGCGGTGCGCTTGCCGGGCTCGGAACCCGAGACGAGGACCAGGCGGTCGACGCCCTCGAGGGCGGCTGCGAGCGTCTCGGGCTTGTCGTAGTCGGCCTCACGGGTCCGCACGCCCAGCGCCGCGAGGTCCTCGACCTTGGCGGTGTCGCGCGCCAGCGCGATCACGTCGAACGGAGAGGCGTGGAGGTCGAGCAGCGCGCGGACGATCTTCTCGCCCAGCTGACCCGAGGCTCCGGTGACGGCGTAGGTGGTCATGCGATTTCCTTCCATCGGTGGGGCGGTCGCCCCGTGGCCTTGACGTCATGCTAACTAATCGAAAGCGCTATCTATTCCACCGTGGTGTCGATTGCGCAGTGTCCTATCCTGGTGGCATGGCAGCAGACGAGGGACCCGGCGCCGCGCTCGTCGCAGACGTGTTCGCGCGGGCATGCTCGTCGCGCGCCGCGTTCGAGACCGTCACCGGCCGGTGGGCGTCGCTGGTGCTGCTCGCGCTCGGTGAGGGACCGTACCGCTTCGGCGAGCTCCGCCGCCGAGTCGAGGGGGTCAGCGAGAAGATGCTCTCCCAGGCGCTCCACGGCCTCGAGCGGGAGGGCCTGCTCACGCGCACCGATCACGGCACGGTCCCGCCGCGCGTGGACTACGCGCTTACCGCGCTCGGCGAGGACGTCGCGCGGCGCCTGCGCGAGCTTGCCGATCTGCTCCAGGGCGCCGTCCCCGACCTGAACCGCGCCCGGGCCGCCTACGACCGAGACTGAACCCGCGCATCGTCCCTCCTCGCACACCGTCCCGCCCGCGCATCGTCCCGCCCTCGCCCGTCGCGCGTCGCTCCGGTGGCACGGCGCGCTCGCGCGCTCTCGACTGGAACAGCAACCCGAGCCCGACAAGAAGCCGAGCATCGTCGACGCGGTCCCCGCAGAGGACCGGTACGAGCCGGAAGACGATCCGGGCGAGGCCGGCTTCCCCGCCGAGGGCCCCGTCCTCTGACGCCCGGGCCGCCGCGGCGCTCCCGCTAGAGTGGGTGCCGTGTCTGACCCCCTCAAGCCCGTCTCCATCGCCATCCTGGGCCCTGGCACCGTCGGCTCCGAGGTGGTGCGCCTCCTGACCGCGCAGGCGGGGGACCTCGCCGCGCGGGTGGGCGCTCCGCTGGAGATCATCGGCGTGTACGTCCGCGACGCATCGAAGGACCGCGGGCCGAATCTGCCGCGCGAGCTGCTGACCGAGGACGCCTCCGCGCTGGTCGCGGGTGCGGACGTGGTGGTCGAGCTCATGGGCGGCATCGAGCCGGCGCGCACCCTGATCCTGGAGTCGATCGCGGCGGGGGCGAGCGTGGTGACCGCCAACAAGGCGCTG
Organism: Demequina sp.; assembly: GCF_024642165.1. GTDB lineage: Bacteria > Actinomycetota > Actinomycetes > Actinomycetales > Demequinaceae > Demequina. The sequence continues at coordinate 6,625 of NZ_JAHEBP010000077.1, forward strand.
CTCGCGGCGTACGGGCCGGAGCTGTACGAGGCCGCCGACGCGGCCAACGTGGACCTCTACTTCGAGGCGGCCGTCGCCGGCGCCATCCCGCTGGTGCGTCCGGTGCGCGAGTCGCTCGCGGGCGACCACATCACCCGGATCCTGGGCATCCTCAACGGCACCACCAACTACATCCTCGACGCGATGACCACCTACGGCCTCGATTACGAGGTGGCGCTCAAGCAGGCGCAGGACCTGGGCTACGCGGAGGCGGACCCGACGGCGGATGTCGAGGGGCACGATGCGGCGGCGAAGGCCGCGATCCTGGCGTCGCTGGCGTTCCACCAGCGGGTGGGTCTCGAGGACGTGTTCTGCGAGGGGATCACCTCGGTCACGTCCGAGGACATCATCGCAGCGCGGGAGACGGACCAGGTGGTGAAGCTGCTGGCGATCGCCGAGCGCACCGCCCAGGGCGTCACCGTCCGCGTTCACCCTGCTCTGGTGCCCGCCACCCACCCGCTCGCGGGCGTGCGTGGCGCGTACAACGCGGTGTTCGTCGAGGCGGAGTCCGCCGGCGGGCTCATGTTCTACGGCCAGGGTGCGGGCGGCACGGCCACCGCATCGGCCGTGCTGGGAGACCTGGTGTCCGTCGCGCGCCACAAGGCGCTGGGCGGCAAGGGTCCGCTCGAGTCCAACTACGCGGCGCACGCGCTGCTGCCCGTCGAGGCGGCGCTCACGCGGTACTGCGTGCGGATGTCCGTCGAGGACCGGCCGGGCGTGCTGTCCGCAGTGGCGGAGGTGTTCGCGCGGCACGACGTGGGCATCGAGGTGGTGCGCCAGGTGCCCGGTCAGAGCCACGCGGGGCTCATCCTGTCGACGTACGAGGCGCCCGAGCGCGACCTGCGCGCTACGGTCGAGGACCTGCGGGTCAGCGACGCGGTGGCCGAGGTGAAGTCCGTCCTGCGGATCGAGGGGGAGTAGTGGCGCACGTGTGGCGCGGGATCATCCGCGAATACCTGGACCGTCTTCCGTTCGACGCGGGCGACCGCATCGTCACGCTGGGCGAGGGCGGCACGCCGCTGGTCCACGCCCCGTCGATCTCCTCCGAGGTGGGCGCTGAGGTCTTCGTCAAGGTCGAGGGGATGAACCCCAGCGGATCCTTCAAGGATCGCGGCATGACGTCCGCGATCACCCAGGTGATCAAGGATGGCGACCACACGGTGGTGTGCGCGTCCACGGGCAACACGTCCGCGTCCGCGGCGGCGTATGCGGCCCACGCCGGGCTGCGCTGCGTGGTGATGATCCCGCAGGGCAAGATCGCTGCGGGCAAGATGGCGCAGGCGATCGTGCACGGCGCGGACCTGGTGCAGGTGGACGGCAACTTCGACGAGTGCCTCGACATCGTGCGCGAGCTGTCGGAGAACTATCCGATCGCGCTGGTGAACTCCGTCAACCCGTATCGCCTGCAGGGGCAGAAGACGGCCGCGTTCGAGATCGTCGACCAGCTGGGCGACGCCCCCGACATCCACATGCTGCCCGTGGGCAACGCCGGGAACATCTCCGCCTACTGGATGGGATTCACGGAGTACCTCGAGGCGGGCGTCGCGCGCCGTACGCCCCGCATCTGGGGCGTGCAGGCCGCGGGGGCCGCGCCGTTCGTGGCCGGCCACCCCATCAAGGATCCCGAGACCGTCGCCACCGCGATCCGGATCGGCAAGCCCGCCTCGTGGGACCTCGCCATCGCGGCGCGGGACCAGTCGGGCGGCTGGATCCGCGCGGTCACGGACCAGCAGATCCTCTCCGCGCAGGCGCGCCTGGCGGCCGACGTCGGGGTGTTCGTGGAGCCCGCCTCCGCGGCCCCCATCGCCGGGCTGCTGGCGGCGGCCGCGCTGGGTGAGGTCCCGCGTGGGGCCACCATCACGTGCACGGTCACCGGCAACGGGCTCAAGGACACCGCGACCGCGCTCGCGGGCCGTGAGGTCGAGCCCCTCGTCATCCCTGTCGACGTCGAGGCCGCCGCCGCGGCGCTCGGCCTGTAGGGAACGGCGTGGCCATGAGGCTGGCCGCCGACCACGTCAAGGTTTCCGTCCCCGCCACGGCGGGCAACCTGGGTCCGGGCTTCGACGCCCTGGGCATGGCGCTGGGCGTCGCGGACCAGATCGAGGTGCGTGCGCTCGCGTCCTCCGAGGTCGACATCGACATCGCGGGCGAGGGTGCGGACACCCTGCCGCGCGACGAGTCGCACCTGGTGGTGCAGGCGCTGCGCGCCGCGCTGGACCAGGTGGGCGCCTCGCAGACCGGCCTTCACATCCGCGCGGTCAACCGCATCCCGCACGGCCGAGGACTCGGCTCCTCGGCCGCGGCGGTGGTTGCCGGCATCGTCGCCGCGCGTGCGCTGATCGCCGAGCCGGAGGCGCTGTCGGCCGAGGATGCGCTTCGCCTCGCGACCGCGTTCGAGGGGCACCCCGACAACGCGGCCCCGGCCATCTACGGCGGCGCGACGGTGGCGTGGAAGGACGCGGACGGGGCGCACGCGCGGCCGCTCACTGTCGCCGACCAGATCGAGACCGCCGTGCTGATCCCTCGTTCGACGCTCCCCACGCGCGAGGCGCGAGCGGTGCTGCCGCCCAAGGTGCCGCACGTCGACGCGGCGTTCAACGTGGGCCGCGCGGCGCTGCTGGTGAACGCGCTGGCCGGACGGCCCGAGGACCTCTTCGCGGCCACCGAGGACCGGCTCCACCAGATCTACCGCGCCGACGTGATGGCGCCGGCGATGGCGATGCTGCGGACGCTGCGGGATCGCGGGCTCGCGGCCGTGATCTCGGGCGCAGGCCCGTCGGTGCTGGTGCTGGGCACGGACCTCGCCGAGGCGGGTCTGTCCTCCGGGCCGCTCGCGTGGGCCGAGGGCGTGGGCGGCGAGACGTGGCGATCCGTGCACACCGTGGACCGGGTCCCGGGCGCCTCGGCCCAGCGGCTCTAGAGCGAGCCCACCCCCAGCGCGGCCCGACGCCTGCCCCAGCGCGCCTCGACCCCACCGGGTCCCGCCCCGCGACCCGCCACCCGGTCCCGCTCCCACCGGGTCCCACCACCCCGGCGACCCCACCGCCCCCGCGACCCCACCGCCCCGCGACCCCACCGCCCGACCCCACCG
>NZ_JAHEBP010000078.1 GCF_024642165.1 Demequina sp.
CCACCCGACTGAGAAGTCACCACGAGCCCAGGAGAGGCATGTCCGCTTCGCCGTTCGCCGCACCGTCCCTGCCCGTCAACCACGTCACGCGCACCTTTGCGCCGCTCGCGAGCACGGTCCGTGACACCGGCCTGCTGCGCCGCAGCTACTGGTTCTACTCGATCTTCGGGGCCGCGCTGGTGCTCGCCTTCGGCGGAGTGGTGACCGGCTTCGTGCTGCTGGGCGACTCGTGGCTTCAGCTGCTCATGGCCGGCGCGCTCGGAATCGTCTGGACCCAGGTCGCATTTCTGGCGCACGAGGCATCGCACCGCACCGTGCTGAACTCCGGACCGGCGAACGACGCCCTCGGGCGGCTGCTCAGCACCGTGGCCGTGGGCGTCAGCCACCAGTGGTGGGTGAGCAAGCACAACCGTCACCACGGCAACCCGAACACCATGGGCAAGGACCCCGACATCGAGAAGGACACCATCTCCTTCATCGAGGAGGACGCGGTCAAGGCGAAGGGTCTGGTCCGGGCGATCACCAAGCACCAGGGCTGGCTGTTCTTCCCGCTGCTCACGCTCGAGGGAATCAACCTCCACTTCCGCTCGGTGGCGTCGCTGATCCAGGGCGGCACACGCCGCCAGAAGTGGATGGAGCTGCCCGCGATCGCGCTGCACTTCGGGCTGTACCTCGTGCCGCTCTTCCTCGTGCTGCCGTTCGGCATGGCGTGCGCGTTCCTCGGAGTGCAGCTCGCCGTGTTCGGCGTCTACATGGGAGCCTCGTTCGCCCCCAACCACAAGGGCATGATGATCATCCCCGACGGCGTGCGCGTCGACTTCCTGTCGAAGCAGGTGCTGACCTCGCGCAACGTGAGCGGCGGCTGGACCATGTCGATTCTGATGGGCGGGCTCAACTACCAGATCGAGCACCACCTGTTCCCGAACATGGCTCGCCCGCACCTGGGCCGCGCCCGCGAGATCGTCCGCGAGCACTGCGAGTCGGTGGGCCTGCCGTACACGGAGACCACCCTGCTGGGCTCCTACGCCGAGGTCGTGAAGTATCTCAACCGTGTGGGGCTCGCCGCCCGCGACCCGTTCGATTGCCCCGAGCGCGTCGCGATGGGTCGCTGACCAGACGTCAGCCGGCGGTGGCGATCAACAACGCCGTGTAGCCGACCCACGTCACGACCAGCACGCTGCCCTCGACCCGGTTGATCCGACCATTCCCACGCCGTCGATATCCCATGACCACCAGAGCGGCGGTCATCGCGAGCAACACCGGGACGTCTCGACGTAGCGCGTCCGGGTCCACGGCCGAGGGCGCGATGAGCCCGGCCAGGCCCACCACGGCCAGCGTGTTGAAGATGTTGGATCCGATGACGTTGCCCAGCACCAGCTCGGTGGCGCCGCGGCGGGCGGCCACGACGGCGGCGGCGAGCTCGGGTGCCGAGGTGCCGATCGCGACCACCGTGAGTCCGATCACCAGGTCCGACCAGCCGAGCCGCTGAGCGATCTCCACCGCGCCCCACACCAGCACACGGGACGCGACCACCAGCATCAGGATCCCGCCGATCGTCCACCCCCACGCGGCGCGGCGGCTCATCGGCTCCGCCAGCTCGCGCTCCTCGATCTCCACGGCAAGCTCGTCCGGCGGCTCGCCAGGCCGCTGCCGACCGCCCGTGCGGATCGACCACGCAAGCTGCGCCGCCAACACCACGATGAGGAGCCCCGCGTCCAAGCGGGAGATCTGGCCGTCCAGCATCGTCGCCGCCAGGATCACGGTAATCGCCAGCAAGAGGGGAAGTTCGCGGCGCAGCACGCCGCGGTGCACCACCACGGGGATGATCACCGCGGTGACGCCCAGGATGAGGCCGATGTTCACGATGTTCGAGCCCAGTGCGTTGCCCAGTGCGATCTCTGGGTTGCCCTCGGACGCGGCGAAGGCGGACACCACGAGTTCGGGCGCCGACGTGCCGAATCCCACCACGATCATGCCCACGAGGAGCGGGGCCATGCCCAGGTGGCGGGCGACCGCGGAGGCGGCGGTCACGAACTTCTCGGCGCTCCAGGCGAGTGCACCAAGGCCCACGAGAGTCGCGATGATTGCTGGGGTCATAGGGCGAGACTAGCGACCCATACGCGCTCCCTCGCCCGCGCCACAACTCCGGCCACCAGTGCCCGTTTCGGGGTGAAGACGGGCACTCACCGCCGGAATTGGTGTCGGGCCCGAGCGGCGACGCGGCCGCGTGCGGGCACGCGAACGGCCGCCCACCCGGTCCGGGTGCGGCGGCCGATCGTGAACAGCCAGGGATGAGTGGAGATGGCGGGAATCGAACCCGCGTCCGCATGTCCAAACCCAGGTCTTCTCCGGGCGCAGCCTGAGAGGTGTTTCTCGGCCCCCCACCCGCATCAGGCGAGCAAGTGGGATAGGCCCAGTCATCTAAAAGTCCCGAAGCCCCCGATGACGAGGAGCCCCAGCAAGTTCCCTAGATGACGCCAGGATCCAGGACGGGAACACGCCTGGGCTGACGGACTTCATGGCGCTCGCTTAGGCAGCGAGGGCGAAGTCGGTGCGCTTGGAATCGGCACCTATTGGTTTGCAAGGATCGTTAACGAGATAACCCTGCGTCCTCGGCCCGCTTCCCCTAGGAAGTAAACACACGTCGAAACCGATCATCCCCTGTGCAGTTGTGTGACCAGTCTACCGGCAGGTCCGACAGCACCCAAGCCCCGTTCGCGCCGGGCGCATCGGGACGATGCACGGGTGGGCTACAGCTCGAGCCGCACCGCGGTCTCGAGGGCGACCTCGATGGACGCCATCCAGCCGTCCTTGAGGCGCGCGTTCTTCTCCGAGTACAGGCTCGCCCCGTCCACGAGGTTGGACGAGCACGCGCAGATCATGCCCGCGCGCAGCCCCCGCAGCCGCGCGACCACAAACATCGCGGAGCTCTCCATCTCGACGTTGAGGATCCCCATCCGGGACAGCTCGGCGATCCACTCCGGCCCCTCCGCGTAGAAGGCGTCATCGGTGGCGTTGATGCCGCTGAAGACGCCGCGGCCCGTCCCCGCGGAGAGCTCGCGCGCCACCTCCGCCAGCGACATCGCGACGGCGAGGTCCGGCACCGCCGGGTAGCCCGGGTGGACGTACGCGGCGGTGGTGCCGTCGTTGCGCAGCGAGCCCTCCGACACCAGCAGGTCCCCGGGCTCGATCCCGGGCTGCAGCGCCGCCGTGGACCCCACGCGGATGAACGAGGTGACGCCCACGCGCGCGAGCTCCTCGACCGCGATCGCGGTGGAGGGGCACCCCATCCCGGTCGACGTGGCGGTGATGAGCCGTCCCTTGTAGTGCCCCGTCATGGTGCGGTGCTCGCGATTGTGCGCGACCTCCGTGACGTCGCTGAGGAACTCGGCGATCATGGGCACGCGGAACGGATCGCCCGGCAGGAGGGCGACCGTGCCGACCTCCCCCGGCGCGAGGCCCACGTGGTACTGGCGGGCATCGAGACCCGCGGTGGACTTGTCGACGATGGTGGGCTCGGTCATGAGCGGACCTTCCGTCGCAGGACCCGAGGGGCGGGGCCCGCCCCTAGCCGAGGGCCTGCGTGGGAACGATGCTAGAGGCGCGGTGTTACGCCGACGTTGCGGGTCCCACGCCCGGCAGGCCGATGGCGATGCGCCAGATCCACAGCGCCGCGGCCTCGGCCGGCGGGCGCGGCTCCATCGCCAGCCACGACCCGATCACCCCCACCACCATGCCGGTGATCCCATCCGCGACCACGTCGACGGGGACGTCGCGCGGCACCACGTCTGAGGCCTCGTCCGCGATGCCCCGCACGCCGACGCGCACCTGTTCGCGCAGGCGCGCGAGCACGATGCCGTAGCCGGGCTCGGTGAAGACGCGGTGATAAAGCTCGGCATGGGCGTCGACGTGGGCGAGGAACGCCGCGAGCGCCTGCGGCGCCTCGTCGGAGGTCAGGTCGATGGCCTGCAGGGTCGCGTCGGACTGCTCGGCCACCAGGTCCAGGGCGTCCGCGAGCAGGGTCTCCTTGTCGGAGTAGTGCTGGTAGAACGTGCTGCGGTTGACGCCGGCGCGGGCCGCGATGTCGCCCACCGAGACCTCGTCGACTCCGCGCTCGCGCACCAGCTCGAAGAGCGCCTCCTGCAGCCGTCTCCGGGTTCTCACGATGCGCGCGTCCACGGGTTGATTCTGGCACCCGCGACACCGATTCACCAACCGTTAGCCAACATTTGTCGCAGAACTCACGATCCTGTCCTAGACTGAGCCGAGAGCCCGGAAGCCCGCGCGAACCTTCGCGCGGCGGCCCGCCCGGCCCGGCATCGTCGCCACCCTCTTACCGTTCCCCCAGAAAGGCTCCCCCTGTGGCCCACCTCCTGTACCGCATCGGCCGCGCGTCGGCGATGCGCCCGATCGTCGCGATCCTCGCCTGGGTGCTCGCGCTCGGCGTCGCCGGCGGCAGCTTCGTCGCGTTCGGCGGCACGCTCACCGACAGCTTCTCGATTCCCGGCCTCGAGACCGAGCGCGTCACCAGCCAGCTGTCCGAGGAGATCCCCGGCCTCGACGGCGGCGCTTCGCGCGCGGTGTTCCAGACCGAGGACGGCTCCGCCTTCACCGCCGAGCAGGAGGCGGGCGTGAGCGCCGCCCTGGCGAGCGCGCAGGAGATCTCCGCCGTCACCGCGGTGGTGGACCCGTTCGCCACGCAGCAGCAGTTCCAGGAGCAGCAGGCCCAGCTCGAGGGCGGCCAGCAGCAGCTCGACGCCGCGCAGACGGAGCTGGAGGCCGGCCAGGCGCAGCTGGACGCCGGCCGGGCGCAGCTCGACGATGCGACCGCCCAGGTCGAGGCGGGACAGGCTCAGTTGGACGCCGCCGTCGAGGCGGCGCGGGCGGACGGCACCTACGAGCTCGCCGCGGCACAGTTCGAGGCGCAGCAGTCGCAGCTCGACGCGAGCGCCCAGGAGCTCGCGGCGCAGCAGGCGCAGCTCGACGCCCAGCAGCAGCAGATCGACGCGGGCCTCGCGGAGCTCACCGCCCAGGGCGAGCAGCTCGCACTGGGCGCGCAGCTGGCGGACGCCGCTTCGGGCATCACCACCGTGTCGAGCGACGGCGCCACGGCGCTGGGCATCATCCAGTTCGACACCCCCGTGTTCGGCGTGGTGCAGGAGGACAAGGACGCCGTCATCGAAACCATCTCCGCGGGGACTCCCGACGGGGTGATGGTCAACTTCTCGGCGGACCTCGCCACGGACGTCTCCGGCGTGCTCGGCGTGGGCGAGATCGTGGGCGTGGCCCTCGCGCTCGTGGTTCTGTTGGTGATGATGCGCGCGATCCTGCCGGCCGTGCAGCCCGTCGTCACCTCGGTGGTGGGCGTGGGCGTGGGCGTCGCGACGGCGCTGGCCTTCTCCGACGTGACCGAGATGTCCTCCGTGACCCCCGTGCTGGGCGTGATGCTCGCGCTCGCCGTGGGCATCGACTACTCGCTGTTCATCATCAATCGCCACCGGCAGCAGCTCAAGCGCGGGATGTCGCTGCACGAGTCGATCGGCCTCGCGAATGGCACCTCCGGCAACGCGGTGGTGTTCGCCGGTGCGACCGTGATGATCGCCCTGGCAGCCCTCAACGTCACGGGCGTGCCATTCCTGGGCGTCATGGGCACGGTCGCGGCGTTCTGTGTGGCCATCGCGGTGCTCATCGCCGTGACCCTGACGCCCGCGCTGCTGGGGCTCATGGGCACGCGGGTGCTCGGCAGGAAGGCCCGCGCGAGCATCGGCGCTCCCGAGCACGCGGAGGCGCCCGTCACCGCGATGCGCACCGGCCGTGCCGTGCTCGCCTTCGTGGGCGCATCCGCCGCCCTGCTGGTCATCGCCATCCCGGCGATGTCGATGCGGCTGGGACTTCCGGACGGCACCCAGGAGCCGCAGGACTCGACGCAGTACCAGGCGTACACGGCGATCGGCGACGAGTTCGGCGAGGGCTTCAACGGCACCCTGCTGGTGACCGCGGACCTCCCGGCGCCGCTGGCCGAGGACGAGGTGCTCGCGGCCCAGGTCGCCATCACCGCCACCCTCATGGAGAACGAGGACGTGGTCGCGGTGGCTCCCGCCGGGGTCTCCGCGGACGGCGGCTTCCTGGCGTTCCAGGTGATCCCCGCGGAGGGACCGTCGAGCGAGTCCACCGAGCAGCTGGTCCACGAGCTACGCGACCTGTCACCGCTTGAGGACGGCACGGCCATCGGCGTCGCGGGCGAGGCGAGCGGCAACATCGACGTGTCGGAGAAGCTCGACTCGGTGCTGCCGCTCTACCTGGTCATCGTGGTGGGCCTGTCGATCATCATCCTGATCATCGTGTTCCGCTCGCTGCTGGTGCCGGTGATCGCGACGCTCGGCTTCGTGCTGTCGCTGTTCGCGGCTTTCGGCGCCCTGACGGCCGTGTACCAGTGGGGCTGGCTCGGCGGGCTGTTCGGGGTCCACGACCCGGGTCCGGTGCTCAGCTTCCTGCCCATCCTGCTCACCGGGATCCTGTTCGGGCTCGCGATGGACTACCAGCTGTTCCTCACCACCGGCATGCGGGAGTCCTACGTCCACGGCATGGACGCGCGCCGCTCCGTGGTCGCGGGCCTCAGGCACGGCCGCGCGGTGGTGACGGCCGCGGCGATCATCATGATCTCCGTGTTCGGCGGATTCATGTTCTCCCACATCGCGATGATCCGACCCATGGGATTCGGCCTCGCGATGGGAGTCCTGCTCGACGCATTCGTGGTGCGCATGATCATCATGCCGTCGCTCATGCACCTCGCCGGCGACAAGGCGTGGTGGCTCCCCCGCTGGCTGGACCGCCTGCTCCCGAATGTGGACGTCGAGGGCGCGGCGCTCGAGCGTGAGCACCCGGTGCCTCACACGGCCGAGGACACGGCAGAGCCGGAGCCGGCGCGCCACTGAACCGGCTCACCAGCCGCCGCCACCGCCACCACCGCCGCCGCCTCCGGAGAACCCTCCCCCGCCGCTGAAGCCCGACCCGCCGGAGGATCCCGGGGTCGGGGCGGACATGGCGGCGTCCGCGAGCACCGCGAACTCGCTCATGCGGGATCCGAATCCGCCGGCGTGCGCCCAGAACATCCCGTACGCCGCGCCGCGGTACCAGGTGGGCTCGGCGAGCCGGGCGCCCTGCGCCGCCAGCGCCTCGAACTTCTTCGACCACTGCTCCGCGACGCCGAAGGCGATGGCGAAGGGCAGGTACCGGCTGAAGACGTCGTGGCCCTCCTCGAACCGCAGCTGGTTGCCCTCGGCGGTGGTGAGGTAGAGCTCGAAGCCGCGGGTCTCGGCGAGCACGCGGGTGCCCTCCGGCGTGCGCGCGGGCGCTGCCTTGGCCGTGGCGACCATGATGAGGCCCAGCACCGCGACCGGCAGGCTCACCAGCGCCCACGAGGTCTGCGCGGCGAGGAACAGCGTCATGAGCACGCCGGCGATGATGAGGCCCACCCCGACCCCGGCCCAGGCGTTGCGCGCGTGCGACGGGTTGTGATTGAACCAGCCGTGCTGGGTGACGTTGCGGTAGAGCTGCGCCTGGACGGCCGCCATGTCGGCGTGGAAAGTGGTCTTGAGCTGGCCGAGCGTCACGCGGTTGCGCCCCTCGAAGATCGCGTCGAACAGCATCTGCTCGTAGGGGAACAGGGCCTCGTCGGCATCCCGCTGCTTCACGAACGCGTAGTCCTTCTTCCCGGCCTCCTCGATGATCAGATAGCCGCGCACCGCGAGATCGACCACGGTCGCGGTGACGTCCCGCGGGTCCGCCTTCTCGTCGATCAGCGTGCCCAGCTGGCCCGGACGCAGGCCCGGCGGCGGCTGGAAGGCCACCGCGACCGGTGCGCTCCGGTCCCGCTTTCGCACCGAGGCCTCCGCGCCCAGCGCGGGCGACACCCCCGGCGTCACACCCGCATACTGCTGATCGGTCCCGATCTGCAGCAGGCGGCGGACGATGAGGAAGCCGCCGCCGAGCAGCACCAGCAGCGCCCCGCCAACGGTCCACGGCGTCAGCCGGAACGCCCGCGCGAAGTCGTTGCTCTCCACCAGCGCCGGCGCCGTGTCATAGGTGCCGGCGGGGTACAGCACCGCGACGGTGAACGGCTGCCCGGGCTCCAGGGCGTCCTGCGCGAAGCTCGCCGAGGGCCCGTCGAATCCGGCGGAGCCGCAGCCCTCGACGATGCCCACGCGCCCGGACCAGCACGCCGCATCGGTCACGTCCGCCAGCCCCGATACGGTCACCGTGATGTTCGAGATGGGCGTGCCCCACCCGTCGCCGATCACGTTCCAGTAGAACTCATCCCCCGCCTGACCCGTGTCGGTCTCCTCGGCCGTGGTGTCGTTCATGACGTGGTGCAGCGTGTACCGGAGCACGTACGTCTGGACGCCCGACACGTCCCCGATGTTCTCGTCGCCCACCCGGACCGCCACGTAGTTGCGGTCCTCCTCGAGGTACACCTTCGCCGGCGCGCCCGACGGCGACGATGCGCTCACGTCCGTCACGTCGTAGAGGCGGTCGTAGGTGTCGTCGAAGCCCTGGCGGATCGGCAGCGTCCAGTAGGGGCCATGGCCCGGGTCGTTGCCGAAGTCGAAGTCGATCTCGACGGTGACGAGCGCCGAGCCGTCCGCCTGCAGGTCGTAGGTCGCGTCCCAGCGCTCGACGCTGCGGCCGCCGTCGGGCGCGGCGGCGTGTGCGGCCACGGGCGACAGGACCGCGACGAACGCGATCGCGAGCGCGGCGAGAAGTCTCCTCATAAGCCCATCATGCCGGGGCGACGATGCGCGCGGAGGTCCGGCGCGCATCGTCCCTCCACACTCCCGGTCAGGTGTTGATGCGGCGCTGGACGCCGATGGACCGCTGCGCCTCGCGCTTGTCCTGCTTCTCCCGCAGCGCCTGGCGCTTGTCGTGGAGCTTCTTGCCGCGCCCGATCCCGATCTCGAGCTTCGCGCGGCCGTTCAGGAAGTACAGCCGCAGCGGGACGATGGTGAAGCCCTTCTCCCGGGTGCGCTGCTGCAGGTCCTCGATCTCGTGGGTGTGCAGCAGGAGCTTGCGCTTGCGGCGCGGGGCGTGATTGGTCCACGTGCCCTGGGAGTACTCCGGGATGTGCAGGTTCTCCGCCCACGCCTCGCCGCCGTCGACGTACACGTAGCCGTCGCCGATCACCGCGCGGCCCTGGCGCAGCGACTTGACCTCGGTTCCGGTGAGCACGATTCCGGCCTCGAACACGTCGTCGATGAAGAAGTCGTGGCGTGCGGCGCGGTTGGTCGCGACCACCTTGATGCCGTCACCCATGACTCACCTCCTCGGCCGATCCTGGTCACTCGTGCGTGGCTCCGCGCCCGCGGGCGCGACGCACCAGTCTACCCGGGCGCGCCGAGTGGTCAGGAGCCGATGAGCGTCATCGGGTCCACGGTGTCGCCGTTGACGTACGTCTCGAAGTGGAGGTGGCAGGCCGTCGAGGTGCCGGTGTTGCCCGAGTAGCCCACCAGTTGGCCCTTGGTGACGTACTGGCCCGAGCCCACCGCGAACCGCGTGAGGTGGTTGTAACTGGTCATGAGCGAGTTGCCGTTGACGAACCCGTGGTCGACCATCACCTGGTTGCCGAACCCGCCCATGG
>NZ_JAHEBP010000169.1 GCF_024642165.1 Demequina sp.
CTGGACGCTTTCCTCCGGGGAACGCACTGACGCTTTTCCCAGGTTTCGCACTCCTGTGGGGAACTCGCCGACGCCCCAACAGCCGCGGCGCGCGCAGGAGGCGTCCTCTCACCAAGTGATTAACACGTTAACGAGGTGCGACGGGAGACCCCCGTGCGCGCATCGTGGTCGTGCGCCCGGCAGTCGCTGGCGTAGCGAATCGAACACCTTCACCTAGGCTGACATCGAGTCCCCTGGAGCCACGTCAAGGAGAGAGCTGTGCCCGGCTACGCTGTCATCGACCTCGAGACCACCGGATTCGCATACAACTCGCGTGATCGCATCTGCGAGGTCGGGTTGGTGTTGCTTGATCCCCAGGGGCGCCAAGAGGAGCGGTACACAACGCTCGTGAACCCTCAGCGAGACCTAGGCGCGCAGCATGTGCATGGGATCGACGCGACGGATGCCAGGGTCGCGCCGACCTTCGATCGCATCGTGGGCGACCTCACGGACCTGATGGCCGGTCGCGTTGTCGTTGCGCACAACAGCGCGTTCGACACCGCGTTTCTGGTATCCGAGTACACGCGAGCTGGCTGGCCGCTCGATCTCACACCCGACATGACCCTGTGCACGATGCGCATGGCGCGCGAGTTTGGCGCGCCCGCAAAGCTCAGCGATTGCTGCGCACACTTCGGGATCGAACTCGCGAACGCGCACGCCGCATTGGACGACGCCGAGGCCACAGCGACGCTCTTGACCCACTACATGCAGAGCAGCCCGGGTTCCAGGGTGTGGAGCCAATGGGTCGACTTCGCCGAGACTATCCGCTGGCCATCGCCGCCGCGCATGGCGACGATGCCAGTGTCGCGCGGTTCATCGGCCGCAGGCTCATCGTGGCTCGACGACGTGTTCCGGACCTTCACCATTGAAACCGAGATCGGGGGAGGCCCCGAGTACCTCGACCTGCTTGAGCGCGTGCTCGTCGACCGCCGCATCAGTGCCGACGAGCGCCGGGCTCTCGACGGACTCGCAAGGTCGCTCCGCCTCACCAAACCAGAGGTCGAAGGTCTCCATCGCAGCTACATGATGATGGTGGTCGACGCCGTGTGCGAGGACGACCTGCTGACACCCGGTGAGCGCGCGCTCATCATTCAGTTGGCTCGGCTCCTCGACCTGGAAGACATCGAGGTCGAGGCGCTACTTGCCCACGCGACGGACCGTGTCAGTGCGATCTCGAGCGAGGTGGCGCTCGTTTCCGGGGACCTCGTGGTCCTGACCGGCATGTCGATGGCCAGGAAGGTGGAGCTCACGCGGCTGGCCGAGTCCCGCGGCCTCGTCGTGTGGCCAGGCGTCAAGAAGGGAGTGGCCGCAGTGATCGCGCAGGACCCAGGGACCAACTCGGGCAAGGCAAAGAAGGCGCGCGACTACGGCATCCCAGTCGTAGGCGAAGCCATCTTGACAGGTTGACGACCGCCCAAACCTCACTGTTGAGGTGACTTCCGACGCGTGCCGCGGGTGCGGTTCGCGAAGGGGATCCGGCCGTGCACCGCCTCGAAGCGGCGGATCAGTCGACGTTCCACATCCTCCGCATCGCGACCGGGCGTGGCGAGCCAGGCGACAAGCAACGCCGCGTGGTCGGCGAGCTGCCAGATGCGGCGTCCCCCGCGGTGGCTGTCATAGAGTCCCTGACCTGAGCGAGAGAAGCCCCGCAAGCGAGTTCTCAGGTTGGCGGTCTTGCCCCCCGCCTTGCCGATGTCGAGCACCGCGGCTCAGTCGAGCCACCCGGATGTGAGGTCTTCGATCGTGACAGTGTGATTGATACGCCTGCCGGCGAGGCTCTCAACCAAGTACTGAGGCGCGTCAGTAGAGGTCCGGAGCACCGCGTACACACCGTGCTCGCGTGGCACCAATGTCGGGTCGAGCGTAAGCAGCGGTACGAAGCCCGCGAAACCCGCTTCCTCGAGTTCACTCCGGCTGAAGTTGCCAAGCGCATCGGTGTTCATGCACCTCAGCATCGCCTACGCCTCCGACATCACGGCCGCATCGATCCGCCCGTAGCCCGCCCGCCATACAACCATCGTCCCGTTCGCCCCCCTACCTGCGGTCACCCTGACCCGGTAGGTTCGAAGCATGCGCCTCCTGCACACCTCCGACTGGCACATCGGTCGCACGTTCCATGGCCACAGCACCGACGATCACCTGGCGCAGGTCCTCGCCGCCATCGCGGACCTCGTGAGGGCCAACGGCGTCGACGCCGTGGTGGTCGCCGGCGACGTCTTCGACAGCTCGACGCCCAAGGCGGACGCGTTCACCATGCTGAACGCCGCCATCCACGAGATCCGCCGGGCGGGCGCCGCCGTGGTCCTCACCTCCGGCAACCACGACGGCCCGGCACGCCTGGGACACATGGCCGAGTTCGCATCGTTCGGCGGCGTCCACGTCCTCACGGACCTCAAGAACCTCGCCCGGCCGGTGACCTTCCGCGACGAGCATGGCCCCATCCACCTCTACGGCATCCCGTACGTCCACCCCGAGTTCCTGCGCGCGGCCTACGACGGCTTCGACGGCGGCACCCACGCCGACGCGCTGAGCTTCGCGATGGACCTCGTCCGGGACGATGCGGCGGCGAGGCACGCC
>NZ_JAHEBP010000007.1 GCF_024642165.1 Demequina sp.
CAGACACCAGAAATTTTGGCATCGACATGTGGCACACTGTTGAGTTCTCAAGTTTCGGACGCGCACCCAACCCAACCCCCACAAGGACCAGGCTCGGGACAACCCTTCTAACTTACTCTTCGCGTCTCCCCTCGTCAAATCGGCACTCAGTGCCTCAAAGACGCGGTTCGCGCGACGAAGAGCGCGTTCGATCTGGCGCTTGGTGCGGGACGCATGCATGCGTCCGCCGCTTCCGCTGGATCATGGTGTTGCCTATCGGGCGTTTCTCGCGGGGCCTTCTTCAGTCCTCCGCCGAGCGCTTCCGTCGTTGGCAACGGGGTAGACATTACGGGGCGCGCCGACCTTCAGTCAAATCACGTGGATCTCGGGCGTGTCGCGGACTTCTCTCCTGCTAGACGCACGGATCTCGGGCCCTAGCAGGTCCCGGTTCACTGCGCGGTTCGCACCAGCCCGACCGACTTCTTGCCCCTCCGGATCACGGTCCAGCCGCCCGCCAGGGAGTGATCGTCACCGATCACCAGTTCAGGGTCGTCGACGCGCACGTTGTTGACGTACGCGCCACCCTCCTGAACAGCCCGCCGCGCCGCAGAGCGCGAGTCGACGATGCCGGTCGCGACCAAGGCATCCGTGATCGACGTGCCGGTATCAAGCTCGACTCCGCCCAGCTCCTGAGCGCAGCCGGCGAGCGTCGCCTCGTCCAGCGAGCCGAGCTCTCCCCGGCCGAACAGCGCCTGCGAGGCGTCGACCGCGCCCTGCGCCGCGACCTCACCGTGCACCAGCGTGGTCACCTCCCACGCAAGGGTTCGCTGGGCTTCCCTGCGGAACGGTTCATCGGCGACCTTGCGCTCGAGCTCGGCGATCGCATCCCGACTCAGGAACGTGAAGACCTTGAGGTATCCCGTCACATCCGCATCGGCCTGGTTGAGCCAGAACTGGTAGAAGGCATACGGGCTGGTCATGGCCGGGTCCAGCCATACCGTCCCGGACTCCGTCTTGCCGAACTTGGTTCCGTCCGCCTTGGTGATGAGTGGCGTCGCCAGCGCATGGACCGAGACGCCCTCCGCCTTGCGCGTCAGCTCGGTGCCGGAGGTCAGGTTGCCCCATTGGTCCGAGCCTCCCGTCTGCAACGTGCAGCCGTAACGGCGGTACAACTCGAGGAAATCCATGCCCTGCATGACCTGGTAGCTGAACTCCGTGTAGGAGATCCCCTCATCCGAGCTGAGACGACGCGCGACCGTGTCCTTCGCGAGCATGGTGCCGAGGCGGAAGTGCCTCCCGACGTCCCGCAGCAGCTCGATCGCGGACATGTCCTTGGTCCACTCGAAGTTGTTGACCATGCGCGCCGCGTTGTCGCCGTCGAATCGCATGAACGGCTCGATCTGCCCGCGGATGCGCTCGACCCAGGCGTGCACCACGTCGACGGGGTTGAGGGTCCTCTCTCCCGCCATCTTGGGATCGCCGATCAGGCCCGTGGCACCCCCCACCAGCATGAGCGGAAGATGCCCGGCGTCCTGAAACCGCCGCACGGTGAGGATTTGCACCAGGTTGCCGATGTGCAGGCTGGGTGCCGTGGGATCGAACCCGCAGTACAGCGTCACCGGGCCGGCGTCCAGCGCCGCACGCAGCTCGTCTTCACCGGTGGTCAGGGCGATGAGCCCGCGCCAGCCGAGCTCGTCAAGGATGTGCTCAGTCATGATGGGGTCATTGTGCCAGCCGCGCCGAGCGCGGCCCGCCGATCATGAAGGGCACCAGCACCAGCGCAAGGACGCCTCCGCCGAGCGCCAGTGCCCCGTAACTCGAGTGGGCCATGACGATGCCGGACGCTCCACCGCCCGTGGCCCCCGCGATCGCGATGAGGAAGTCGACCGAACCCTGGACGCTGGCGCGCCGTTCGACGGGCGCCGAGGCCGTGACGAGCGCGGTTCCCGCGACAAGTCCGAGGCTCCACCCCAGGCCGAGCAGAGCGAGAGCGACGATGAGCAGCGGCAACGAGTCCACGGGTGCGACCGCGCTCACCACGCCGGCGGCGGCCAGGGTCGCGGCGGCTGCGACACCCACCGGCAGCGGCCCGAACCGGTCGACCAGCCATCCGGACAGGGGTGCGGGCAGGAACATGGCCGCCACGTGGACGCCGATCACGATTCCGATGGCCGAGACGTCGTGGCCGTGGCCGCGCATGTGGATCGGCGTCATGGTCATGACGGCGATCATCACGATCTGGGTCACGATCATGATCGCGGCGCCGAGGCGTACCCCGGCGGCGCCCGTCGAGCGCCCCGCCGTGGGCGCGGCCGAGCGCGTCGCGGCGTCTTCGGCATGAGCGTCGCCGAGCCCGGCTGGCGACGGCGCGGCCGCCTGCTCCGCCGCGCGGGCGCGAGCCAGCAGCAGCGGATCCGGTCGCAGCGCCACCCACAACACCACCGCGCCCAGCCCGTACGCGACGCTCGCGAGCGCGAACGGACCCGCGAGGCGCGGTATCGACAGGCCCTCGGCGACGTCACCCACCACGCCCGCGAGAGCGGGCCCTGCCACCGCGCCCACGGTCGTCGCGACCAGGACCACGGCAACCGCCCTGCCGCGACGATGCTCGGCCGCCAGGTCCGCACCGGCGTATCGCGCCTGAAGGTTGGATGCCGACCCGGCGCCGTAGACGAACAGCGAGGCGAACAGCAGCGCCGGACTCCCCACGACGGCCGCCGCCACCACCCCGGCTCCGCCGACGGCACCCGCGGCGAGCCCGGCGGCGAGGCCGTCGCGACGTCCCCGCCGCTGCGAGACGCGCCCCATCGCGGCGGCCGCCAGCGCGGAGCCCGCCGTGAACAGGAGCGCGGGCAGGCCCGCTAGTGACGTCGATCCGAGCATGTCCTGAGCCAGGAGCGCGCCCACCGTGATGCCCGCGGCGAGCCCGAAACCGGAGAGCACCTGCGCGGATGCGAGCACCAGCAGGGTGCGGCGCTGTTCGGGCGCGTCCTGCACTGCGGACTCAGCGCTCATGGGCCCAGCATGGCACCGCTGAGCGATCGTGGGTCGACGTGGGCGACGCGCCTCAGGCGGGCACAGGCGCGGTGCCATCGAGCACCACGTCCGCGGCGTCGCGGGTGCCTGCGGCCTCGAGATGCGCGGCCTCGGAGACCTGCCACCGCTCCCACTCCTCGCGCATCGCCTCGCCGTCGCGGGCGATGCCGCGCGCGATCCGGGTCTCCCACGGCGCGTCCACGTAGATGAGCATCGATGCGTGGGCCCGCGCCCGGCGCGAGGCGACGCCCACGCCTTCGACCACGAGGAACGGGCGGGGCGGCACCACGATCTTCTCGGCGCGCCTGCCCAGGTGCCAGTCCCACCGGCGGAACGTGCCTGACTCGCCGCGTGACAATGGGTCGAGCACGCCGTCGATCAGGACGCCATCGAGCGTGGCGAGGCCCGACCACCCCTCGTACATGTCATCACCATGGAGAACCTGCACGGGGCACTCCGCGCGGGAGTCGACGCCCAAGGCGCCGGCGATCGCGTCCGCCAACGTGGTCTTTCCCGACCCGGCGGGCCCGTCGACGAGCAGCAAGCGCGTGCCGCCCAGCCTGGGGATGGCTACGCGCAGAGCGGTCGCGAGCTGCTTCACCCCCGGATTTGGCACCGACCCAGGATACGGTGGAGGCATGCACCCCTCGAGCGCGAAGATCTTGGACATCCTGGCATCGCACGGCCTCCACTCCCAGGTCAGGAGCCTCGCCGATTCGACCCGCACCGCCGCCGAGGCCGCCGCCGCGCTCGGGTGCGAGGTGGGCGCCATCGCGTCAAGCCTCGTGTTCCTCGCGGACGGCTCGCCGATCCTGGTCCTCACCAGCGGCTCGCACCGCGTCGACACGGATCTCCTGGCTCGCCAGGTGGGCGTGGCCGCGATCACCCGGGCGGATGCTGCCAGGGTGCGCACCGCGACCGGTCAACCGATCGGTGGCGTCGCACCCGTGGGCCACCCCGCACCGCTGCCCACCTACATCGACGTCGAGCTGAAGAAGCACGGAGAGCTCTGGGCCGCCGCGGGCACGCCTCACTCCGTGTTCGAGATCGCCTACAACGACCTCCGCGCGATCACCGACGCCACCGAGGTCACGGTCGACGAGCACGCCTAACCGACGAGCGGCGTCACCGACATCTCACGGGTCGAGGGCGTGGTCTCCGAGTCGCGGGCGGAGCGCCACGCGGTCAGCGGCTGCTCGCCGCCGTCGGAGATCATCCATCCCGTGTGCTCGCCCGAATCCCGGGTGCCGGTGAACTTCACGACGTCGGTGGTTCCATCCCCGTCGAAGTCCCCGACCGCCATCTCGCGGTTCGACGGCGCCGCGGCGCTGTTCAGCACGTGGCGCCAGCCCTTCATGAGGCGGTCCTCGCCGCCCAACGCGAGGCGCCAGCCGCCGTCCTCGCCCTCGGCACCGGTGAACCGCAGGACGTCGGTGCTGAGGTCTCCGTCGAAGTCACCGTAGGCGAGCTCGTGGGTAGACGGCGCGGTGGCGCTGTCGAGCACCTGGCGCCAGCCCTTCATCAGCCGGTTGTCACCGCCGAAAGCCACACGCCACCCCGCATCGGCTCCCTGCTCGCCCGTGAACCGCAGCACATCGGTAGCGCTGTCGCCGTCGAAGTCCCCCAGCACCAGCTCGTCCGTGGACGGCGCTGTCGCGCTGTCCAACACCTGACGCCAGCCCGACATGCCGCGGCCCTCGCCGCCGAAGGCCACACGCCACCCCGCATCGGCTCCCTGATCGCCAGTGAACCGCAGCACGTCCGTCGATCCGTCGCCGTCGAAGTCCCCCAGCACCATCTCGTCCGTGGACGGCGCTGTCGCGCTGTCCAACACCTGACGCCAGCCCGACATGCTCCGCCCCGCGCCGCCGAAGGCCACCCGCCACCCCGCATCGGCTCCCTGCTCGCCCGTGAAGCGCAGCACATCCGTGGATCCGTCGCCGTCGAAGTCCCCCAGCACCATCTCCCGCTCCGACGGCGTGGTGATGCTGTCGGAGACCTCACGCCAGCCCGCCATCCGACCGCTCGAGGTGCCGAACGCCACCCTCCAGCCGCCGTCCTCGCCGCGCTCGCCCGTGAAGCGCAGCACGTCCGTAGATCCGTCGCCGTCGAAGTCGCCGAACTCCATCTCGCGTGCGGACGGTGCGGTGATGCTGTCGAAGACCTGACGCCAGCCGGACATCGCGGTGCCGCCGAACGAGGCCTGCCAGCCACCGTCGTCCTGGTCGCCGGAGAGTCCCGTGAAGCGCACGATGTCCGCCGCCCGGTCACCGTCGATGTCGACGTTCCACGGCCCCACGCCGTGGTGGGAGAGCGCGGCATGACCCTCGAGCCCGCAATTGCGGCTCGCGAGGGACGTTCCGTACGCGAAGGCATGGCCCTCGAAGGACGCCGCGACCTGCCGGTATCGGCCGGTGCCTACGCCCACGGCCTGCGCATAGTGAAGGTGGGGGCCCTCGGTTCCCACGTTCGAGACGTAGCCCAGGACGTCGCCCCGCGACACCGCGTGCGCCGTGCCGTCCGCGAGCGGCTTCTCGAGGTCCATGTGGGCGTAGAACGTGAACCAGCCGTTGCCGTGGTCCACCCGGATGTTGTTGGTGCGGGTGCCGTTCATCCGCTGCGCGACGCCGTCCGCGCTGGCCACCACCGGCATGCCGCGGTCGCCGGTCCTGTTGAAGTCGACGGCGTACTCGTTGCCGGTGACGTTGCCGTCCTCCCACGAGGAGTGCGCCGTGCGCGTGGCGCCACGCCAGACCTCACCGCACGCGAACGGCATCGAGAAGCGCGGCGCGTCATCGTCGCTCGCGGCATCGGCCGCGGCGGGATGGATGGCCCACAGCCCGATGGCCGCGCACGCGACCGCGATGGCGCGCATCGGCGCCCGTGTGGGATGCAGCGCGGCCGCACCTCTCGTCGGCATGTCGCGCCCCTCAGCGCGCACTCGTCCACTCATGCTCAGGACCCCCCTCAAGGCACCCGAACGATCGTGCAACTCGCTCCCCCTCGGAGCGGGTCTCGGCCCCTTGACGGGACCGACGCACAACGTCGTGTCCTGCCGAGCATAACTCCGGTCAGCTGGCGGAGGCACCCCAGGGTCGGAAATGTCTCACCCTGGCGCGCGCCTGCTTGCCCTGCTCGGCCACCTGCGACGGCGCGGTGCCGCCGGCGCCCGAACGCGCGGCGAGCGAGCCCTCGACGGTGAGCACCTCCAGCACGCCCGGCGTGAGCGCGGGATGGATCGCCTCCATCTCCTGCGGGGTGAGCTGGTGCAGGTCCTTGCCGCGCTTCTCGCACAGGCGCACGCACGCGCCGGCGACCTCGTGGGCCTCACGGAACGGGACGCCCTGCTTCACCAACCACTCGGCGATGTCCGTCGCGAGCGAGAAGCCGGCGGGCGCCAGCTCCGCGAGCCGGTCGACGCGGAACACGAGCGTCCTCACCATCCCGGTGAAGGCGGGCAGCACGGTCTCCAGGGTGTCGACCCCGTCGAACGCCGGCTCGTGCACCTCCTGGAGGTCGCGGTTGTAGGCGAGCGGCAGGCCCTTGAGCGTGGCGAGGATTCCCGTGAGGTCGCCGATGAGGCGCCCCGCCTTGCCCCGCGCGAGCTCCGCGATGTCGGGGTTCTTCTTCTGCGGCATGATGCTCGACCCCGTCGAGTACGCGTCGTCGAGGCCCACGAAGCCGAACTCGACCGTGGACCACGCGATGATCTCCTCGGAGATGCGCGACAGGTCCACGCCGATCATCGCGGCGACCCACGCGAACTCCGCGACCACGTCGCGGGAGGCGGTGGCATCGATCGAGTTTTCGGTCGGACCGGCGAAGCCCAACTCCGTGGCGACGGCAGCCGGGTCGAGCCCGAGCGTGCTGCCGGCGAGCGCTCCCGCACCGTACGGCGAGAAGGCCGCGCGCGCATCCCAGTCCGTGAGGCGCTCGACGTCGCGCAGCAGTGGCCAGGCGTGTGCCATGAGCGCGTGCCCGAGCGTCACGGGTTGGGCGTGCTGGAAGTGGGTCCGCCCCGGCATGGGGGCGTCGAGGTGCCGATCCGCCTGCCCCAGCAGCGCGTCGACCAGGTCGAGCAGCTGGGAGGCGATGAGGCGCGCGTGACGGCGCAGGTACATCCGCGGCAGCGTCGCGATCTGGTCGTTCCGGGAGCGCCCGGCACGTAGCTTGCCCCCCAGCTCGGCACCCACACGCTCGATGAGCACGCGCTCGAGCGCACCGTGGACGTCCTCGTCGGACTCGGCCGGCAGCAGGGTTCTCGCGGCCACGTCGGCACGCATGGCGCCCAGCGCGGCGACCATGCGGTCCGCCTCGGCCTCGGTGAGCAGGCCCGCGCGCTGGAGGCCGTGCGCATGAGCGATCGACCCGAGCAGGTCATCGTCCGCATACCGCCAGTCGAAGTGTGTCGACTTGGACAGGCGAGCGAGCGCCGCGTCGGGACCGCTCTCGAAACGGCCGCCCCAGAGGGCGCCCTCGTTGGTGCCGGACTCCTCGGACATGGTGACTCCCCTCTCCGTTGCGTGCCGCCGCATCGTCCCTCCAAGGGAAGTCGAAGGCGCCGGACGGCGCCAAGGCCGCGCCGTCCGTCGCGCGACGGCGACGCGGCCCCGAGCGCTATCTTCCGAGCCTAGGCCAGGCGGGCCTCGCGCGCCGCCGCCTGCTTGGCCGCCAGCCCGTAGATCTCGATGAACCCACGCGCCGCCGACTGGTCGAACGTGTCGCCCTCGTCGTAGGTGGCCAGGTTGAAGTCGTAGAGGCCCGTCTCCGAGCGACGCCCGGTGACCACCGGCTTACCGCCGTGGAGCAGCATCCGGATCTCGCCGTTGACGTACCGCTGCGTGTCCTCGATGAACGCGTCGAGCGACTTCTTGAGGGGCGAGGACCACATGCCGTCGTAGACCAGCTCGGTCCACTCCTGGCCCAAGCGCCGCTTGTACCGCGCCTGCTCGCGCTCGAGGGTGACGTTCTCGAGCTCACGGTGCGCCTCGACGAGCGCGACGGCACCCGGCGCCTCGTAGATCTCGCGGCTCTTGATGCCCACCAGGCGGTCCTCGACGATGTCGATGCGACCGATGCCCTGGGCGCCGGCGCGGCGGTTCATCTCCTCGATCGCCTGGAGCGGGGTGACGGCCTGGCCGTCGATCGCGACCGGCACGCCCCTCTCGAACGCGATGATCACCTCGTCCGGGACGGGCGGGAACGCCGGGTCGTCGGTGTAGTCGTAGACGTCCTTGGTGGGCGCGTTCCAGATGTCCTCGAGGAAGCCCGTCTCGACTGCACGGCCCCAGACGTTCTGATCGATCGAGAACGGGTTCTTCTTGGTGGTCGCGATGGGCAGCGCGTTGCGCTCGGCGTAGTCGATCGCCTTGTCGCGGGTGAGGGCGAGGTCGCGCACCGGCGCGATGCACTTGAGATCCGGGGCGAGCGACACGATGCCCACCTCGAAGCGCACCTGGTCGTTTCCCTTGCCGGTGCAGCCGTGCGCCACCGTGCCCGCGCCGAACTCCTGCGCGGCCTTCACGAGGTGCTTGACGATGACGGGCCGGGACAGGGCCGACACCAGCGGGTACTTGTCGTGGTACATCGCGTTGGCCTTGAGCGCCGGCATGCAGTACTCCTCGGCGAACTCGTCGCGGGCGTCGGCGACGTACGCCTCGACGGCGCCGCAGTCCAGGGCGCGCTGGCGGATGACCTCGAGGTCCTCACCGCCCTGACCGACGTCGACGGCGACGGCGACCACCTCGGCTCCGGTCGCCTCGGCGATCCAGCCGATGGCGACGGAGGTGTCGAGACCTCCCGAGTAGGCCAGGACGATGCGCTCTGACATGTGACTTCCTTCTTCAGATACAGGGGGACGGGGATGCGGGGACGGGGAATCAGGGGACGGCTTCAGCTGTGCAGACCGCTCGCGCGGTCGAGGAACTTGCCGGCGAGGCGGGCACCGCCCGCCGGGTCGCGCGAGACCACCAGCAGGGTGTCGTCTCCGGCGACGGTACCGACGATGTCGGGATCATCGTGACCGTCGATGCCGGTGGCCAGAAACTGGGCCGCGCCCGCCGGGGTGCGCAGCACCGCGATGTTGCCCGAGCCATCCGCGGAGTGCAGGAGCTCGGCGCACAGCCGCGTCAGCCGGGCGTCGGTGTCCTCGCTCGCCTCGAGCGAGGCCTGGGTGGTGTAGACCATCTGACCCGAGGCGGCGCGGAACTTGACCGCGCCGATGTCAAGCAGATCGCGGGACAAGGTGGCCTGCGTGACATGGATGCCCTCCGCCTCGAGCAGGTGCGCCAACTCCGCCTGGGAGCGGATCTCGAGGCCCTCGATCAGGCGCGAGACCAGCGCCTGCCGTGCCGTCTTGGTCGCGGGGATCGTGGCCGCCATCAGTGCCTCGCCAACCAGGCCAGCAGCGCCTTCTGGGCGTGCAGGCGGTACTCCGCCTCGAGCCAGACCAGGGACTGCGGACCGTCGATGACCTCGGCCGTGATCTCCTTGCCACGATAGGCCGGCAGGCAGTGCAGCACCTGGGCGCCGTCGGCGGCGATCTCGAGCGACCGCCCGTTGACCTGGTAGCCGGAGAACACCCCGGAGCGGGACTCGTACTCGCCCTCGTCGCCCATGGACACCCAGGTGTCGGTGGCGATCACGTCGACGCCGCTGACGGCGTCGTCGTGGTCGGTGGTGACCGTGATCGAGCCGCCCTGCTCCGCGGCGATCCGCTTCGCGTCCAGCACGATGCGCTCGTCCGGCAGGTAGTCTCCCGGCGCTCCCACGCGCACGTGCATGCCGGCGAGCGCGCCCCCGAGAAGATACGAGTGCGCCATGTTGTTGGCGCCGTCGCCCACGTACGCGAGGGTGAGTCCGGCGAGGGCGTCGACGCCCCCTCGAGCGTCGGCCACGGCGGCGAGGTCCGCGAGGATCTGGCACGGGTGGAACGAGTCGGTGAGGGCGTTGACCACCGGCACCGACGAGTGGGCGGCCATCTCCTCGATGAGCTCCTGGCCGAACGTGCGCCACACGATCGCGCTCACCATCCGCTCGAGCACGCGCGCCGTGTCGGCGACGGACTCGCCGCGCCCCAGCTGCGACGAGGCGGAGTCGATCACGAGCGGGTAACCGCCGAGCTCCGCGATGCCGGTCGAGAAGGACACGCGGGTGCGCGTCGACGGCTTGTCGAAGATGACGGCGACCGCGCGCGGCCCGGCGAAGGGCTGTTCGAGGTGTCGATCGCCACGGAAGGCCAGCGCCAGCTCGAGTATCTCGCGCTGCTCCGCGGCCGTGATGTCGTCGTCGCGCAGGAAGTGGCGGGTGGGTGCCGCGGCGGAGGTTCCGGTCATGACGCCTCCCTCACGATGCGAGATCCGTGGTCCGCCATCCAGGCGACGAACAGGTCCGCCTCGGGTCGGGTGAGCGTGAGTGCCGGCACCAGGCGGATGGTGTCGGGAGACGGCGGGTTCACGATGAAGCCGGCCTCGACCGCGGCGCGCGCCACGTCTGCACTCACCGCCGCGGACAGCCCGATGCCGAGCATGAGACCCTCGCCGCGCACCTCCACGACCCCGTCGATCGCTCCCAGCGCGGTACGCAGGTGCTCCCCGAGCGCCTTGGCGTGGGCGAGCAGGCCCTCCTCCTCGATGACATCGAGGGTGGCGAGCGCGGCCGCGGCGGCGAGCGGGTTTCCGCCGAACGTGGTGCCGTGGTCGCCCTTCGCGAGCAGCGCGCCCGCCCGCTCGCCGAAGGCGACCACCGCGCCGATGGGGAAACCTCCGCCCAAGCCCTTCGCGAGCGTCATGACGTCGGGTCGAATCCCGTGGAGCTGATGCGCGAACCAGGCGCCCGTGCGGGCCACGCCGGTCTGGACCTCGTCCATGATGAGCAGCGCCTCGTGCTGCAGGGTCAATTCGCGGGCCGCGGCCAGGAACGCGTGGGCGAGCGGGCGAACTCCCGACTCGCCTTGGATGGGCTCGACGATGACCGCTGCGAGGTCCTCGCCGGCCTCGGTCACGGCGGCGTGCAGGGCGTCCGTATCGTCGCGGGGCACGAACACCACGCGCTCCAGCAGCGGAGTGAACGGCGCCCGGATCGACTCCTTGCCCGTCATCGACAGCGCCCCCATCGACCTGCCGTGGAAGCCCTCGTCGAGGGCGATCACGGTGCGCTTGCCGGTCTTCCGGGCCATCTTGAACGCGGCCTCATTCGCCTCCGTACCCGAGTTCGCAAAGAAGACGCGGGATCCGGGCGGCGCCTGAGCCAGCTCGAGCAGCCGCTCGGCGAGCCGGATCTGCGGCTCGGTGGCGAAGAAGTTCGACGTGTGAGAGAGCGTCGCCGCCTGATGGGCGATCGCCGCCACCCACGCGGGGTGCGCGTGCCCGAGCGCGTTGACCGCGATGCCCCCCAACAGGTCGAGGTAGCGGTTGCCGTCTGCATCCCAGACCCAGCTGCCCTCGCCACGTGCGAGGACGCGCATCGGCTGCCCATAGGTGCCCATGAGCGAGTGCTCGTAGCGCTGGAGGTCCACGCGGCCGCGCTCGAGCCCGGCCCCGCCGTGCTCGCCCGGCGCCTCCGCGTGCTGCCCGCTCATACCCAGATCTCCTTGTCCTGGACCACCATGGTGCCGGAGCCGGCGGACGTGAATACCTCGGCGAGGATGGAGTGGGCCTCGCGCCCGTCGATCACGTGGGCCTGCGGCACCCCGCCACGGACGGCGCGCAGGCACGCCTCCATCTTGGGGCGCATGCCGGACTCCAGCGTGGGCAGCAGCTGCTCGAGGTTCGCTGCGCTGATCGAGCTGATGAGGGAGTCGCGGTCGGGCCAGTTGCCGTAGAGGCCCTCGACGTCGGTCAGGACGATCAGCTTGCGGGCCCGCAGCGCGATGGAGATCGCCGCGGCCGCGGTGTCCGCGTTGACATTGAGCACGGTGGTCGGGTCGTCCACGTCGGGGGCCACGGTGCTGACCACGGGGATGCGGCCCGCCTGGATGATGTCGGTGACGGCGCCGGGATTGACCTTGACCACGTCCCCGACCAGCCCGATGTCGACAGGCTCGCCGTCCACCATCGCGTGGCGGCGCTTCGCCTGCAGCATGCCGGCGTCCTCGCCGGAGAGCCCGACCGCGTAGGGGCCGTGGTCGTTGATGAGCCCCACGAGCTCGCGCGAGACCTGCCCGGTGAGCACCATCCGGACCACGTCCATCGCCTCGGGCGTGGTGACCCGCAGGCCGCCACGGAACTCCGACTCGATGCCCAGCTTGGACAGCATCCCGGAGATCTGGGGGCCGCCGCCGTGGACCACCACGGGGTGCAGGCCCAGCAGCCGCAGGTGAACGATGTCCTGCGCGAAGGCGCGCTTCAGGTCCTCGTCGATCATGGCGTTGCCGCCGTACTTGACCACCACGATGGCGCCGTGGAACGTCTCGATCCATGGCATGGCGTCGATGAGCACGCCCACCTTCTGGCGCGGAGTGAGGTCGGGGGTGTCGATATCTGTCATGAGGAGTACGCGCTGTTCTCGTGGACGTAGTCGTGAGTGAGGTCATTGGTCCAGACGGTCGCCGAGGAGCCACCGGCGTGCAGATCCAGGACGATGCGCACCTCGCGGCCGCTCAGGTCCACCAGATCGCGATCGTCGCCCACGCCCGAGGCGCGGCACACCTGGATGCCGTTGACGGTGACGTCGAGCGCGGTCGCGTCGTACGGCGCGATCGACTCCGGCACGGTGCCCGCGGCGGAGATGATGCGGCCCCAGTTGGGGTCGTTGCCGAAGATCGCGGCCTTGAAGAGATTGGAGCGGGTGATGGCCCGCGCCACGGCCTCCGCGGCGTCCTCGGTGGTGGCGTTCGTGACCGTCACGGCGATCTCGTGACTGGCGCCCTCGGCATCCGCCACCAGCCCTCGCGCCAGCGCGGCGCACACCTCCGTCAGGGCCTCCTCGAACTCGCCCGCGGCGGGGACGATGCCGGAGGCGCCCGAGGCGAGCAGCAGCACCGTGTCGTTGGTGGACATGCAGCCGTCGGAGTCGACGCGATCGAAGGTGCGCCGGGTCGCGGCGCGCAGGGCCGCATCGGCCCGCCCGACGGTGACCGAGGCGTCCGTGGTGATCACGCAGAGCATGGTCGCGAGGCCCGGCGCGAGCATGCCCGCGCCCTTCGCCATCCCGCCCACGCTCCAGCCGGCTCGCTGTGCGACGGCTTGCTTGGGCACGGTGTCGGTGGTCATGATGGCGTGAGCCGCATGGTCCCCGCCGTCCGCCGCCAACCCGGCCGCGGCAGCGTCGACCCCGGCGAGCAGGCGGTCCATGGGCAGCCGCACGCCGATCAGTCCCGTCGAGCACACGGCGACGTCGCCGGACGAGACCTCGCGGCCGTGCTCGGCGAGGGCGGCGGCGACGTGCTCGGCGGTGCGGTGGGTGTCGAGGAAGCCCGCGGGCCCGGTGGCGGCATTCGCCCCGCCTGAGTTGAGGATGACGGCATCGACGCGACCGTCGGACACGACCTGGCGCGACCAGGTCACGGGTGCGGCGACCACGCGGTTCGAGGTGAACACGCCGGCAGCGACCCGCTCGGGTCCCTCGTTGACCACGAGTGCGACGTCGCGGGCGCCCGTGGACTTCAGGCCCGCGGCCACGCCGGCGGCGACGAATCCCTGTGCGGCCGTGATGCTCATGGCGCGACTCCGATCGTGGTGAGCCCAGCGGTCTCCTCGAGACCCAGGGCGATGTTCATCGACTGCAGCGCCGC
The DNA here is from genome assembly GCF_024642165.1 of Demequina sp. Classification (GTDB taxonomy): domain Bacteria; phylum Actinomycetota; class Actinomycetes; order Actinomycetales; family Demequinaceae; genus Demequina. The sequence goes on from NZ_JAHEBP010000007.1 coordinate 13,748, forward strand.
CCCCGCGGTGCCCTTGACCAGGTTGTCGATCGCGCACACGATGACCACCCGGCCGGCCTTGCCGTCGACGGCGACCTGCATCAGCGCCGTGTTCGCGCCGAGGGTCGCGGCCGTGCTGGGCCACTGCCCCTCGGGGAGCAGGTGGACGAAGGGTTCGTCGGCGTACGCGGCCTCCCAGGCGTCGCGCACCGCCTCGACGTGCACGCCGCGCGCGAGCGGGGCGGTCACGGTCGCGAGGATCCCCCGCGCCATGGGCACCAGCGTGGGCGTGAAGCTCAGCCGCACGCCGGACGCGCCGGCGGACTCGAGGTTCTGGATGATCTCAGGGATGTGGCGGTGCGAGCCTCCCACGCCGTACGGCTGCGCTGCGCCGAGCGCCTCCGAGGCGAGCAGATGCGTCGCGAGCTTCTTGCCCGCGCCGGAGTAGCCGTTCGCGAGCACCGCGACCACATCGGCCGCGTCGACCACGCCCGCGGCGACGCCGGGCTGAAGCGCCAGCGTCACGGCGGTGACGTTGCATCCCGGGACGGCGATGCGCTTCACCCCCGCGAGGGCGTCGCGCTGACGACCGGCGGCGGTGAGGAGCTCGGGCATGCCGTAGGGCCACGTGCCGGCATGCTCACCCCCGTAGTACTCGGCCCACGCCCGCGCGTCCGCGAGCCGGTGGTCGGCACCGCAGTCGATGACCAGGGTCTCGGGCGGCAGCTGGGCGGCGACGGCCGCCGAGGCGCCATGCGGCAGCGCGAGCACCACGACGTCGTGTCCGGCGAGCGTCTCCGGCGTGGTGTCGACGATGACGCGATCGGCCAGGTGACGCAGGTGCGGCTGATGCGCGCCCAGGGCGTCACCGGCGCTCGAGTGCGCCGTCAACGCGCCGAACTCGACGTCGGGATGGGCGGAGAACACGCGCAGCACCTCGCCGCCGACGTAGCCGGAGGCGCCGGACACGGCCACGGAGATGCTCATATGAATGACTATACACACCACTGCATAACCTAGGATCACACCACGTACCATGCTCCTTGTGAGAGCGATCCAGGTGATGAAGCCGGGCGGGCCCGAGGTGCTCGAGTCCGTCGAGCTGCCCCGCCCCGTCGCCACCCCTGGTCACGTCGTGGTGCGCGTGGAGGCCGCCGGCGTCAACTTCATCGACACCTATCAGCGCTCGGGCGCGTACCCGCTGCCGCTCCCCTTCGTTCCCGGCAAGGAGGGCGCCGGGCAGATCGTCGAGGTGGGCGAGGGCGTCGAGGACTTCGTCGAGGGCGAGGGCGTCGCATGGGCGTTCACCGCGGCCTCCTACGCCGAGTACGTGCTGGTGCCCGCCACGGATCTGTACGTGGTCCCCGAGGATGTCGAGCTGGACATGGCGGCCGCCGTGATCCTCCAGGGACTCACGGCGCACTACCTGGTCACCTCGTCGTACACGGTGCTGCCGGGTGACACGGTGCTGATTCACGCCGCCGCCGGCGGCGTGGGCCTGCTCCTGACCCAGCTCGCGGTGGCACGCGGCGCCAGCGTGATCGGCACCGTGAGCACCGAGGACAAGGCCCGGATCGCACTGCAGGCCGGCGCCACCCACGTGTTGCGCTACGACGAGATGGCGGATGTCTCCACCGAACTGCCCGTCGCGGTACGCGAACTGGTGCCCGAGGGCGTCCACGCGGCGTACGACGGCGTGGGCCGCACCACCTTCGACGGGTCTCTCGCGTCGCTGCGGCGCCGCGGCAGCATGGTGCTGTTCGGAGCGGCATCCGGGCCGGTGCCCCCGGTGGACCCGCAGCGGCTCAACCGCGCGGGCTCCGTCTTTCTGAGCCGACCGACGCTCAGCGACTTCATCGCGACGGCCGATGAGCGCGAGTGGCGCTCGAGCGACATCTTCCACGGACTCGCACTGGGAGACCTCAGCGTCCGGATCGACCACGGGTACGCGTTGGAGGAGGCGGCGCAGGCGCATCGCGCGCTCGAGGGCCGCCTCACCAGCGGCAAGCTGCTGCTCCACCCCTGAGCGGTCGATTCCGCGCCGCTTCACCTGACGGTCGTGTCCCGGACACACGTTCGTGACATCGCTTGGGCACAATGAAGCCATGCAGACCCTCCGCCTCCGCGTCATGCGGCCGGCCGACATCACGTCGGTCACGGCGCTGAATGCCGCCGCGGCGCCGGCGGTCAATCTCCTCAGCGAGGTCGAGGTGGCCGAGCTGCACGGCATGTGCGACGTGGCGCTGGTGGCGACCAACCGGGATCGCGATGTCATCGCCTTCCTGCTCAGCCTGGGCATGGGCCAGCCGTACCAGTCGGAGAACTACCGCTGGTTCGAGGCGCGCGGGGTGCGACACCAGTACATCGACCGCATCGTCGTGTCGTCGTCCGCGTCCGGCACCGGCGTGGGGCGCGCGCTGTACGAGTCCGTGTTCGAACGGGCACGGGAGCGAGGCGCCACCGAGGTCACCACCGAGGTGCAGCTTGACCCGCCCAACCCGGGTTCCGTGGTGTTCCACGAGCACCTGGGCTTCCAGCGCGTCGCGGAGCAGCACACCAGGGGCGGCACGGTGCGCGTGGCGCTGCTCGCGCGCCTCGTGACCTGAGCGGCTCAGGCCCCGGCCAGCTCCCCCGACATACGTGCGCGCTCGTCGACGTGCTGGCGAAGCGCGAAGGCGAGGACGCGCTGTTCGGCGGCGAACTTTCGCGCCGTGAGCCGGATCAGCTCGCGCACCTGGTCGAGCTCGAGGTCCTCGCCATCCGGACCCAGGAGGGAACGCACGTACGCCGCCACGTCGGGCCCGGGCTTGAGGGGGGCGTGCACCATGAACGCGATCGACTCCCACGTGCCGGGGCCGAGCCCTCGGACCGCGAGCAGCAGGTTGGCGACGGACGGCTCGCGCTCGCGCACCGCCTCCTGGAAGTCCTTCGCGGTGCGGATGCCGGTGCCCACCAGCAGCCGGGCGGATTCATGGATGACCTCGGCGCGGCGGCGCGGCACCCCGAGCACCGTGGAGTCGCCCCAGCGCTCGCCGATGATCTGGCTGATGCCGTCGGGCTCGAGCTCGACCAGCTCGGCCAGATCATCGAGGAGCTTGCCCGGGCGCCGGCGCATGACATTGTCCCCGATCTCGGCAATGGATGCCGGCGGGATCTGGGATGCGTAGACGCCAGTGATGAGGGCTAGCTCGCCTTGAGCGGGATATCCCCACGGGGCGGCGTCACGCCAACCCGAAGGGAGGACCGCCCCCAGCGCCGCCCTCAACTCCGGCACGAGGTCCTCGACCATGCCCTCACCGTACGCCCGCAACGCCGCCGTGGCCACCCGCCCAAAAGGGACAAAAGCCACGACATGGTCAATGCGGGCATGGGTACGCTCGAGGCCCGTAGGCTCGAGTCATGCGCATTCTGATCGTGGGCGGCACCGGGCTCATCTCCTCCGAACTTGTCGCCCAGGCGGCCGCCGCGGGCCACGACGTGACGATCGTCACCAGGGGGAGGTCGACGGTCGCCACGGCGCCAGACGGCGTGCGATCGGTTCACGCGGATGCCACCGATCCCGCGCAGCTGAGATCCGCGCTCCACGGGATGCGACTGCGGCGCGAGCGCTTCGACGCGGTGGTCCAGTTCATCGCGTTCCGACCCGAGCAGGTCGCCGACGATGTCGAGACCTTCGCCGCCCTGACCGCCCAGTACGTCCTGGTCGCGACGTCCGCCTCCTACGCGACCTTCGACCGGCTCCACCCCCTCACCGAGGACACGGAACAGGAGAACCAGTTCTGGGAGTACGCACGCCTCAAGGCGGAGTGCGAGCGGGTGCTGCGCGCGCGCGCCGGAGCGGCGGGACTCGGGTGGACCATCGTGAGGCCCGCACACACGTACGGCGACTCCAAGATCCCGGGATTCACGGCGAACTCGGCGCACCCGTGGACGCTCGTGGACCGGATGCGCCGCGGTGCCGACGTGGTGATCCCCGGCGACGGCACGTCGCTGTGGACCCTCACCCACGCGTCGGACGTCGCCGCGGGCATGCTCGGCCTGGTGGGGAACGATGCGGCGCTGGGCGAGGCTGTGCACGTCACCTCCGACGAGGCGCTCACCTGGACGGGGATCTACGGGACCATCGCCCGCGCCGCCGGGGTCACGCCGGAGCGGCTGGCGGAGCACACGGTTCATGTCCCCTCCGATGCCCTCGTCGCAGCGCGCCCGTGGGAGGAGGGCTCCATCAGGGGCGACAAGATGCACCCCGCGGTCTATGACACGTCGAAGATCAAGCGGCTCGTGCCCGGCTGGGCGGCGCGGACGGCCTTCGCGGATGGCGTCGCGTCCGCCATCGCGTGGTTCGAGGCGGATCCCACGCGTCAGACGATCGACGATGAGGCCAACGCCATGCTCGACCGGGTGGCCGCCATCTATCGCGACGCCCTGGATCGAGTGCGCGACGAGGTTCGGGCGCAGCCGGAGCGGTGACGTGACAGGCGATCGAGGCGACGAGCCGGGCGAGGACGGCGCCGGCGACGGCGCCCAGGAACTCCCGGACACGGTGCCCGCCGAGTGGACCGAGGAGCTCGGGGACGGCACGCCGGCTCCCGATCGGCCACGCGGCCGGGACCCGGAGGTCGCGTTCCCGCTCGCGATCGTGTCCACGGCGCTGGGCGTCGTGGGACTCACGGTCCCGTCGCTCGCCTGGGTCGCGGCGGCGCTCGGCGTCATCTCGTATCTGCTGCGCGCCCCGCACGGCCCCACCCGAGCCTTCGCGATCATCGGGACGGTGTTCGGCCTCGTCGGCATCGGCAGCGCATTCGTCGGGTGACGTCCGCGCTACGCCAGGAGCGCCATCCCCTGCGAGACAGCCGGTCCCCGGGTTACGGTGACCGAGAAGTCGATGCGTCAACCAAGGCGGAGGTGTGAGGTGCCCGTTCTCGACGGACAGACGGTGGTGGTGGTGGGCGGCGGCTCACACCTGGGACGTGCCATCGCGATCGCCGCGGCGGCGGAGGGCGCCACGGTGGTGGTGGCTGGTCCCACGGAGGCGAACGTGCGGGCGACCGCCGAGGAGATCGGCGGCAGCGCACGGCCGATGGTCACCGACATCGCGGACGAGGCCTCGATCGCGGCCCTGGCGGACGCCGTGGGATCGGTGGACCACGTGGTCTGCACCGCCGCGATGCACGCGAACGGCAAGCTCGCCCAGGTCGACGCCGCGGCCGCGACCCGCGCCTACGCGGCGAAGGCGGTGGGCCCGCTGATGCTCGCCAAGCACCTCGCGCCGCGGATGAACGCGGGCGGCTCGTTCACGTTCCTCTCGGGGATCATGGGCCGACGCTTCGCACGCGGCCTCGCGGTGATGGGCGCCACCAATGCGGCCATCATCGGCGTCGCGCAGGCGCTCGCGGTGGAGATAGCACCGTTGCGCGTCAACACCATCGCTCCGGGAATGGTCGACTCCGGCGTCTATGACGGCATGAGCCCGGCCGGCCGCTCCGCGATGTTCGCCGGAACGGCGCGGCGATATCCGGTGCAGCGGATCGGCGAACCGCGGGATGTGGTGGAGGCCGTGATGTTCGCGATGACCCAGTCGTTCCTCACGGGCGCGGTGATCGACGTCGATGGCGGTGGCCGCCTGGTGTGACGGCGCCCTAGCGACCGAGTGCATCGCGATAGATCTGCAGGTCCTGGTCCGAGAACACGCAGAAGATCACCTCGGTGACGTCCGGCGCCGAGGCGAGCGCGCGCCGCACGGCCCCGACCGCCACGCGCGCCGCCTGGTCCTTGGGATAGCCGAAGACGCCCGTGGAGATCGACGGGAACGCGATGGACCGCAGCCCGTGCTGCCGCGCGATCGCGATCGCTGTCTCGTAGCAGGAGGCGAGCGCCCGTTCCTCGCCCCGGTCCCCGCCATGCCACACGGGTCCCACGGCGTGGATGACGTGGCGCGATGGCAGATCGTACGCGCCGGTGATCTTCGCCGATCCCGTCGAGCACCCGCCCAACGTCCCGCATTCCTCGAGCAGGCCAGGGCCGGCGGCACGATGGATGGCGCCGTCGACGCCTCCGCCCCCCAGCAGCGACGAGTTCGCCGCGTTGACGATCGCGTCCACCGCGAGCGTGGTGATGTCCGCGCGACGCACCTTGAGGACTGCGGTCATCCGAGCGCCTTTCGGACGGTCGCCGGTCGGCCACGGCTCGAATGATCGAGCCACGCGGAGACGCCGGCACGGGAAAGCAGGTCCAGCGAGGTCATGAGGTCCTCCTCATCATTCTTTCCTCACCCTAGGACCGCGAGCGGAACAATCGCCGGTCCGGCGCGGTTGGCATCCCATGGCAACCGACAACGACCCGAAGGGCCTTCGATGAGCTGGACCGCCGCCCACATCCCCGACCTGACCGACCGCGTCGCCGTGGTCACCGGCGCGAACGGCGGGCTGGGTCTGGCGTGCGCCACGGAGCTGGCGCGCCATGGCGCGCACGTGATCATGGCGTCCCGCAGTCCCCAGAAGACGGACGATGCGCGCTCGGCGCTCCTCGCCGAGGTCCCGGAGGCCTCGCTCGAGGTGGTGCCGCTCGATCTCGCGTCCCAGCGCTCGGTCGCCGAGGCCGTCACCGCCATCGCGAGCCGCCACCGGGCGATCGACATCCTCATCGCCAATGCCGGAGTCATGGCCATGCCGGAGGGGCGCACCGAGGATGGCTTCGAGACCCAGCTCGCGGTCAACCACCTGGGACACTGGACCCTCATCGCCGGCCTGCTCCCCGCCCTCCTCGCCGCCCCGGCGGCCCGCATCGTCACCACCACGTCGATCGCGCGGCACAACGGCGACCCCGTGGACCCGCGCAACCCGCACCTGGAGGGCACCTACGAGGACTGGAAGGCGTACGGACAGTCCAAACTGGCAGCCCTGCATCTGGCGCTTGGCCTCGACCGGGAGCTTCGCGCCGCGGGCACGTCCGCACGCGCCATCGCCGCCCACCCCGGGATCACCCACACCGACCTCCAGAAGCGCACCGTCCGCGAGGGCGGCGGGGGCAGCCAGGGACCCTTCTGGGAGAGCTTCGCCGAGCGCCGCGGCATGTCCGAGCAGCGCGGCGCACTCTCGCAGCTGCGCGCGGCCACGGATCCGGGCGCGCGTGGCGGCACCCTGTACGGCCCTCGCTGGGCGCTGGCGGGAGCGCCGGTTCGGCGGCCACTGTGGGGGCGCATGCTGCGGCGAGCGCGCACGGAGCACGCGATCGCCTCGCTGTGGCGCGCCTCGGAGGACGTGACCGGCGTCCCGATGAACGTGCGCGCCGCGGAAGCCTCGCGGTAGCCGAGCGGGTGCGCGCCCACGTCCTCGCGCGGCGCCACGGCCACTCAGCCGTTCAGCCGCCCCGCCCGCGCATCGTCCACCGCGGCCCGTAGGCCGTCGAGGTCTCGCGTGCCCAGGTAGATCTGGCGGCCGTCGACGATCGTCAGCACCACCGCCTCGGAACCGGTCTGCGCGTACTGGCGGGCGCCATCGCGTCCGTGGCGCCAGCCCCAGCCGCCGAACTGCCGCATCGGGTGGTAGCGGCGCCGTTCCACGACGGTGATCTCGGGAACCGGGATCTCCGTGCGCAGCATGCCCGCGAGGCTCACACGGATCCGCTCGGGCTCGACGGTCAAGGTCAGCGGCAGCCACAGGAGGGCGTCGCAGATCACCAGTGTGAGCACCAGCCACGGCCAGGTCTCCGCAAGATCCGTGCTGAACAGGAACGCCACCACCACCGCGATCGTCACCGCGGCCATCGCGGCGAGCACGATCGGCTGCTCGAAGGCGAACTGGCGGAAGCGACGCTGCGGCATGTCGACCATCCTGCCAGCGGGGCGGGCGGCTTCTCGCGCGTCCGTGCCGCCGGTCAGAACAGCGTGAGCGACTCCAGCGCCCTGGCGCCCGCCGCATCGTCCCGGATGCCCGTGCGCCGCCACTCCCCCTGGTCATCGCGGGCGTTGGCGCGGCTTGCGACGGACCCGGTGTTCGGGTCCTCCGCCGCTCGCTCGAGCCCGTGCGCCGCGATGAGCGGCCTGATCCGCGACGCCAGCATCCGTCGGTACTCCTTCGGGGCGTAGGCGCCGTCGCCGTAGAGGGCGCGGTAGCGAGGGACCAGGTCGGGACGATGCGCGTTGAGCCATCGCGCATACCACTCCTTGACCCCGGGGCGCAGGTGGAGAGCGGAGTAGGTGACCGATGCGGCGCCGGCTTCCTTGATGCTCGCCAAAGCCTCGTCGAGGTGCTCCTCCGAATCCGTGAGGAAGGGCAGGATCGGCATCATGAAGACGGCGACGTCGAAGCCGGCCTCGGCGGCCGCCGCGACGGTCGCGAGCCGCGCCTGGATGGTCGGGGTGCCCGGCTCCATCGACTGCTGGAGCTCGTGGTCCGCGATGGCGATCGAGAGGCCCAGGTCGACCGGGACGGACTCCCGCGCGGCCGTCAGCAATGGCAGGTCGCGCCGCAGCAGCGAGCCCTTGGTGAGGATTGACATGGGCGTACCCGAGTCCGCGAGTGCACGGATGACCCCCGGCATGAGCCGATACCGACCCTCGGCGCGCTGATAGGGATCGGTGTTGGTGCCCAGCGCGACGTGCTCGCGCTTCCACGTCGACTTGGTGAGGTCCTTGCGAAGCGCCTCGGCGATGTTGATCTTGACGATGAGCTGGCTGTCGAAGTCGGCGCCGGCGTCGAGCTCGAGATACCGGTGCGATGGCCGCGCGAAGCAGTAGACGCACGCATGGGAACAACCTCTGTACGGGTTGATGGTCCAGGTGAACGGCACCGCACTGCCCGGCCCGACGCGGTTCAATGCGCTCTTGGCAAGCACCTCATGGAAGGTCACTCCCGCAAATTCGGGAGTGGTGACCGTCCGCACCAGGTTCGACATCCTCGCGAGCGCCGGCAGCGCATCGTCCGCCTCTGCGCGCAGCGCCTGCCCGTCCCATCGCATGCCACCATTCGAACAAATGTTCGAGCGCCGGTCAACCCTCCGCGCCGACGAGGCTCACGTTCAACGCGACGTCGGGCTTGACGCCCTCGGCCACCGTGAACGAGTAGGAGGTCACGGTGAGGGCCCATTCCTCCGGTCGGGTCACCAGCCACGTCGCGCCTCGCTCATCGACGTCCACGAGCGCGATGTCGCCCCCGCAGTTGCCGGCCAGCAGGAGGGGCGTCGCGCCGGTGGCCGTGCCCGTGAGGGCGGGCCCGGTTGCCGGAACTGACGTGATGCACGGCTCCGCGACCGGATCCGCTGCGGCGTACGCGTCGCCCAGGGCGGGCGCGGCGGCGGTGACCGAGATCTCGATCGGCGACGGCTGGTCGGGCCCGCCGTCGTAGGGGTACCAGAAGTCTTCGCGATCGGACAGGGTCCAGGCCGAGGTGACCACGGCGACGTAGTGGTCGCCGGCGGAGTCATCCTCGGCAGTCAGGCGGAACAGCTCCATGCAGGTGTCGACCGAGCCCGCATACACCTGGGACAACGCCTGCCAGTTCCGCGTATGGGCGGATTCCCACTTCGTATCCGCGGAGCAGTCGGTCGCGACCTGGTCGTAGGCGCCAAGGATCACGGGCAGCGGCGGGTCTCCCCCGTCACGGACCGCCGGTGCCGAATTCAGCGCCTCGGAACGGAACCAGAACCATCCGATCCCGACCAGCACGATCGCAACGATGATCGTCACCGCAGCCTTCACGACGCCCCCTCAACGCGGCACCACCCTGGTGCTGTCCCAGGAGTGAGCATACGGCCGAGACGCGGCATGCACGATGACCTGTGACCAACGTCCCTTTTACCGTCCCTTTTGAAACGGCAGACTCTCGGCGAGGGGCGCACCATGGGAGATGCGCCCCTGTCCGTACCTGCCAAGGAGCCGAACGTGACCGCCGTCGACACCCGGACGTACCTGGACCAGTTGATCCTCGCCCCCGAGGTCCGTGAGGCCCTCGAGGCGGCGCGCTCCGTCACCGTGCCCGACACGCGCGAGGAGCTCTACGCGCTGTCGCTCGGACCCGAGGGGGGGCCGCAGTTCTCCGTGGACTACGACGTCGACGGCGAGGTGATCACCGAGGCCACCGTGACGCGCTGCCGCAACGGGATCGCGGTCAACTACCCCGAGGACTACATGCGCCGCCGGGACCCGCAGTGCATGGTGATCGCCGATGACCGCCCCACCGACAAGACGCGCTTCGCCGACAGGTTCGGGCATGGCTTCGCGGACACGCGTCAGGAGACCCTCACATGGCTCTCCCACCAGGACCTGGTGGTGGTGCCGTTCAAGGCCGGCGGGCTCACCTATGGGTCGGCATCCCTCGCGATCGTGCCCAAGAACTCGGCATTCTTCGCGACGGCGCTGGTGGACCTCCAGGGATGGGTGGGCTTCGAGGAGATCGGCCCGTTCGCCCCGCGCTCGATCCTCTACGTCGCGCCACCGTTCCGTCACACGCACTTCGACGGCCGCCAGGTGGTGGTCCACGACCGTTCGACCACCCTGCACGAGATCTTCGCCTACAACCTCTACCCCGGGCCGAGCGCCAAGAAGGGCGTCTTCTCCGTGCTCCTCGACATCGGCGAGCAGGAGGGGTGGATCACCGCCCACGCGTCGTCGGTGCGCGTCACCACCCCGTACGACAACGAGACGGTCATCATGCACGAGGGTGCCTCGGGCGGTGGCAAGTCCGAGATGTGCCAGGAGCTGCGCCGCGAGGACGACGGACGCATCCTGCTGGGCACCAACGTGGTCACCCGCGAGCCGTACCTCATCACGCTGTCCGAGACCTCCGACCTCTCCCCCGTGACCGACGACATGACGCTGTGCCACCCGGACATCCAGGACGGGTCAGGGAAGATGGTGGTCGCCGACGCCGAGGACGGCTGGTTCGTGCGGGTCGACAACCTCAAGAACTACGGGGCGGACGTCTACTTCGAGCGCGCCGTCATCCACCCCGAGGCGCCGCTGGTGTTCTTCAGCATCGACGGTGTGGCCGACGCCACCGCGCTCCCGTGGGAGCACACGCCGGACTCCACGGGCAAGCCGTGTCCGAACCCGCGCGTGGTGATCCCGCGCAGCATGATGCGCGGTGTCGTCGACGTCCCCCAGCCCGTCGACGTCCGCACCTTCGGCGTGCGCATGCCGGCCTGCACCACGGACAGGCCCAGCTACGGGATCATGGGCATGACTCACTTCGTGCCCCCTGCCATCGCGTGGCTGTGGCGCCTCATCGCTCCTCGCGGCGACAAGAATCCGTCGATCGGCGAGGCCGCCGATGCGGTCGAGAGGCTCGAGCATGGCGGCATGGTCTCCGAGGGAGTCGGCTCCTACTGGCCGTTCTCGACGGGCACCAAGGTCGCCGCGGCAAACCTGCTGCTACGCCAGATCCTCGACTACGGACGCACCCGCTACGTCCTCACCCCCAACCAGCACATCGGCTCCTACCACGTGGGGTTCTCGGCGGAATGGCTGACCCGCGAGTGGCTGGCACGCAAGGGCGGCGGGCGCATGCGCGCCGAGCAGCTCGAGCCGGCCCGGTGCCCGCTGTTCGGCTACGCGCCCAAGGAGATCACCCTCGATGGCCAGCCGGTGCGGCGCACGCTGCTGCGGCCCGAGCTGCAGTCCCAGGTGGGCACGGCGGCGTACGACCAGGGCTGCGCGATCCTCACCGGATTCTTCAAGGCGGAGCTGCGACAGTTCCTCTCCGAGGACATCGACCCCTTGGGTCGCCAGATCATCGAGACATGCCTGCGCGACGGCAGCGTGGAGGAGTACGAGGCGCTGACGCCGATGTACCTGTGACGACGCGGGGCGGTCACCCCGGCGGCCGTCCCGTCACCTGTCGCGGGTCCCGCGTCGCCGGTCGACCACCAGGCCCGCGGAGTGCATCCAGGCCTCCCAGCGCGGGAGCTGCGGGCGGATCTCCTCGGTCTTCCCGAGGTTGACGCGCGTGCCGTCCTGCTCGACGAATGCCCGTCCGGTGTCACGCCCGCCCTCCTCGGTGTACGTGACCGCCTGGAGCTGACGGAACACGATCGCTCGGCCGCGTAGCCTGCGCGTGCCGCGGCGAATCGTCAGGCCCGCGGGCGTCAGGCGGAAGTACGTCGCGTCCTCCCACCACTGCACCGCGGCCAACACCAGCAGCAACAGCGAGACCACGGCGCCGAAGAAGGGACCGATCAGGTGGCCGGCCCCGCCGGAGCCGTCACGTGCGGGCCGAGAGATCGCAATGACGAGGCTCACGGTCGAGACCGCGACCACCCCGGACAGCACCAGCGCCCACGCGCCCGTGACGCCGCGCCTGCCCCGCGTGATGACGAATTCCTCCATCGACGCCTCGACTCGACCTGCCATGCATTCCACGGTAGTCGCCTTGGCGAGACGCCAAGGACTCAGTCGGCGGCCGCCACGCCCGCGTGCAGCTTCCGCACCAGCGCCACCAGCTGATCCCGCTCCGACGGGCTCAGCGACTGGATCATGCGGAGCTCGTTGGCGGCATGGTGCGGCAGCGTGGCGTCGACCACGCGTCGGCCCTCGTCCGTCAACGCCACCCACACCACGCGACCGTCCTCCTCGTCACGCTCACGCCGCACATAGCCGCGCGCCGCCAGGCGGTCGATGCGGTTCGTGACGGCCCCGCCGGTCACCATGCTCGAGGCGACCAGCTGGCCGGCGGTGAGCCGAAACGGCTCGCCGTGCCGCCTCAGCGTGGCGAGGAGGTCGAATTCCCACTCCTCCAGACCATGCTGCGCGAACACCCGCCGCAGCTCGACACCCAGCGCGACAGCAAGCCGCGACACCCGCCCGATCACGGCCATGCCGCTCACGTCGAGATCCGGCCTCTCGCGGTGCCACTGGTCGAGAATCCCGTCCACCTGATCACGTGTCATGGAGCAAGTCTAGCAATATGTATTGACATTGAAATACTTTCGGCGCATAGTTGTTTCAACATTGAAACACATGGAGGAATCATGACCCACGCCGTCACCGCCCCTCGTACCGGGGCGATCCAGCTGCGCCTCGTTGTCCACGCCGAAGACCTCGACGCCGCGCTCGCCCTCTACCGCGACGCGCTTGGCCTCGAGACGGAGCTCGACCTCACCCGGCCCTCCCCCGACGGCGACGCGCGCGTGGTGGTCCTGGGCGCCGGACGCGCGACGCTCGAGCTCATCAACTCCGCCCAGCGCGCCCTCATCGACCGCCTCGAGGTGGGTCGCGATGCGGCCCGCGAGGTGCGGGTTGGCCTGGAGGTGCACGATGCGCGCGCCGCCACCGCGGCGGCGCTCACCGCCGGCGCGCAGGAGATCGCCCCGCCCACCCGCACACCGTGGGGCTCGCTCAACGCACGGCTCGAAGGAGCGGCCGGGCTGCAGCTCACGCTCTTCCAGCAGATCGACCCGGAGTAGCGCCCCGCCGCTCCGGCCACGTGGCTAGAAGCCACACCCCAGACAGGTCCGTCATCGTCGTCAGCCGCGACGCCTGACGGGGCACCACTCACCAAAGGAGACCACCATGCGTGCCACCGCCACTCACCAGTCCCTGAAGCGCACGAGCCGCTGGGCAGGCGTGCTCTATGCACTGATCTTCCTGCTCGCACCCCTGGGCTTCATCGTCGGCAAGATGCCCGTCTACGCGCCGGGCGACCCCGCGACCACCATGCAGCAACTCCTCGACAACGAGCTCCTGTTCCGGCTCGGCATGCTGGCCGAGGTCGGGGTGGTCGTGGTCGAGATCGTGCTCTCGGCGCTGCTCTACGCGCTGTTTCGACCCGTCAGCCGCTCGCTCGCGCTCGGCGCGGCGCTCACGCGCACGGCCGAGGCCGTCATCCAGGCCCTCAACCTCGCTCCGAGCATGGTGGCGCTGGCGGCGGCGACGGGCACCGGCGTCTATGCGGACATGTCCGCTCAGGCCCGCGCCACTGTCGTGCTCGGCTCGATGGACGCCTACCAGGACATCGTGAACATCTGGGGCATCCCCTTCGCCCTTCACGTCCTCTTTCTCGGACTCCTCGTCCTCCGGTCCAACCTGATGCCCCGGATCATCGGCTGGCTGCTGGTGGCGGCATCAGGCGGATACTTCGCGGATTCGCTCGCGGCCATCGTGTGGCCGGCTGCGTCCGGCGTCGCGCAGACGCTGGTGCTGGTACTCGCGATCCCCGCCGAGCTCGCGTTCGCCGTATGGCTCGTCGTCAAGGGCGTGCGTGCCGACCGCTGGCACACGCTGATGCGGGACGATGCGGCGCTCCCCGCAGCACCCGGGCCCGCCGTGTCCCCGCAGCGGGCGGCGGAGGCGAAGGCGCGATGAGTGCCGCGCGCGGCGTCGCGATCGGCGGTGCGGTGACCCTGCTGGTGGTCACCGCGCTGCTGGTCCGCCTGACGGCGGCGTGGGTGCCACTGCAGCCGCGCGAGTCCGCTGCAGGCGGCGCGCGCGCGGCGGACGTGACCGTCGCAAGCGGGCAACCGCTCGGCACGATGCGGGTCGAGCTCGCCGGCCTGGAATCGACCGTCTGGTACCCGGCCGCGGACGACGCCTCCGGGGCGCGCGCCCGCTATCCGCTCACGCTGAGAATGGATCCCGCACTGCCCGAGGTGACGCTGGGCACCACGCGCGGCGCCGCGGTGCTCGATGCGCCATGGGCCGCGACGGCCACGCCGGCACCGCTCGTTCTCCTCTCTCCCGGCTTCGCGCTGCCGCCCTCGGCCTACTCATGGCTCGGCGAGGCGCTCGCCGCGGGCGGCCGCGTGGTCATCGCACCTGACCACGGCGAGACGCTCGACCCCGCAGGCCTGGCCGCGGCGACCGTGGCCCGCCCGCGCGAACTCACGGCGGTGCTCGACGCGGTCGAGGCCCTCGCGTCCCCGGGAGGCCCGTGGCACGGGAGGGTCGACTCGAGCGCGGTCGACGTCATGGGTCACTCGTACGGCGGCTATGCCGCGCAGGCCATGGGTGGCGCGCGGCTCGACACACGCGAGCTTCGCGAGCGCTGCGCCGCCGGCCGCACCGCGGACCATCCCGGGGTCTTCCTGTGTGATGCGCTGGAGCCGCACCTCAGGGAGATCGCGGCGGACGCGGGCCTCGCCGAGGTGCCCGCGGACCTGTGGCCGTCGTGGCGCGATGAGCGAGTCGTGAGCGTGGTGTCGCTTGCGGGCGACGCCGCGATGTTCGGCGACGCCGGACTCGCGCACCTGAACGTGCCGGTGCTCGCCGTCGGGGGCGACGCCGACCGTGATTCCCCCGTCGACTGGGGCGTGGAGCTCACGGCCGCCGCGGCCGGGGCGCCCGCGACACTCCACCTGCTCGAGGGCGCCGGACACATGGACCTGCTCGACTCCGTGGACGTGGTTCGGCCGCTCGCGACACTCCTGCCGGGCGGCTTCGTGGAGAGGTCCCCAGCCATCCGCAGGGCGTTCCACGCGGAGGTCCTGGATGCGGTCGCCGCCCACCTGCGACCATCCGAGACGCCTGCTTAGACTGCAGATATGCGTGATCGACGCCACCGGGGCGCGTGATGGCGACCGCGGGGGTCTCCGACCCGTCGACGGCCACCATCGCGGAGGTGGCCTCGGCGGTGTCCACCGACGCCGCGAACGGCCTGACCACCACGGAAGCCGCGGCGCGGCTGGAGCGCGACGGCCCCAACCGGCTCGACCAGGAGCGCCGCGTGCCCGCGTGGCGGCGCCTGGTGTCGCAGCTCGCGGATCCCCTCATCTATCTGCTGATGGCGGCCGTCGCGATCTCGCTCGTCGCCTGGTGGGCGGAGGGCCGTGACGGCGTCCCCTACGACGTGATCGTGATCGCGGTGGTGATCGTCGCCAACGCGATCCTGGGATTCGTGCAGGAGCGCAGGTCGGAGACCGCCGTCGCGGCCCTCCAGCGCATGGCGGCGGCTCGCGCGAGCGTGCTGCGCGATGGCGGCGTCGCGCAGGTCCTGGCCCTCGAGCTCGTGGTGGGAGACGTGCTGGTGCTCGCCGAGGGCGACGCGGTGGCGGCCGACGCCCGGGTCACCGCATCGTCGCTCGAGGTGGCGGAGGCCTCGCTCACGGGTGAGAGCGTGCCGGTGGCGAAGGCCGCGGACGCCCTGCCCGAATCCGCGCCGCTGGGCGATCGCTCATCGATGGTCTACGCGGGCACCGCGGTCACCCGCGGGACGGGCCGCGCGATCGTGACCGCCACCGGCATGGACACCGAGACCGGGCGCATCGCGACGATGCTCGACCAGACGGAGGCCGAACCCACGCCGCTGCAGCGCGAGATCGCCCGCCTGAGCCGCGCGCTCGGGATCGGGGTGCTCACCATCGCCGCCATCGTGGTCGCCTCCGTGCTGCTGACCCGGGACATCTCCGGCACCGCGGACGTGGTGGAGGTGCTGCTGCTGGGCGTCGCGCTCGCGGTCGCAGCCGTGCCCGAGGGCCTGCCGGCGGTGATGTCGGTGGTGCTGGCGCTGGGCGTGCAGCGCATGGCGCGTCGCAACGCGATCGTCAAGGAGCTGTCGAGCGTGGAGGCGCTCGGCTCCGCGTCCGTGATCTGCTCGGACAAGACGGGCACGCTGACCCAGAACCGCATGACGCTGGCGCGGCTGGTGACCTCGTCGGGTGAGACGGTCGATTCGCTGGGCCGTGACCCATCCGCCCACGAGGCGCGGCGCGCACTGGAGCTGGCGGTGCTGGCCAACGACGCCCGAGACAACGGGGCCGGGTCCGAGTCCAGGTTCGAGGGGGACCCCACCGAGGTCGCCTTCCTCGCGGCCGCGGCGCGGATGGGCATCGAGCCGCGGTTCGATCGACGGGGCGCGGTGCCGTTCAGCGCGGAGCGGCGGCGCATGTCAGCGGTCGGCGTGGCGGAGGGCGAGGCCGACGCCGACGCCGACGCCGACGCCGAGCGTGAAGTCACGGTGCTCGCAGTGAAGGGGGCACCGGACGTCCTCCTGGCACGCTGCGATCGCAGGCTCGTGGGCCGCACCGTCGAGCCGCTGGACGATGCGGGTTGCGCCTGGGCGCAGGAGGCCGTCGCCCGGCTGTCGGGAGCGGGCATGCGCACGCTCGCCGTGGCGATGCGCGACGTGCCCGCAGGCGCAGAGGCCGCAGAGGACCTCGAGCACGGCCTGGTGCTCGTGGCCATCGCCGGGCTCGAGGATCCCCCGCGATCCTCGGCGCGCCAGGCAGTCGCGGACGCCCAGGGGGCGGGCATCCGGGTCGTGATGATCACCGGCGACCACCCCGCGACCGCCGCCGCGATCGCCGCCGACCTGGGCATCGCATCGTCCCCCGGCACCCCCGTGCTCACGGGCGCGGATCTCGAGGACATGGATGATGACCGCCTGCGGCGGGAGGCACCCGCGGTGGCGGTCTACGCGCGCGTCGCGCCGGAGCACAAGCTGCGCATCGTGGACGCACTGCAGGCCGGCGGCGCGGTGGTCGCGATGACCGGCGACGGGGTGAACGACGCGCCCGCGCTCCGCAGCGCGGACATCGGCGTGGCGATGGGACAAGGCGGCACGGAGGTGGCGCGGGAGGCCGCCGCGATGATCCTCACCGACGACCGCTTCGCGACCATCGTCGAGGCGGTGCGGGAGGGGCGCGGGATCCTCGACAACGTCAAGAGGTTCCTGCGGTACATGCTGGCCTCGAACCTGGGCGAGGTGCTGGCCGTGTTCCTGGGCGTGGTCGGTGCCGGCGTGCTGGGGCTGATGGGGCCCAGCGGCGCGGCGTTCGTCCCGTTGCTCGCGACGCAGATCCTGTGGGTGAACCTGCTGACGGACCTGGGCCCTGCCCTGGCCATCAGCGCGGAGCCGTACGCGGACGACCTGATGGCGCGCCGGCCCCGCCGCCCGGATCAGCCGCTCATCGACCGCCGCATGTGGGTCGGCATGGCGTGGACCGCGGCGTGGATGGCCGCCGCGACGCTGATCACCATGGATCTGTTCCTTCCCGGAGGGCTGATCGAGGGCTCGTCGGATGTCGACACCGCGCGCACTGCCGGATTCACGGTGCTGGTCATCGCCCACCTGACCAACGCCTTCTCCGCGCGCTCCGAGACCCAGACGATCGCGCATCGGCTTGGCGAGAACCCCTGGCTCTGGGGAGCCGTCGCGCTGTCACTCGCCCTCCAGATCGCGGTGGTGCACGTGCCCGTGCTGCAGAGGGCGTTCTCGACGGCGCCGCTCACGCCCGCCCAGTGGGGCGCGTGCACGGCGATCGCGCTCGTGGTGCCGATCGCGATCGAGGCCCGAAAGGCCGTGCTCCGCGGGCGGGATCGCTCGCGGCCCTCGGCGCGGACCTGAGGTCCCTGCTCACGCCCCGCGCCCGGGCGTAGGTTGAGCGCAACGACCCCCGGGGAGGAACCATGACGGACGCGCGCGAGTGGAAGGCACGCATGGCCGAGCGCCCCGTGGAGGATGCGAGCCGCACGGAGTACCAGAAGCTGGAGGCCGACGAGTGGTTCCGCTATCGCGCGGGTCCCGAGCTTGCGGACATGCAGCGCGCCACCCTCGCAAGGCTCCGCGATCTCAACGGCGGCTACTACGACGATCCCGAGGGCTCGACGCGCTCGCTCGCGGAGCTCATCGGGGCGTGCGGCCCCGGCCTCGACTTTCGCCCACCCATCTACCTCGAGTACCGCGAGCGCGTCCGCTTCGGGTCGAACCTGTTCATCAACGCGAACCTGATGATCCTGGGCAGCGGGATCGTCACCATCGGCGACAACGCGCTGATCGGGCCCGACGCACGGTTCTACACCGTCAACCACGCCTTCGACGTGGGGCTACGGCGCGAGGGGTGGGAGCGCGCGTTCCCCATCACCTTGGAAGCGGACGTGTGGCTGGGCGGGTCGGTGGTCATCTGCCCCGGGGTCACCATCGGTCGCGGCTCGGTGGTGGCCGCGGGATCCGTCGTCACCAAGGACGTACCGCCCATGTCCGTCGTGGGCGGCAACCCCGCACGGGTGCTGCGGACGCTGTGACCCGCCGGGAGCGGGCCCGATCGCTTCCGCCTACCCGGCGATGGTCACCGTTCCTATCGGAATCCCGCCGAGCATGATCTCCGCCGGGCCGGGCTCAGCATCCTCGGGTATCTCGAGCACCACGCTCGCGGTGGCGTTGTCCGCCGGATAGTCGGAAGCCTCAGCCAGCACGGGACGTCCGGGCTCGACCGCCTCGAGCGTGACGATCACGTTCTCGAGCACCGTGCTCGACCGCCCGGTGATCCACCCCCAGCCGCCGCCCGTGTCGCAGCAGTCGACCCAGAGATTGCTCAACTCGACGGTGACCGACTCGCCGGGCGCGACCTCCGCCGCGGACGGCTCACCCGCCGGCGCCGCACACGAGCACGCGGACTGCACGCACCCGGCCAGCACCAGCATCGTCCCGGCGGCCACCGCAGCCCGGGCCCCGCGCCTCACGGGAGCGACGCCTGCGACTGCAGCCGCTCGAGTGCGGTGAGCGCCTCGGCGCGGCGGTCCCACGGCACGAAGATGTGATCGTGGTGAAATCCGGCGACCACGTTGGCGCTCACTCCTGCGTCAGCGAGCGCGCGCGAGAACGCCGCGGTCAGGCCCACGGCGTCGAGCGCCGAATGCACCTCCAGGGTGATGCGCGCGGAGCGGAACTGGTGCGGCACGCCGGCGTCGATCGCCTCGGCCTCACGCAGGACCACGGTGAGGCCCTCGTTCTCCTCGACGGTCGCGACCGGCGTGCAGCCCGCGGGGAGCACGTCCACCGTCGCCCACACGTACGTCTCCGGATCGAGCCGTGCGCTCAGGCCAGACAGGAGTTCCGCGAGATCGGCGATCGCCATGATCCGAGGCTAGGGCACGGGAGGCCACTGCGTCGGTGCCGCACGGTATCGTGAAGACACGATCAAGAAGCCCGGCGCCAAGCCCTTCAGCTGGCCGGCTGGCAACCGCGTTTCCGACACGGTGCCCCTGAAGGAAGATCCGCCGCACGCCACCCGGCGCGCGGAAGCCCGGATACCTGGAGACGCCATGTCCACCTCCGACATCACCCCGTGCAGCCTGTACTTCGTAGGCCACCTGCCCCACCCGATCCAGCTGCGGCTCGCGCTCGCGAACGACGATCCCGATCCGCTCGACGTGCTCGCCGTCACGGACACCGGACTCGTGGTCGCGGACGGCGCCGAGGTGCGCATCTGGCGCGTGCACGCGATCGGCCGCCGAATCGTCCGCGACAAGCTCGCCGCGGGGATCACCCAGCTCCTCGAGCATGGTCACCACTGCGCGTTCATCGACGGCCGGCCGCTGTCGTACGTCGAGGAACCCGCGGAGTGGACCGACTGCCGCACGAGCGAGCAGGGACCCGCCTACATCGATCACATCGTGGTCATCCGCACGGACAACCCGCCGCCGGAGGCGTGACGCCCAGTCGCCCGCGACCATGGTCTACCCGCAGGAGTCGCAAACCTGCCCCAAGCGTCAATGATCTACCCGAAGCGGCGGCGGGGCGGCGGGGCGGGGGGTCGGGGCGGGGCGCGGGGCGGGGCGGCGAGGGTGGTGGCGGCGAGGGTGGTGGCGGCGGGGCCCCGGAGTCAGCGGGGGTACGCCGCGATGACGCCCGCGTAGGGGCCCAGGAAGGACGAGGGCTCGGTGTTGCCCGAGACCCACAGCTGCGAGATCTGTCCATCGAGGTAGAGCGCGTCCTCGACGCCCAGCTGGTCGCGGAACATCGCCGCAAAGTCCCACAGGTTCACGTAGGTCCGGGTGATCGCCAGGTACACGGTGCGGCCATCGGGGCTCACTCCCACGCCCGAGCGGATGGCGGTGTTGGCGCTGCCCTCGCGAAACTCCGGGTGGATCTCCCCGTCCAGGATGAGCGCGGGACCGGACTGGGTGGCCTGCGAGACGCCGCCGGGGGCGTACTCGGTGGAGTCGACCACGGCCGCCGAGCCGTCGTCACGGATCTCGAACACCGCATTGGGCTTGAGGTGGAAGTTTCCGGCGCCGTCCGAGAGGTTGAGCTCGCGCAACTGCTCACCGTCAGCGACCAACAGGCCTCCGGGACGCAGATTCTCACTGAAGATGCCGGCGTTGGTGAGCGCCCCGATGCCGGGATGAGACGCGATGTACTCGGCGAGGTCCGTGCCGTCCGGGTCCTGCGGCCAGTCCACCCGCACGTCCCACGCGTCGAGCGGCAGGGTGACCACGCCGTACGAGCCGTGCTCCCCCAGGTCGATCACCCGCACGTCGGTGTCGATCGACGGAGCGGGCGTGGACGATGCGCTCGGGGAGGCCGCGGTGACGCTCGCCTCGGGCGTCGCCGGCGAAGTGGCCGAGGCCGAGGGCTGGGAGCCTCCCCACGAGCAGCCCGCGAGCAGCACCGCGGTGGCGGCGATTCCGGCGAGGGCGAGGCGTGGCATCAGACGAGGGTACGCGAGGGAAGCGCAACGACGCGTCGCTCGTTCACCCACCGGCACTCATTCATGTCGACGGCGGGAGCCCTCATGTCCACCACCAGCACCGACGCCGTTCCCGCACCCGAGCAAAGACCGCTCGCGGTCGCGGTCCTGGGAACCGGGACCATGGGAGCGGCGATGGCGCGCAACCTCGCCCGCGCGGGGCATCAGGTGCGGGTGTGGAACCGCACGCCGGCGACGGCCGCCGCGCTGGTCGCGGACGGCGCTTCCGTCGCGTCGACGGCGGCCGAGGCCGTGGTGGGCGCGGACGCGGTGATCACGATGCTTCACGATGCCGCCGCGGTGACCGATGTGATGCGCCACGCGGGGCCCGGTCTGCACCCGGGCATGCTGTGGATCCAGTCGTCGACGGTGGGCCTCGATGCCCACCGTGAGCTCGCCGAGCTGGCGCACGAGCTCGAGCTGCGGCTGGTCGACGCGCCCGTGCTCGGGACGCGCGAACCGGCGGAGGCCGGCGAACTGACCGTGCTCGCGGCCGCGGCGGAGGACGCCCGCCCATTCGCCGCGTCAATCTTCGACGCGATCGGGACCCGCACCGTGTGGACGGGAGACGACCCCGACGCGGGGAGCGCGCAGGCGCTCAAGCTGGTCGCCAACAGCTGGGTCCTCGCCGCGAACAACGCCGCCGGCGAGGTGGTGGCCCTCGCCCGGGGACTCGGCGTCGAGCCGTCCCAGTTCCTCGACCTCATCGCCGGAGGCGGGCTCGACATGGGCTACCTGCGGCTCAAGGTCGGGCTCATCATGGACGAGCGGCTGTTTCCCGCCAGCTTCGCCGTGGCGACCGCGGCCAAGGACGCCGGCCTGATCCTCGAGGCGGCGCGGCACGCCGGCGTCACGGTCGACGGGCTGTCCGCCGCCAGGGATCGCCTGGAACGCGCGGAGGGCGGCGGCCACGGCCGGGAGGACATGGCGGCCGCGTACTTCGCGTCCTTCGAGCGCTGACGCCGTTCGCGCGCGCCCCAACGGCGCCGCGGGCGACCTTGCGGGGTGCCCGCTCGACCGGCGGGTTACCAGACTCCGAGGCCGAGCATCGGCGCCACGATCATGAGCACCACCAGCCCGAGCACCACGCCCAGCGTGATCGTCGCCCACCTGGGCATCCTGACCCTGACGGCGAGAGCGACGGCCGCCGCGTAGATCGCCATCGTGGCGATAGGCGGCACCGCGAAGAGGGCGATCTTCCCCGGTTCGCCCGTGACGGCGAGCACGAGCACCAGGGCGCTCAAGGCGCCGGCCGCCACGTACGCCCACCACGCCGACCACCGGACGCGGCGCTCGGACCGCAGGAAGACCACCCCTCGCACGCTGAGAAACACGCCCAGCAGGAGCAGTTGGATCCCGGTCACGAGGATCCCGATGATGACGAAGGTCAGGTCGATCCACTCGTCTCGCGTCTGCTCGCGCACGCTGGAGACCATGAGTTCACCCACCCCGAACCAGGCGATCCCCGAGGCCAGGAGCAGGCCCAGTCCCAGCATGACGGCCTCGCTGCCGAGCGTGCGCGCGGGACGCGCCTCCTCGGCGACGGGTGCATCCACGGGCTCGTGCGTCATGGCCCCAGCCTGCCCCACGCGGTGCGCACGGCTCAGCACGGCTCGCCGTGCACGGGTTCGCCGTGGCGGCGCGCTGCGCCCCCGCCCTACCGCAGCACGGCCCCGAAGCGCTCCGCGGCCGCTCCGATGATCGCCTCTCGCACCTCGAGAACCTCCTCGGCGGTGAGAGTGTGGTCGTCGGCACGCATCTTGACGTTCACGGCCAGCG
>NZ_JAHEBP010000079.1 GCF_024642165.1 Demequina sp.
GGCAGGGGCGGGGGCCTCCGCCTCGGGTGCGGCCGGCTCTGCGGCAGGCGCGGGGGCCTCGGCGGCGGGCGCGGCCGCGGGGGCCTCTCCCTCCTCGCCGATGCGGGCGAGCACCGCGCCCACCTCGGCGTCCTCGTCCTCACCGATGAGGATCTCGAGAAGCGTGCCGGCGAACGGCGACGGGATCTCGGTGTCGACCTTGTCGGTCGACACTTCGAGCAGGGGCTCATCGGCGGCGACGGTGTCGCCCACCTGCTTGAGCCAGCGGGTGACGGTGCCCTCGGTGACGGATTCGCCGAGCGCGGGAAGGGTGACGTCGTTGCTCATGGATTGAACTCCCTCGTTCGAAGCGGATCAGTCGTGTGCGTGCAGCGGCTTGCCGGCCAGGGCGAGATGTGCCTCGCCCAGGGCCTCGTTCTGAGTGGGGTGCGCATGGAGCAAGGGGGCGACATCCTCGGGGTGCGCGTCCCAGCTCACGATGAGCTGGGCCTCGCCGATCTGCTCGCCCACACGGGCGCCGATCATGTGCACGCCCACCACCGGGCCGTCGATCACGCGGATCAGCTTGATGAAGCCCGTGGTGCCGAGGATCTGGCTCTTGCCGTTGCCGCCCAGGTTGTACTCGAGCGCCTTGACGTTCTCGGCGCCGTAGGTCTCGATGGCCTTGGCCTCGGTGATTCCCACCGAGGCGAGCTCGGGCTCGCAGTACGTGACGCGGGGGATGTTCGACTCGACGATCGCCTGGGGCGAGAGGCCCGCGATCTCCTCGGCGGCGAAGATGCCCTGCTGGAACCCACGGTGTGCCAGCTGCAGGCCGGGAACGATGTCTCCCACCGCGTAGATGTTGGCGACGCCGGTGTGGAGGCGCTCGTCGGTGAGCACGAAGCCGCGATCGACGCGCACGCCCTGCTCCTCGTAGCCGAGGTCCTGGGTGCGCGGCCCGCGACCCACGGCCACGAGCAGGATGTCCGCCTCCAGCACCGTGCCGTCCTCGAGCGTGACCTTGACGCCGGCATCACTCTGCTCGACGCCCTGGAATCTCACGCCCAGCTTGAAGTCGATGCCGCGCTTGCGGAACGCGCGCTCGAGGCCCTTGGAGAGCGCCTCGTCTTCATTGGGTGCGAGGTGGGGGAGAGCCTCCACGACGGTCACGTTCGACCCGAAGGACTTCCACACGGAGGCGAACTCGACGCCGATGACGCCGCCGCCGAGCACGATCGCGGTCTGCGGCACCCACTCCATCTGCAGCGCCTGGTCCGAGGTGATCACGCGGCCGCCGATCTCGAGGCCGGGCAGCGAGCGTGCGTAGGAACCGGAGGCAAGCACGATGCTCGCGCCGGTGTACCGCTCGCCGTTCACCTCGATGGTGTCCGGGCCCACGAGCCGTCCGTGGCCCTCGATGACGGTCACCTTGCGCGACTTCACCAGACCCTGGAGGCCGCGGTACAGGCGGTCGATGACTCCCTGCTTGTAGGCGTTCACCTTGGGCATGTCGATGCCGTGCAGGGTGGTGTTGACGCCGTACTTCTCGCCCTCGCGAGCGTTGTCGGCGAGCTCGGCGGCGTGCAGCAGGGCCTTGGTGGGGATGCAGCCGTTGTGGAGGCACGTGCCGCCCACCTTCGACTCCTCGACCAGGCCCACCGTGAGGCCGAGCTGCGAGGCTCGAAGGGCGGCGGCATAGCCGCCCGAGCCGCCGCCGAGGATGAGGACATCAAACGAGCGTGGGCTGGACTCGGTCACTATGAGATCTCCTTGTAGGGACGTCGGTACTCCTCATCTTGCCACGGTGCGCGTGTGCCGCGAACCGGAGTGGGCGACTACGCTGGCGCTATGGGTCTGTTCTCCAGGAAGTCGCGGTCCAAGCAGGCGGCGCAGGCGGCGCCGGGCGCCAGGGACGCGAAGGCCGAGACCGTCGCGCACCTGACGGCGTTCGTGGCGTCGCACACCGGCTGCGAGGCGTTCATCGAACCCCCCACGCGGGTCACGCAGACCACCATGGTGATCGTCGCCGACACCGGCGAATGGACGCGGCGCCGCGTTCCGGACGATGCCACCGCGCGTCGCCTCGCGAAGCAGTTCAAGGTGCCCGCGTTCGACGTCAACCTCTCCGGATATCCCTCGCGCATGCGCGAGTGGAACGAGAAGCACCGCAAGGGACTCGGCTAGGCCCGTCGGCCGCCAACCCCCGCATCGTCCCGTCGCACCCGGGATTCCCACTGGTCGATGTGACGCAGGAATCCTCGCGTGACAAATGTGGCAGCCCCATCTGTCACGCCCGTTCACTCGAGTCACATCGACCAGTGGGAATCCACGACGGCGAAGGCCGCGCTTCCTTTCGCACGCCGGGTCTTTCGCGTGCGGACGGGACCTACTCGGTGGCGCGCCGCTCCAGGAAGCGGAACAGGGTGCGGACCGAGTGGCCGGTGGATCCCGCGGGGTTCTCCGCCCACGGCTTGCCCTCGTTGTAGGACGGGCGCGCGATGTCGAGGTGGCCCCACGGGGTGTCGCCCACGAACTCGCGCAGGAAGATCCCGGCGGTCAGCATGCCGCCACCCTGCGGGTCGCCCATGTTCTGCAGATCCGCGACCTTGGAGTCGATGCCCGCGCGCAGGTGCTCGGGCAGGGGCATCGCCCACATCGCCTCGTCGACCTCGTTCGCGGCGGAGACCACCTCGTCGCGGATCTCCGGGGTGCCCATGACGCCCGACGTGCGGGTGCCGAGCGCGGCGCCCTGGGCGCCGGTGAGCGTCGCGACGTCGAGCACCAGCGTCGGGTCCTCCTCGCAGGCGCGGACCAGGCCGTCGGCCATCACCAGGCGGCCTTCCGCGTCCGTGTTGAGCACCTCGACCGTGGTGCCGCCGTAGATGCGGATCACGTCCGACGGCCGCTGGGCGGTCCCCGACGGCATGTTCTCGGCGATGCAGAGCCACCCGGTCACCGCGATGGGGAGCTGCGCCTGCGCGGCCGCGATCACCGTGTGCAGCACCACGGCGGCACCGGTCATGTCGGACTTCATGGTCTCCATCGACTTCGGGGGCTTGAGCGAGATGCCCCCGGTGTCGAACGTGATGCCCTTGCCCACGAGCGCCACCGTCTGCGACGCGCCCTCGGGCGCATAGGCCAGGCGCACCAGGCGCGGCAGCCGCGAGGAGCCCATGCCCACCGCAAGGATGCCGCCGAAGCCCTCGTTCGCAAGCTCCTGGGCCTCCCACACGCGCACGTCGACGCCGGTCTGGGCGCCCAGCTGCTGCGCGATCTCCGCGAACGAGCCGGGGAACAGGTCGAGCGGAGGCGTGTTGACCAGGTCGCGCACGCCGGCAACGGCGGCGACAAGGATGGTGGCGCGCTCGATCGCCTGGTCCGAGGCCCCGGCGATCACCCAGTGGGTCTCGACGGCGGCGTCTTCGGCGGACTTGTAGTCGGTGAACGTGTAGGCGCCCAGCACGGCGCCCTGGGCGACGGCCACTGCGGCGTCGCCCTCCGCTGGGAGCGCGACCACCACCGTGGCGGGCTTCTTGCCCACCTGCCGGGACGCCTCGCCGGCCGCGAGGCGGAGGTCCGCCTCCGAGCCGGAGCCGATGCCGACCACGACCACGCGGCGCGCCGCCACGGACGTGCCGGGCACCACCACCACGGATCCGGCCTTGGCGGAGGCGTCGAGGGCCTCGGCGTCCGCGGCGATCGCGGCCGCCGCGTCCTCGGGAAGCTGAGGGTGGTGGGCCATGCCGTCGGCCGTCCAGCCCACGATGAGTGCGTCCGCCGCGATCGACGCGACGTTGTCCAGGGACGTGGTGAGTGAGGTCATGCCGTCGAGCGTAGCGCCGGTAGTTTGGGTCTCGTGTACAGCGCCTTCTACCGCAACTTCCTGGCCCGCACGGACGCCGAATGGGCCCACCGCTTCGGCGTGTGGTCCTTCGCCGCGGGGGGCTGGGGCTTCCGGACGATGCGCCGGCTGGGGCTGGTGGCGCGGCCCGCCAGGCGCGGGGCGGTCGACGCGATGGGCATCCGTTTCCCCGCGCCCGTGGGGCTCGCCGCGGGCATGGACAAGGACGCGGACGCGGTGCCGGGGCTGGCCGCGGCGGGCTTCGGCTACGTCGAGGTGGGCACCGTCACGCCCAAGGCTCAGCCGGGCAACGACAAGCCGCGATCGTGGCGCGAGATGGACATCCACGGGCTGCGCAACCGCATGGGCTTCAACAACGCCGGCGCGGACGCGATGGCCGCCAAGCTGGAGCGCCTGCGCTCCTCGCGGTCGGGGCGACGCATCGTCCTGGGCGTGAACCTGGGCAAGAACAAGGACACGCCTGCGGAGGCGGCCGCGGACGACTACGCGTACTCGGCGCGCCTGCTCGCGCCCTACGCCGACTACCTCGTGGTCAACGTGTCCTCGCCCAACACGCCGGGGCTGCGCGACCTGCAGTCGGTGGAGACCCTGCGGCCCATCCTGGCGGCGACGCGCACTGCCGCCGATGCTGCCGTGACGGACCGCCACGTGCCGCTGCTGGTCAAGATCGCGCCGGATCTGGCCGACGACGACGTGGACGCGGTCGCGGACCTCGCGCTCGAGATGGGTCTCGACGGCATCGTCGCGGCCAACACCACCATCTCGCACGACCGCGGGCCCGGCGGGCTGTCCGGCCCCGTCCTGTTGCCGCGCGCGCTCGAGATCGTGGCGCGCCTGCGGTCCCGCGTAGGGGAGGGGCTGTGCGTGATCGGCGTCGGCGGCGTCTCCTCGGAGGGCGATGCGCGCGCGCTGCTCGCCGCGGGAGCGACCCTGCTGCAGGTCTACACGGCATTCGTGTACGAGGGACCGTGGTGGGTGGCGCGCCTCAATCGCGCGCTCACCTCCAAGCCCTGACACCGCGTCCCGCGCGTCAAGGGGCGGTGAGCAGGCGCAGCACCTCGGCGTCCGGCGTCTGCCCGAAGTCCTCGTACCACGCCCCGACCGAGCGCAGCATGTCGGGGATCAGCGCGGCGAGCGCGTGATCGGCCGTGCCGTCTCGCATCAGACCCGCGAGCGATTCGGGCGCCGCGACGCCGGCCGCGACGATCACCCGGGTCGCGCCCATCGCTCGCGCCACCAGCGCCGCCGCCCTCGCGGTGCCGCCGGTGGCGATGCCGTCGTCGACGATCACGGCCGTGCGCCCCGCCAACCGCTCCCGAGGTCGCACCTCGCGGTAGGTGGCGACGCGCCGTGCCATCTCGGCGCGCTCGTCCCGCTCCGCCGCCGTCACGTCGGCGCCCGTGATGCCGAGCACCTCCATGGCGGCCGCGTCGAGCACCCGCACGCCGCCCTCGCCGATCGCGCCGAACCCGTACTCGGGGTCCGCGGGGGCTCCCAGTTTGCGCACCACGATCACGTCGAGCGGCAGCCCCAGGAGGTCCGCGACCACCGCGGCCACGGGCACCCCGCCACGTGGGAGGCCCAGCGCCACCGCATCGTCCGCGGGGGACAGGAACGGCGCGAGCAGCCGCGCGACGCGCTCGCCGGCGTCGACCCGATCCCTCAGGCGGTCCATGCCCTCATCCTGCGCCCACCCCGCGCCGCGCGCACGGTTGCCGGGACGCCACCCGGCCCCCGCCCCCGCATCGTCCCGGTTCGACGGCGCGTCGAAACTGGAACAGTGCGGAGCGGATGTGGCGGGAACCGGGCGCGCGGGTCGCGCGTTGGAACAGTCGTACGCACCTGCCAGTCGTACGAGCATTGTTTTCTCCTTTGATGCGGACGAGGGCCCCGGGTTCACCCCGGGGCCCTCGTCTGTATCTGGAGTGCGGCTACCGCGACTTGGGGCCCGCGTCGACGGTGCGGGACGGGTCCCGCTCGACGATGTCGCCGAGCGCCGCGTCGATGCGAGTCATGAGCTCCGCGGGGATCTCGACGCCGGAGGCCTTGGCGTTGTCGTGCACCTGCTCCGGGCGGGACGCGCCGATGATGGCCGAGGCGACGTTGTCGTTCTGCAGGACCCACGCGATCGCGAGCTGCGCCATGGTCAGCCCCAGCTCGTCCGCGATGGGCTGGAGCTTCTGGACCCGAGTCAGCAGGTCATCGTCCAGGAACCGCTCGATGAAGCGGGCGCCGGACTTCTCATCGGTCGCGCGTGAGCCCGCGGGCGCGGGCTGACCCGGCTTGTACTTGCCGGTGAGCACGCCCTGGGCGACGGGGGACCACACGATCTGGGAGACGCCGGCCTCTCGCGATGCGGGCACCACCTCCTCCTCGATGACGCGCCACAGCATCGAGTACTGCGGCTGCGAGGAGATGAGCTGGATCCTGTGCTCCTTCGCGAGCGCGGCGCCGGCCCGGATCTGGTCCGCCGTCCATTCGCTGACCCCGATGTAGTGGGCCTTGCCGGCGTGCACGATGTCCGCGAACGCGCTCATCGTCTCTTCGAGCGGCGTGTCGTAGTCGAAGCGATGTGCCTGGTAAAGATCCACATAGTCGGTCTGCAGGCGGGTGAGGGAGCCGTTGATCGACTCCATGATGTGCTTGCGGGACAGGCCCATGTCGTTGGCGCCGCCCGGGCCGGTGGGCCAGAACACCTTGGTGAAGATCTCGAGACCCTCGCGACGCTCGCCCTTGAGGGCCTGGCCCAGCACCACCTCGGCGGCGGTGTTCGCGTAGACGTCCGCGGTGTCGAACGAGGTGATGCCCACGTCGAGAGCGGCCCGCACGCAGGCCATCGCCTGGTCGTTCTCCACCTGCGACGCATGGGTGATCCAGTTGCCGTACGTGAGCTCCGTGATCTTGAGGCCGGAGTTGCCCAGATATCGATAGTTGACCATGCCTCGACCCTAGGCCGAGCCGCGGGCTCGCGGTGGCCGCTCGGCGATGATTCGGCTGCACGCGAACACGCCCCCGCGCCGTGCACCCCTCCACACGCGATTGTCGCCTTTCCACACGTGACCAGGGCCGATGCGCGCGAGATGGTCGTTTCCGGCCGATGCGGCGGGCGCCGGTGTAGAGAGGCGCCTCGGGGCGTCGGGAGTGGGGTGGGGCGGGACCGTCAGACGGGGAACTCGCCGCGCTTCACCGCGGCCTTGGGCGTGCGGAACCGGCGGATGTTGAGGTGGCGCGCGATGACGTAGAAGATCCAGCCGCGCGGCACGCGGTTCGCCCCGAACTTGGCGACGAAGCGCTTCTTGACCCGGCGGATCATCAGCCACGTGTCGATCGCCACGGCGAGCACCAGCACGTAGAAGAAGGCGATCAGGGCCAGGCCGAGCCACGACTGAGAGGGGATCACCAGCGACGCGATCACGAAGATGATCGACAGCGGCAGCAGGAACTCGCCCATCGACGTGCGGGCGTCCACCGAGTCGCGCAGGTACCGGCGCTCGGGGCCGCGGTGCTCGAGCGGCATGTTGCGCTCGTCGCCGTCGCGCATCGCCTGGAACTCCTTGTCCCGCTGCGCCCGCACCTTGTCGCGCTGCGCCTGCTTCGATGCCTTGGTGTTGGGGATCACGGGACGGCGGTTGGCGGCCTCCTGCTGCTTGCGCTTCGGGGTCGGATGACCCTTCTTGCCGGGCGTCTCGACGCCGGGGATGTCGGAGTTGTTGTGCTCAGTCATGGTGATGATGGGGCCGTGCCCCTGTCCGTCCTTCTGTTCAGTCCTTGGCGGGGTGGAGCGCCGGCAGTGCCAGCATGCGGTCGAGCGCGATCTTCGCGAGCCGTTGGGTCTCGGTATCTACGGTGATGCGGTTGGGCACCTCGCCGGCGAGAAGCGACTCGAGCGCCCACACCAGGTGCGGCAGGTCGATCCGGTTCATGGTCGAGCAGAAGCACACGGTGTCCTCGAGGAAGTGCACGTCCTTGTCCGGGTGGGCGTTCGCGAGCCGGCGTACCAGGTTGAGCTCCGTTCCGATGACCCATGACGAGCCCGGCTCGGCCGCCTCGAGCGTGGTGATGATGTATTCCGTCGAGCCCACGTAGTCGGCCGCGGTGACCACGTCATGCGCGCACTCTGGGTGCACCAGCACGTTGATGCCCGGCACCTTCTCGCGGATCGCGTCCACGTTCTCCTTGCGGAACCGGCCGTGGACGGAGCAGTGGCCCTTCCAGAGGATCATGCGGGCGCTCTCGATGGCCTCGGGCGTGTTGCCGCCCAGGGGCTTGCGGGGGTCCCAGACGATGCAGTGGTCAAGGTCGAGGCCCAGCTGCAGCACGGCCGTGTTCCGGCCCAGGTGCTGGTCGGGAAAGAAGAACACCTTGCCGTCGCTCTCGACGCCGCCCACCTGGTCGAACGCCCACCGCACCGCGACCTCGGCGTTCGACGACGTGCACACCACGCCGCCGTGCTCTCCGCAGAATGCCTTGATGGCCGCGGTGGAGTTCATGTAGGTCACGGGAACCGTGCGGGACGCGAAGCCCGCCTCCTCCAACTGGGCCCACGCATCGTCCACCTGGTTGATGTTGGCCATGTCCGCCATCGAGCAGCCAGCCGCCATGTCGGGCAGCACCACCGCCTGAGCGTCGGACGTCAGGATGTCCGCGCTCTCGGCCATGAAGTGCACGCCGCAGAACACGATGAACTCGGCATCGGGCCGGCCGGCCGCGTCGCGAGCGAGTTTGAAGGAGTCTCCGGTGACGTCCGCGAACTGGATGACCTCGTCGCGCTGGTAGTGGTGACCGAGGATGAAGACGCGGTCGCCGAGCGCCTCCTTGGCCGCGCGGGCGCGCGCCACCAGGTCGGGGTCGGATGCCGCGGGAAGGTCGCCCGGGCAGTCCACGCCGCGCTCCGACAGCGGATCGCGGCGCTCGCCCAGGAGCAGCAGCGCGGGCGACGGCGAGGGCTCGTCGAACGTCTGGGTCATCCGGTCATTGTCGCATGCCGAGCACGGCACACTGGTGGCCATGCGAGCTGCCGTCGCCGCCCAGAGCTGGCCCCGCCCGGACGCCGGGTTCCTCACCCCTGCCGAGACCGCGGAGGCGGTACGCGCCGCGTGGGCGGGTGCGGCGCCGCACGTGGACCTGCGCGTGGTGGCCGTTCCGGACGGCGGCCCGCGCAGCGCCGATGCGCTGGTGGGCGACGCCTGGCCGGTGGGGGGCGCCGTCGCCCGCCGCGTAGGCACGGTGCTGGTGCTCGCTCCGGCCATCGGGGCCCGGTGGGAGCCCGCGGCGCTGGGCGCGGCGCTCCTGGGCCTCGCCGCGGCGGGGGAGAGCGCGCGCATCGTGGTGCCGCTCGGCGACGAGTCCCCGGCGGGGGACGCGATCGACCTGTGGGGAGGCGGCCTCGCCGCCGCGCGGGCGGGCGTCGCCGCGCTCGACCTGGTGGCGCTGGTGGGCTCGGACCGGCCCCTGCTGGGCTT
>NZ_JAHEBP010000080.1 GCF_024642165.1 Demequina sp.
GGGCATGGGGGGCGCGGGGCTCGCCGGTGGCCGCGCCGCGAGCCCCGCGGCGCTCGCCGGCGGGGTGTCCCGCGAGGGCTATGCGGCGGCGCGGGGCGAGCTCGACCGGCTCGTGGCGCTGTTCGGGCGCGAGGGTGTAGCGGTGGAGATCACCGATACGGGCTCCCCGCACGATTCCGAGGTCAACGACGCCCTTGCCGATCTCGCGTTCGACCTGTCGCTGCCGCTCGTGGCGACCACGAACGCTCACTACGCGACCCCACGGGACGCGGACCTCGCCGCGGCGCTTGCCGCCGTGCGCGCCCGCTCCTCGTTGGACGACATGGACGGCTGGCTGCCCGGATCCCCGGGCCAACACCTGCGCAGCGCGGGGGAGATGATGTTCCGTCACCGGCGCCACCCGCAGGCGGTGATGACGGCCTCGCGCCTCGCCGCGGAGTGCGCGTTCGACCTGCACCTGGTCGCGCCGAACCTGCCGCCCTACCCCGTGCCGCCCGGCCACACCGAGGCGACCTGGCTGCGCGAGCTGACCTACCGAGGCGCGCGCGAGCGGTACGGCCCGCCCGACGCGGAGCGGGTGAAGGGTGCGTGGTCGCAGATCGAGCACGAGCTCACCGTCATCGAGGCGCTGGACTTCCCGGGCTACTTCCTCATCGTCCACGACATCGTGGCGTTCTGCCGCAAGGCGGACATCCTGTGCCAGGGACGCGGCTCGGCCGCCAACAGCGCCGTCTGCTTCGCGCTCGGCGTGACCGCCGTCGACGCCGTGACCCATGGGCTGCTGTTCGAGCGCTTCCTCGCCCCCGAGCGCGACGGCCCGCCGGACATCGACGTCGACATCGAGTCCGACCGTCGCGAAGAGGTGATCCAGTACGTCTTCTCGCGCTTCGGGCGCATCAACGCCGCCATGGTCGCCAACGTCATCCAGTACCGGCCCAAGTCGGCGGTGAGGGACGCCGCCCGCGCGCTCGGCTTCGACGTGGGGCAGCAGGACGCGTGGTCCAAGTCGATCGACCGCTGGAGCGCGCTGCGCGTCCCTCCCGAGAAGCAGGAGGAGTGGGCCGCCAAGCAGCGGGACGCGATGTGGCCCGAGCCGCCGCCCTCCCAGGACCTCGAGAACATCCCGGAGCAGGTGCTCGACCTGGCGGACCGCTTCATGCGACTGCCCCGTCACCTGGGCATCCATCCGGGCGGCATGGTGCTGTGCGACCGGCCCGTCATCGACGTCTGCCCGGTCGAATGGGCGCGCATGCCGGGGCGCACCGTGCTGCAGTGGGACAAGGATGACTGCGCCGACGCCGGGCTGGTGAAGTTCGACCTGCTCGGGCTCGGGATGCTCTCCGCCCTCAAGTACGCGTTCCGCTCCATGCAGCAGGTGCGCCGCGAGGACCTGGGCCTGCACTCGCTGCCGCAGGAGGATCCCGAGGTCTACGACCTGCTGTGCGCGGCGGACACCGTGGGAGTGTTCCAGGTGGAGTCGCGCGCCCAGATGGCCACCCTGCCACGCCTCAGGCCGCGACGGTTCTACGACATCGTGGTCGAGGTGGCGCTGATCCGGCCCGGGCCCATCCAGGGCGGATCCGTGCACCCCTACATCAACCGCGCGCGCGGCCGCGAGGAGATCACCTACCTGCACCCGTTGCTGGAGAAGTCCCTGGGCAAGACGCTGGGCGTGCCGCTGTTCCAGGAGCAGCTCATGCAGATGGCGATGGACGCCGCAGGCTTCGACGGCTCGCTCGCGGACCAGCTGCGCCGCGCCATGGGCTCCAAGCGCAGCCCCGAACGGATGGAGGCGCTGCGGGCCCGGTTCATGGTGGGCGCCAACGAGCGCGGGATCACCGCGGACATCGCCCACCAGATCTTCGACAAGCTCAAGGCGTTCGCGGACTTCGGCTTCCCCGAGTCGCACTCGTACTCCTTCGCCTACCTGGTCTACGCCTCGAGCTGGCTCAAGGTGCACCGGCCCGCCGCCTTCTACGCCGGGCTGCTCGCCGCACAGCCCATGGGGTTCTACTCGCCGCAGTCGCTCGCGGCGGACGCGCGTCGCCACGGCCAGGCGATCCTGCGCCCCTGCATCGCCCGCTCCGAGGTGCTGGCCGGGGTCGAGGAGCTCGCCCAGCCGTTCGATGTGCCAGGCGAGCGGCGCGAGGAGCTGGCCCGGCTCGTCCACGTCGACCGCGCGCTGGCGGTCCGCATGGGGCTGGGCGCGGTGCGCGGTCTCGGGACCGAGGCCGCGCAGGCGATCGTCGACGCCCGCACGGATCGGCCCTTCGAATCCCTCCACGACATGGCGCGACGGGTGCGCGTCCGGCCCGGCGGCGTGTCGGGGTCCTCCGGGATGGCTCCCGAGAAGGGGCTGACCACCGCGCAGTGGGAGGCGCTCGCCACCGCGGGGGCGCTCGAGACCTTCGGGGTGACGCGCCGCGAGGGACTGTGGGCGTCGGGAGTGCTGTCACGCGAGGGTCCCGACACGCTTCCGGGCACGGTGCCCGGCGCGAAGGCGCCCATGCTGCCCGGCATGAGCGCGGTCGAGGAGGCCGTCGCCGACGTGTGGGCGGCGGGCGTGTCGATCGAGGGCTATCCCACGGCGTTCGTGCGCGAGGGCCTCGACAGGGCCGGGGTGCTGCGCGTGGCGGATGTCCTCACCCATGAGGCCGAGCGCCGGATCAGCGTCGCCGGCATCGTCACCCATCGCCAGCGACCCGGCACCGCGCGGGGGATCACCTTCATCTCGCTCGAGGACGAGACGGGCTTCCTCAACGTCATCTGCTCGGTGGGGGTGTGGAAGAGGTTCCAGGCGGTCGCGCGCCGCTCGCCCGCACTCGTGATCCGCGGCCGGATCGAGCGTGCCGACGGCGCGACCAACCTGGTCGCCGAGCACCTGTCGCCGCTGTCGCTGAAGGTGCCCTCGCGCAGCCGCGACTTCCGCTGAGCGGCGCCGCCGATCGCCCCCGCGGGCGCCGTATTCCACGATGTGCGACACCGCACAGGCGGAATAGTTGCGGCATCAAGTGCCGTTGACCCCTGTGCAGCAAGCAAGAAGATCGTGACCGAACAACAGAAGGAGAAGAACCATGTGGGACCTCATCCTGTGGATCATCGCCGCGATCGTCGGCATCATCGGCGTCGTCCGCATCTTCCAGAAGCAGATCCTGTGGGGCATCGTCCTCATCGTCGTAGCGCTGCTCATCGGCCCCGGAGGCGTGAGCCTCTTCACCTGACGTAGCCCGCGGGGCGCCGTCGCCGTCGACCACCAGGTCCGGTGACGGCGCCCCGCGGCGCGTCTACACCAGGTGGATCGCCACCGTCACTCCGGCGACCACGATCGCCTCCATGGACATCAGCTTGACCAGGATGTTGAGGCTGGGTCCCGAGGTGTCCTTGAACGGATCTCCCACCGTGTCGCCGATCACGGCCGCCCGGTGCGACGAGGAGCCCTTTCCTCCGTGGTGGCCCTCCTCGATGTACTTCTTGGCGTTGTCCCAGGCGCCGCCCGAGTTCGCCATGAACATCGACAGCGAGAATCCGGTGACCGCCCCTCCCGCGAGCAGCCCGAGCACGCCGGGCACGCCGAAGAGCAGGCCCATGAGCACGGGCGCGGAGATCGCCAGGATCGACGGCAGCATCATCTCCCGCTGCGCGGCGCGGGTCGAGATCGAGACGCAGCGGGTGTAGTCGGGCTCCGCCTCGCCGGTCATGATGCCGGGGATCTCCGCGAACTGACGCCTCACCTCGTCCACCATCTGACCCGCCGCGCGGCCCACCGCCTTCATGGTCAACCCCGAGAAGACGAAGGCGAGCATGGCGCCCGTGAACATCCCCACGATCACCTTGGGGTTGACCAGCACCACCTCGAAGCGCGCCATCATCTCCATGAGGTCCAACGATTGCAGCTCGTCCCCCGAGCCGGGCATCACGGAGGACCCGTCCGGGAACAGGTAGTCCTGGCCGCGGTCGAGCACGTGCGAGATGCCGATCTTGACCTCCTCCATGTATGAGGCCAGCAGCGCGATACCGGTGAGCGCCGCTGATCCGATCGCGAAGCCCTTGCCCGTGGCGGCGGTGGTGTTACCCAGCGCGTCGAGCGCATCGGTGCGCTGCCGCACCTCGGGGGGCAGCCCGCTCATCTCCGCGTTTCCGCCGGCATTGTCGGCGATGGGCCCGTAGGCGTCCGTGGCGAGCGTGATGCCCAGCGTGGACAGCATGCCCACCGCCGCCATGCCGATGCCATAGAGGCCCAGGTTCATCGTGTCCGTGGTGAAGGACCACCCGGAACCCGCGAAGTAGGCGACCGACGTACCCACCGCCACGGCGCCCACGGGGATCGCCACGGACATCATCCCCTCGCCGATTCCGGAGATGATCACCGTCGCCGGTCCGGTCTTGGAGCTGCTCGCGATCCGCTTGGTGGGCGCGTAGCCCTGAGAGGTGAAGTACTCCGCGGCGCGCCCGATGGTGATGCCGGTCAGCAGGCCCACCACGAGCGCGGTCCACACGCCCCACAGGTTGGGCACGTGCATGAGCGACAGCACCGCCAGCGCGAGCGCCGCGATCATCACCGCGGCGCCGTTGACGCCGCGGGCCAGCGAGGCAAGCAGCTGCTGGGGCGTCGCGCCCTCCTTGGTGCGCACGAAGAACACGCCCACCACGGAGAGCAGCGTGCCGAGCGCGCCTACCACCATGGGTGCAATGACGGCCGTCAGCTGCACCTCGGCCCCGGACCCGAAGTACGCGGCGGCGCCCAGCGCCGCCGAGGCGAGAATCACGCCCACGTAGGACTCGTAGAGATCCGCGCCCATGCCAGCGACGTCGCCCACGTTGTCGCCCACGTTGTCCGCGATGGTGGCGGGGTTGCGAGGGTCGTCCTCGGGGATGCCGGCCTCGATCTTGCCCACCAGGTCCGCGCCCACGTCCGCCGCCTTGGTGAAGATGCCGCCGCCCACGCGTGCGAACAGCGACTGCACGGCCGCGCCCATGCCGAACGTCAGCATCGTGGTGGTGACCACCACGATGTGGTGGGCATCGTCGATCGCGTAGAAGCGGGTGAGCACGAAGAACCACACGGCGATGTCGAACAGGCCCAGGCCCACCACGGTGAGCCCCATCACGGCGCCCGAGCGGAACGCGACCCTGAGCCCGGCGTTGAGCGAGTGGCGCGCCGCGTTCGCGGTGCGAGCGGAGGCGTAGGTCGCGGTGCGCATCCCGATGAAACCCGCGAGGCCGGAGAAGAGGCCGCCGGTGAGGAACGCGAACGGCACCCACGGGTTCTGCATGTGCAGCACGTAGGCGAGCACGCAGAACACCGCGGTCAGCGACACCAGCACGATTCCCACGATCTTGTACTGCTGCTTGAGGTAAGCGATCGCGCCGGCGCGCACGTGAGCGGCGATCCGCTTCATCGTCTCGGTGCCCTCGGACTCCTTCATCATCTCCGCGAAGAAGTAATAGGCGGCGCCGAGCGCGAGCACGGACGCGACCGGGACGAGCCAGAACCAGGCGGGCATGGCGACCTTTCTTGGTGTCGGCGGCCTAGTGGCCGAAGGACGTGAGCGCGGACCGCCACCACGGCCGGTGCTCGCGCTCAAGGGAGTCGTGGCTGGGCATGGGGAAGGCCGTGATGCCCGTGGCATCGCCCACGTAGAACGCGCTGCGCACGGTGCGGAACAGCACCTCCTGCGTCATCTGGCGCATCACGGTCTTGGTGGCCTTGCCCGACCCCGCTGCGAGCTCACGCAGGCAGTCGCGCAGGTGCGGAATCTGCGGGTAGGGGAGGTCCTCGACGTCGGGGGAGTCGGGGTCCGAGCGCAGTTCGCCCAGCGTGAGCTCGGTGAAGGCGATTCGCGGCACGTGGATCGGTTGGCTGGTGTCGGTGATGAAGCGGGTGAACTCCACGGGGTCGAGTCGTGACACCACGCGCGGCGTCACGGGACAGAACTCCTGATACATCCGCGCGCGCAGCTCGCCATCGGGCGCGTATGCGGCGGCGTTCAGCGTCAGGGTGATGCCATCGTCCGTGGTGAGGTGCAGCGCGGTGAGCGCGTGGCGCGGAACCCTCTCGAGCACCCGGTAGATCGCGAGATACAACGAGTGCTTTGCGCGTCCGTCGGGGTGCGGCGCGCAGCGCGCATCGAGGTCCTCGAGGTCGAAGTCGTCCGGGTCGAGCGCGGCCGCGTCGACGGAGAAGAACACGGCCTGCCCGCGGGTGCGCTTGGCGGTGCCCATGGCGAAGTACCTGCCGAAGTCGTGCGGGCCCAGGCCGGAGGCGATGAGTGCCTCGGGGATGAGTGAGAGATACAGATGGGTCGTCATCGTTCGTCCCGTCCTCGTCGACTGGCCGTGGGGGCTCACCTTCGACGCTAGGACTCTGGGACGCGGCCGAGCCGGGCACTTGGTCCCGCACGGCGGACGCCCAACGGGGCCCGCCACTGCACGTCGCGAACCATGGACCGTGCTAAGGTTTCTCTCGCGCTGAGGCGCTCCACGGAGCTCCTCGGACCACCTGTCCGGGTGGCGGAAATGGCAGACGCGCTAGCTTGAGGTGCTAGTGCCCTTTACGGGGCGTGGGGGTTCAAGTCCCCCCTCGGACACCACACCACTGAGGCCCCGACCCCCACGGTCGGGGCCTTCGTCGTTCCCCGGCCTTCCGTGGCCAGGGGACGATGCGGCGGCCGTCCCGCGCATCGTCCCTCGCCTTGGTTACGATGCGAGCAGCGCGCCGCCGCGCGCTGCTCGCGCTGCGCTACCAGGGGAGAGGAGTGCCGGTGCCCGACACCATCCGACGGACGTCGGCACCGCTGCCGTCCGAGTGGATCGGCCACGCAGAGACCTGGGCGGCGTCCTTCCGGGACTCTCGCCGGTCACGACTGTGGGTGCTCGTCCTCTATCTGGTGGTCGCCGCCGCGATCGTGGTGCCCGTGGTGCTGGGGCCGGGCAAGGCGCTGTCGCGGATCGACGAGCCCACCCACGCGGACTACGCGTGGCAGGCGGCGCATTTTCAGATTCCCTTCGCCGGTGCGACGATCGCTCCCGAGATTCGCGAGATCTGGCAGTGCGCAGGCCAGGAGCGGTACGTGCTGCCAGCCTGCGGCTCCGAGGCGGCGGCGTGGGAGTTCCCGTACGAGGGGCAGCAGTACAACTTCGGCCATCCGCCGCTGTACTACCTGACCGTCGGGCTGCCGGCGCGGGCCCTCGACGCCGCGGTGCCGGGGCTGGACTTTGTGACCGCCGCGCGGCTGCTGGGCGTGCTCTGGCTCGGGTTAGGGATGTTCGTGACCTTCGTCGCGCTGCGGCGGTGGCGCGTGGACCCTGCCGCCGCGATCATCGCGCCGTTGCTGCTGCCGGCGTTCCCGCGGGTCCTGCACGCCGTCACCACCGTCAATCCGGACGCGGCCGCGGTGATGATCGGCGCCTCGGCCGTGTGGCTCGCCGCCCGCATCTTCGTGGATGACGACGTGGACTGGCGGCTGGCCGCGCTCCTCGCCGGCGTCGCCGGCATGACCAAGACGATCAGCGCGATCCCGTTCATCGCGCTCGGAGCGCTGCTCGCGTTCCGCGAGGTCCGCGACTGGCGCCGGACCCGGCCCCGCGGCAAGGACGTCGCCACCGTTGGCGCCATGGCCGCCGCGATCCTGATCCCCTACGGCGTGTGGCAGCTGTGGCAGGGCGGGCGCGGCGACCCGAACTGGCAGAACCCGCTGGTGGGTCTCAACACCCGCGACGTGGTGGGGCTGCCGGGCTCGGAGTGGATCGAGACCGCGTTCAACGGCCTC
Source organism: Demequina sp. (assembly GCF_024642165.1). Lineage (GTDB taxonomy): Bacteria > Actinomycetota > Actinomycetes > Actinomycetales > Demequinaceae > Demequina. The sequence goes on from NZ_JAHEBP010000080.1 coordinate 7,770, forward strand.
AACCTGGTCTCCGATTACTACATCCAGGAGCCGCTCGACGTGGCGCTCCTGGTGTCGTGGACGCGCGTTCTCAACGTGCTGCTGATCGGCGCGATCTTCGCCGTCATCGTGGCGTGCGCAAAGGAGCCTGCGCGGCGCTCGCTCGGGTGGATGGTCCTGGCGGGGGCGATCCTCTACCCCACGATCGTCCAGGTCCAGGCGTACCTCAACACCGCCGTGCCGCAGTACTTCCCCCAGGTCACTGGGCGATACGGCCTCGCTCTGGTCCCGGGGGCGGTCGCGTGCATCGTCATCGCGGCGTGGAAGGCCGGCTACCGGAGGCTCGTGTACTTCCTGTCGCTCTCGGGACTGGTGATCCTCGCGGTGGTGATCGTCAACGGCTGGCGCGTCATCTGACGCCCGCTAGCCTGGTCCGATGACCGAGTCCGACGTCGTCCGCATCGCCCGCGACCTGATCCGCATCGACACCTCGAACTACGGGGACGTCGAGGGACCCGGCGAGCGTGAGGCGGCCGAATACGTCGCCGCGTACCTCTCGGACCTGGGCCTCGAGCCCGGCATCCGGGAGTCGGAGCCCGGGCGCGCCTCGCTGACGGCGCTGTGGGAGGGGAGCGACCGCACGCGCGACCCGCTGGTGCTCCACGGGCATCTCGACGTGGTGCCGGCGTTCCGCGAGGACTGGAGCGTCGATCCGTTCGCGGCGGAGGTGCGGGACGGCATGATCTGGGGCCGGGGCGCGGTCGACATGAAGGGCGTCGACGCCATGTACCTGGCCGCCGTGGCGCGCATGATCAACTCCGGGGTGAAGCCCGCGCGCGACATCGTCATCGCGTTCTTCGCGGACGAGGAGCACGGCGGCGGCCGCGGCGCCAAGTGGATGGTGGAGAACCACCCCGAGGACTTCCGCGGCGCTACCGAGGCCGTGTCCGAGGTGGGCGGGTTCTCGATCCAGGTCGCCGGCCGCCGCGTGTACCTGTTCCAGACGGGCGAGAAGGGCATCCAGTGGTTGCGCCTCGCCGCCACCGGCGTCCAGGGTCACGGCTCGCTGATCCACCACGACAACGCGGTCACCCACCTCGCGGGCGCGATGAGCCGGATCGGATCCTTCGAGTGGCCGCTGGACGTCACGCCCACGGCTGAGACGCTGCTGCGCGGGGCGGCCGAGCTGCTGGAGGTCGAGTACGCCGACGATCCCGCGACCATCGACCGCATCGTCGCGGGCCTCGGAAGCGTGGGCCGGATGGTGGGTGCGTCGCTGCGCAACACCTCCAACCCGACCATGCTGGACGCCGGGTACAAGACCAACGTGATCCCGGACACGGCCGGAGGCTTCGTCGACACGCGATTCCTCCCCGGCCAGCAGGAGCAGGTGCTGCGCAAGGTCGAGGAGCTCGCCGGCACCCACGTGAAGGTCGAGCAGTACATCACCGAGCGGGCCATCGACCAGCCTTTCGACGTGCCGCTGGTGCGTAAGGCGATCGAGGCGGTCACGGCCGACGATCCGGACGCCGTGGTGCTGCC
>NZ_JAHEBP010000081.1 GCF_024642165.1 Demequina sp.
CCTCGTCCACCCGTGCCCCTGACCAGGGAGTTCCCATGACCACGCCCACCCGCACGCCCACCGGAGTTCCCGAGGCCACCGGCCGCTGGGGGGTGCTGTGGCGACCGCGCTCGTGGCACCGGCCCGAGGGCTTCACCGGACGGGTGCTGCGCACGGAGCTGATCGCCGGCCTCATGGTGGCGCTCGCGCTCATCCCGGAGGCGATCTCGTTCTCGATCATCGCGGGCGTGGACCCGCGGGTGGGGCTGTTCGCGTCCTTCACGATGGCGGTGTCGATCGCGTTCCTGGGTGGCCGGCCCGCGATGATCTCCGCGGCGACGGCCGCGGTGGCGCTGGTGGTGGCACCCCTGGCCCGCGAGTACGGGCTGGACTACCTGGTGGTCGCGGTGGTGCTGGGCGGGGTGATCCAGGTGGTGCTCGCGCTGCTCGGCGTCGCGAAGCTCATGCGGTTCATCCCGCGATCGGTCATGGTGGGCTTCGTCAACTCCCTGGCGATCCTGATCCTGCTGGCGCAGCTGCCGCACCTGCGTGACGTGCCGTGGGTGGTCTACCCGCTGGTGGCCGCAGGCCTCGCGATCATCGCCTTCTTCCCGCGCCTGACCACGGTGGTGCCCGCGCCACTTGTCGCGATCGTGCTCCTCACCATCGTGACGGTCGCGGCGGCCATTGCCGTGCCCACCGTTGGCGACGAGGGCGCCCTGCCCGAGGGCCTGCCCGGGCTGTTCATCCCCGACGTGCCGCTCAATCTCGAGACGCTGCGCATCGTCGCTCCCTACGCGCTGGGCATGGCACTGGTGGGTCTGCTCGAGTCGCTCATGACCGCGAAGCTGGTGGACGACGTCACGGACACCCACTCCGACAAGACGCGCGAGGCCTGGGGTCAGGGCGCGGCGAACATCATCACCGGCATGTTCGGCGGCATGGGCGGCTGCGCCATGATCGGGCAGACCATGATCAACGTCAAGGCGGGTGGGGCCCGGACCCGCCTGTCGACGCTGGCGGCGGGGATCTTCCTGCTGGCGCTCATCCTGCTGCTGGGCGACGTGGTCGCGATGATCCCGATGGCGGCCCTGGTCGCGGTGATGATCTACGTCTCCTGGGCGACCTTCGACTGGCATTCCATCCGCCTCTCGACGCTGCGGCGCATGCCCAAGTCGGAGACCTCGGTGATGCTGGTGACGGTGGGCGTGGTGGTGGTGACCCACAACCTCGCCTACGGCGTGGTGGCCGGCGTGGTGCTCGCGTCGGTGCTCTTCGCCCGCCGGGTCGCGCACCTCGCGACCGTCGAGGGCGGGCCGGTCGTGGACGGCGTGCGCAGGTACACGGTCTCGGGAGAACTCTTCTTCGCGAGCTCCAACGACCTCTACAGCCAGTTCGACTACGGCAACGACCCGGGGAAGGTGATCATCGACATGTCCGCCTCGCACGTGTGGGACGCCTCCACCGTGGCGGCTCTCGATGCGGTCGAGTACAAGTACGCGCGCCACGGCATCGAGGTCGACATCCAGGGCCTCAACACCGCCTCGCAGGCCATCCACGGCCGCATGAGCGGGCACCTGGGCGGGTCTCACTAGGGACGATGCGCCCCTTGCTAGGGACGATGCGCACCTCGCCCGGGTGCGCATCGTCCCGGCGGGTCATTCGGGCTTGGTGACGGCCGCCTTCACCAGGTCCGCGGCGGTCGCATCCGGCAGGTAGGCGCGCAGGATGGCCAGCGTGATCGCGGGCAGCTGGGCCTCGTCGGGGTACATGAGATAGAGCGGATGGTGCTCGGGCTTGAACTTGGCCTTGAAGCGCTCGAGGCTGGTGAAGCCGTAGTAGGGCTCCATCTTGTCCGCCAGGATGTCGAGCAGCCGCTCGATGGACCCCTCGGTCTCCCCCGAGTAGCTCAGCGGGGCGGCGGAGAGCGAGATGAACTCGTAGCCGGCCTCCTTGAAGTGCACCGCGGACTCGGCGATCAGGAACTCCATGACGCCGGACATGACGCCGTCGTCGAGCCGGCGCTTCATGATGTCGATGGTCCAGCCCACCACGAAGCCCGCGCGGTACACCGGTAGCCACGAGGTCATGCCGTGGACGGTGCCGTCCTCGTCGACCGCGAGGTGCATCTGGACGTTGGGGTCGTCGGCCTCGGGCAGGTCGCCCAGCGTGAAGCCCATCTCGGGGAGCGACTTGTCTCCCGCCCATTGGGCGGAGATGGCCTCCATCTGGTCCTTGAGGCCGCGCGGCGCGTCCGCGAACCGCACGGTGCGCATGGTGACGCCCTCGCGCTTGGCGCGGTTGATCGCCGAGCGCACGGTCTGCCACGACTTGCCGGTGAAGGTGAGGTCCGCCAGCCGGATCACGGTGTCCTCGGCCACCTGGATGGATCGCATCCCGGTCTCGCCCAGGTGGGCGCGTGCCCTCTCGCTCACCGCGAAGTAGGCGACGCGCCACCCACGCGAGCGGCAGAACTCGGCGAAGGCGACGTAGTTGCGCCGCACGGCCTCCGGTTCGCCCGCGGGGTCAGAGAGCACGATCACGGTGTTGCCCACCTGCTTGAACGCGAACCCGGCCGTGCCGTCGTCGGAGATCCAGTGGTCGATCCCCGCCCACCGCGCCATGTACCCGATGCTGGTCATGCCGGAGGTGTCGCGCTGGAGGGCGATGAAGCGATCCCGCACGGACTCGTCGGTCTGGTGGCGGCGCGAGGTCAGCAGCAGGCTCGCGAGGAAGATCGCGAAGGCGATGAACCACACGATGCCGATGCCGCTCAGCAGCGCCTTCGATACCGGGGTGGTGCCCTCCATGCCCGTGCTCAGTCCGAAGACGCGCACCACGGCCTCGCCGATGGCGGTGCCGAGCGTGGGCTCGGGGTCGATCTGGTGGCGCAGGCCCAGGATCGACACCACGGTGAAGGTCATCAGCGCGGCGAGGGTGAGGAGTCCGCGCCGCCACACCTTGGCGCGGGTGGCGTTATCACCCTTGACCGCGAAGTAGCGTCGCCATCCGAACAGCACCGCCAGCAGGATCACGTCGAGCACCAGGTCGAACACCTGTGATCCGGTGAGCGGGACCAGCAGGCTCAGCAGCGCGCTCAGCAGGGTCACGACGGTGACGTACCACCACGCGCCCCGGCGTCCCTTGTGAAGGGCGTATGCGAACATCAGCGACACCACGGCGACGCCCACGAGCCCCACGGTGGTCACGTCCGAGTCGTTGGGGCTCGACCCGAACTCGAGGATGCCGCCCTCTCCCGGCCAGATGCGAGTGAGGAGCTGGTGCACGCTCCCGAACGCGACGATGAGCGCCGCGACGTCACGCACCTCCTGCGGGCCGAACCGCCAATCCAACGGCTCGCGGGCGCGGCCCACCACCCACGGACCTATCGCCATGCCGATCCAGAAGGCCGCGGCGTGCGTGAAGTCCCAGATCTCGGCCGCGTAGAGGATCATCGCCACCAGGTACAGCGAGCCGATCAGGCGCACCCGCCGTCGCCACAGCAGCGGCATCCCCGCGGTCATCGCGCCTACCGCGCCGAATCCACCGTTAGACAGCCCCACATCGCGGACGCGCGCCAGCTCCTGCGCCCACTCCAGCGACGTCTGCTCGAGCGCGAGGAACAGCAGGGCCACCGCCAGCACCGCGGCGATATGCGTGCCAATCACCGCGAGCAGCATCCGCCACGTGCCGTACCTGTATTCGAGGTAGCCGCCGCCCACGCAGAAGGTCGCGAGGATGAGGGCGTACATCCACGGCTCGGGCGAGATCGCCATGCCCACGATCACGGTGTACCAGCGGCCCTCGGCGAAGGCGTCGAGGCCCCAGCCCCAGCGCTCCACGAGGCCGGCATCCGCGGCGGAGGACCACAGGGCGCCCGTCAGCGCTCCCACCAGGAGCACCAACGCCGTGACGGTGAGCGTGCCGGGGATCCGTCGCACCATCGCAAGGACGGAGTCGAGCGAGAAGCGGCCGTCGGCGGTGGTCGATTCGGGTGCCATGTCCACACCGTATCCGCGAGGCGCGATCCCTCGCCACGGTGACGGAGCGGCAGGCCGCATGGCGTCAGGGTGACCCATGCGCGGGCCTCGGTTACGCTGGGTTCGATATCCGTGCGGGTTCGCGCGGTAGGACGATGCCGCAGCGCAGCGCGGACAACACAGGGAGCCTTGATGAACGCGGACGACCGCACCCCCCCGCAGAGCAAGGGCCTCTACACGCCGCGCCCGACCGAGCAGGACGCCGGCGCCAACCCGGCGCGCCGCGCGTTCATGCCCGTCAACACCGGCGCGCCGGAGGCGCCGCCGACCAGCGGCACCGCAGCGACCACTCCGGCCGCCCCCACCTCCGCGCAGGTGCCGACCTCCGCGCAGGTGCCCAACGTCGGAGCGCCGTCGAACCCGGCCGCTCCCGCCCCGACCACCGGCTCGATCCCGCAGCGCACCGCGATGCGGCCGCAGTCCTCGACGTCCATCCCCACGCGCGCGCCGCAGTCGTCGACCTCGATCCCCACCCGGGCACCGCAGTCGTCGCCCGCCATCCCGACGCAGGCACCGCAGCCTGCCTACGCCCCGCCGCTGGCCACCGGCGCGACCACGGCACCCCCGTTTCAGGGCGCCCCGTCCCGTTTCGACGGCGCGATCGGTGCCGGAACGGCCGCACTGGGCGCCGGAACCGCCAAGATCAAGGACTACGCGGGGCGCGCCGCGGAGAGCTTCCGGGCGGGTGACGATCTGGCCACGCCGGCCAGTAAGGGCGGCCCTCGCAAGGCGCGCGTGCTGCTGTCGCGCATCGACCCGTGGTCCGCGCTCAAGCTGAGCTTCCTGCTGTCGATCGCGGCGGGCATCATGCTGGTGGTCGCGGTGTTCGTGCTGTGGAACGTGCTCAATGGAATGGGCGTGTTCGCGCTCATCAACGAGTGGGTCCAGAAGCTCTTCACCAACGACCAGGAACTGAACATCATGCAGTTCTTCGACCGCAACAAGGTCATGAGCGCGGCGATCCTGGTGTCCGTGGTGAACGTGGTCCTGCTGACCGCCCTGTCGACCATCGGAGCCTTCCTTTACAACGTGGTCTCCTCCGTCGTGGGTGGCGTCTACGTCACCCTCACCGACGACTGACGGGCGGCCCGCCGCGATTTTGGACTCGTGGTTGGCGTGCGGTATCGTTTACCGCCGCGGTGCTGACACTGCGACGGGCCCATAGCTCAGGCGGTTAGAGCGCTTCGCTGATAACGAAGAGGTCGGAGGTTCAAGTCCTCCTGGGCCCACCGAGGTGATCCGATGAAGATGGCACTGGTCCTGGCGGCCGCCGTGGTGGTGGGCGCGGTCGCGTACGTCCTGATCACGGAGAACTCGAATCGGGACCTCTGGGAGGATGTCCAGTATCCGGTCCGGTGACCGGCTTCGGGGCCTTAGCTCAATTGGTAGAGCGCCTGCTTTGCAAGCAGGAGGTCGGGGGTTCGATTCCCCCAGGCTCCACTCAGGATGAAGGCCTCGCCGGTGCGCGAGGCCTTCCGTGCGTCTGGGACGCGCCCCAACGATCCGGCTACCGCGACACGGCCTCTGCATCCTTGGCTGTCAGCCGCTGAGCGATCGCGAGAGGGACCACGCTGAGCACCGCCAGGATCACGGCGATCACCGCGACCACCGGCGCCTGCGAGGGCCGGAACATGTTCTGCAGGATCCACAGCGGCAGCGTGGTGACGCCGGTGCCCGCGGTGAACGTGGTGACGATGATTTCGTCAAAGCTCAGCGCGAAGGCGAGCAGGCCACCGGCGAGCAGTGCGGACTTGAGGTGCGGGAAGGTCACCAGGCGGAACGTCGTGAACAGCCCGGCCCCAAGGTCCATCGACGCCTCCTCGAGCCGCGTGCCCGAGGCGTTGAGGCGAGCGAATGCGTTGTTGTAGACGGTGACGATGCAGAACGTCGCGTGAGCGATGATCAGCGTCCACACGGACAGCTGCACGCCCACCATGGTGCGGAAGGCGTTGTTGAGCGCGATGCCCGTGACGATGCCCGGCAGCGCGATCGGGAGCACGATCAGCAGGTTGATCGACTCCTTGCCGAAGAACCGGTACCGCGACAGCGCCATGGCCGCGAGCGTGCCCAGCACCAGGGCGATGGATGATGCGGCGATCGCGACCATGACCGACGTGCCCAGCGCGTGCAGCGCCCCCTCGCTCTGCAGCGCACGCCCCCACCACTCGAGCGTGTAGCCGGGCGGAGGCCAGGACAGGCTCTCCGAGGTGCTGATGGAGTTGAGGAACACCACGCCGAGCGGCAGGTAGATGAGCGCGAGCACCACGGCGGTGACGGCGCCGAGGACGATGCGCGTGGTTCGACCGATCTGCATCAGAGGCTCCTGAGCGCACCGGTCCGGCGGACCGCGGCGAGGTAGAGAAGGATGATCGCGATGGGGATCAGCGAGATCGCTGCCGCGAGCGGCAGGTTGTTCGCGGCGCCCACGTTGGTGTACACGAGGTTCCCCAGCAGCTGGGTGGTGCCGCCGACGATGCCGGTGGCCAGGTAGTCGCCCAGGCTGAGCGAGAACGCGAAGATGGAGCCCGCGATGATCGCCGGCCAGATCATAGGCAGCACCACCGCGATGAGCGTGCGCGCGCCCTTGGCGCCCAAATCGGCCGAGGCCTCGAGCAGCCGGTCGGGGACACGGTCGAAGCCGGCGTAGATGGGCATGATCACGAACGGCAGCCACAGGTAGGACAGCGTCATCACCACGGCCGGGATGCCGTAGCCCGGGGTGTCCCCGCCGAAGGGGGTGGCGATCCAGTGGATGATCCCGTCCGCGGACAGCAGCGCGCGCCATGAGTACACCTTCACCAGGTAGCTGGCCCACAGCGGTGCGAGCACGGCGATCACCAGCACGTGGCGCAGGCGCGGGCTGGCTATCTTCGCCATGAAGAAGGCGACCGGCACGGCGACCATCACGTCGATGAGCGTGACCAGCAGCGCGATCCCCAGGGTGCGCAGTGTGACCGTGCGATAGAGCGCGCCCGTGAGCACCTCGACCACATTCGCTGTGGTCCACTCAACCTGCACCTGGCCCGTGAGCGTGTCGACCGTCCAGAACGCGGTCACGAGCAGCGCGGCGAGCGCGACGATGTAGACGAGCCCGAGCCACAGAATGGGCGCGGAGAGCAGGCCTGCCAGCTGAAGGCGGCGGCGCGGGGCGATGAAGCCGGAGACGCGATGCGTGGTCATGGTTCCTCAGGGGACGATGCGGGTGCGGGGACGCGGACACCCCCGCGAGGTCGGCGCGGGGGGACGAAGCACATCGTCCCCCCGCGCCCCGGCGTCAGCCCTTGATCTCCTGCCAGGCCTTGGTCCACTCCGAGTAGTCGATGCACTCGACGTCGGTGCGCCCGTCGACGCACTCGCTGATGGGTGTGGTCCAGTACCAGATCTGCGCCGCGTACTCCTCGTCACCCGCGTGGTAAGCCTCGCAGTCGTCGCGGAAGTCACACGCGGCGGCGCTCGACGGCGCCTCGCCGAAGTAGGCGGTCGCCGTCGCATTGACCTCGGGGTCGGCGATGTAGTCCAGCCACGCATACGCGCAGTTGGGGCTCTTCGAGTCGGAAGCGATCATCCAGGTGTCGGACCATCCGGTGGCGCCCTCCTCGGGCAGCACCACGGCCGTGTTGCCCGTGCTGACGGAGTTCTGGATCACCTGCCATGTGGTGCCCACCACGGAGTCCCCGGTCTCGAAGGCCTGGATCTCCTTCAGGTAGTCCGACCAGTACTCGCCCACGTTGGTGCGCTGCTCCTTGAGCAGGGCGACGGCCGCGTCGAACTGGTCCTGGTCCAGCGCGTAGGGGTTGGTGATCCCCAGGTCGGGCTGGTGGGCCATGAGGTACACGGCCGCGTCAGCGATGTAGATGGGCGAGTCGTAGGCGGTGACGCCGCCGGCGTAGTCCGAGCTCTTGTCGAACACGACATCCCACGAGGTGGGGGCCGGCGTGACCTCGTCCGTGTTGTACATGAGCAGGTTGGCGCCGTAGCCGTGGGGGACGCCGTAGGAGACGCCGTCGACGCTGTTCCATTCCTTGTTCTTCAGGAAGTCGAAGATGCCTGCGTAGTTGTCGAGCAGGTCCGTGTTGACGGGAGAGACCAGGTCGCCGGCGATGAGCCGGAGCGTGAGGTCGCCCGAGGCCGCCACCACGTCGTAGCCGCCGTTCTGCATCAGCTGGTAGGCCTCGTCGGAGGTGCCGTAAGGCTTCGAGGTGACCATGCAGCCCGTCGCGTCCTCGAATCCGGAGACCCAGTCGTACGCGGGGTCGTTGCTGCCGTCCTCGACATAGCCGGGCCACGCGAGGATCGACACCGAGCCCTCAGTGTCGCCGAGCGACTCCGCGGCCGCCGAGCCGGAGTCGGAGCCGCTGGTGCCGCAGGCGGCGAGGGAGAGGGCCGCGGCGGCCGCGAGGCCCGCCCGGAGGGCCGTGCGGGATGGAGACTTCATCACAGGACTTTCCTTTCGTAGGGGTACTGCGCGGGGGTTCAGGACGGGACGGGGGCCTCGAGCGGTGCCGCGGCTGCCGGGTCGATCGCCACGGTGACGCGGTCGCCGCGCACGCGCGGGCGGTCGCCGCCGACGTTGGGCTCGAGCGCGGTGATCCGGGCGTCGTGGCCGTCGAGGTCGACGACGATTCGATGCTCGGGCCCGGTGTAGATCACCTCGGCGACGGTGCCGGGCAGGCCGGCGGCCGGCCCGTCGAGGGTCACCCGCTCGGGGCGCACGGCCATGGGGGCCGCCGGCAGCCCGAAGGCCGCGGCGACCGCGGGTTCGAGCAGCGTGGCCGAGCCCACGAACGACGCGATGAAGCGATTCCGGGGGTGGTCGTAGATCTCGCGGGGCGTACCCAACTGGACCACCTCGCCGGCGTCGAACACGGCGACGCGATCGCTGAGGGTGAGCGCCTCGTCCTGGTCGTGGGTGACGAACACGAACGTGATGCCCAGGGAGCGCTGCAGCTCCTTGAGCTCCACCTGCATCTGCTCGCGCAGCTTGAGGTCGAGCGCGCCCAGCGGCTCGTCGAGCAGCAGGGCCTGCGGTCGCAGCACGATGGCGCGGGCGAGCGCCACCCGCTGGCGCTGACCGCCCGAGAGCTCGTGCGGGCGGCGGGTCTCGAGACCTGCGAGCCGGACGGCACCCAGCGCCTCCTCCGCCTGAGCGCGCCGCTCGCGGCGCCCGACGCCGGCCACCCGCAGGCCGTACTCGACGTT
>NZ_JAHEBP010000082.1 GCF_024642165.1 Demequina sp.
CGGCTCCGGCGCCTGCTGGGGCGCGGCCGGGGCCTCCGCATCGTCCACCGGCGCGGGCGCGGCGGGTCGCGGAGGCTCCTTGGGCGGCGCTTGGCGCGCCTTGCCCACCACTGCGGCCGCGGCACCGCCGAGCACCGCGAGCCCCGCGATGATCGCTACGAGAAGATCGCTGTCACCTGGGATCCATGAGACGTCCACGGGCATAGTCTCTCAGGTCATCCGGGGCACGATGGGCACCGGGCTGGAGCGTTCAGGAATGCGCGCTCTCGAGCTCGCGTGACTCCCGCGGCGCGCGCGGCTCGCGCCGGGCGAGCGTTCCGACCACGTCCAGGGTGGGCGCGGGGCGCTCGAGCTCGTCGAAGAGGTGCTCGCGCACGGGCCGCCGCTGCTCGGCTCCCAACAGGATCCGGATGAGGCGCTGGCCGCGGCCCTCCGCGGCGAAGGCGGCGACGAACACGATCACCGCCAAGAGGCCGGCGACGATGAGGGTGCCCTCCATGTGGCTGAACATCGGTAATCCCACAATCTGCTGAAACTGGTGTCTGGCGAGCCCCTCGGCCGGGTCATTGTCACCCGAAAAGGACGAGTCGGGCAAACCCCACTTCTGGGGTGCGCCCGCACCAGGCACAACGCAGCGCGGCCGCCGTTGTTCCCGACGCGTCGAGCGCGTCAGGCCGCGTCGTCGTCCTTGATCCGCTGACTGATGACGGTGGTCACACCGTCGCCGCGCATCGTCACTCCGTACAGGGCGTCCGCGATCTCCATGGTGCGCTTCTGATGGGTGATGACGATGAGCTGAGAGTCCTCCTGCAACTCCGTGAAGATCTCGAGCAGGCGACCCAGGTTGACGTCGTCGAGCGCGGCCTCCACCTCGTCCATCACGTAGAACGGGCTCGGGCGGGCCTTGAAGATCGACACCAGCAGCGCGACCGCGGTGAGGGAACGCTCGCCTCCCGACAGCAGCGAGAGCCGCTTCACCTTCTTGCCCGCGGGGCGCGCCTCGACCTCGATGCCGGTGTCGAGCATCCGCGACGGGTCGGTGAGGACCAGCCGTCCCTCGCCGCCGGGGAACAGCCGCGGGAAGATGCGCTCGAACTGCACGGCCGTGTCCGCGAACGCCTCGGCGAAGATGGTCTCGACGCGCTCGTCGATCTCCTTGACGATGGTGAGGAGGTCCTCGCGAGAGCGCTTGATATCGGCAAGCTGATCCGTGAGGAACTTGTGGCGTTCCTCCAGCGCGTCGAACTCCTCGAGCGCCAGCGGGTTGACTCGGCCCAGCTGATTCATCGCCCGCTCGGCCTGGCGCAGGCGCTTCTCCTGGACCTCGCGGATGTACGGCGTGGTCTCCGGCTCGGCCTCGCCGTCGCCCGCGGCACTCGCGAGCGCGTCCGGGTCGAGGACCGGCACGGGCATGTGGGGTCCGTGCTCCTCGACCAGCCGGTCGGGATCCACGCCCAACTCGTCGACGGCACGCTGCCGCAACTGCTCGAGGCGAACCTTCTGCTCGGCCCGCGCCACCTCGTCGCGGTGGGCGTCGTCCGTGAGGCGCGAGTACTCGGTGGAGTGGTCGTCGACGCTCCGGCGCACCTCGGCGAGCCGGCCCGTGCGCTCGGCGCGTTCGGCCTCCACGGCGGCGCGCGCATCGTCCGCACGCTGGACGGAGACGTCGATGAGCGCCAGTGCATCGGCCGCACCCGCGATGACCTCGCGCGCGGCCTGCGCCTGGTGCTCCCTGCGCGCCGCCGCGGCCTCGGCGCGCACCCGGGCCTCGCGCTCGGCGAGGGCGGCACGCTCGAGGCTCTCGGCGCGGGCCGCGAGCGCACGCGCGCGCTCCTCGGAGGTGCGCAGCGTCAGCCGCGCCTCGGTCTCCTTGGCCCTCGCGACCCGCGCGTCGGCCTCGTCGCGGTCGCGCGCCTCCTGCGCCGCGCGCGTGTCGGCCTCGAACTGCTCCGGCTCGGCCTGGGCACCGGACAGGCGCTCGGTGAGGCTCGCGAGCTCGTCGGCGTCTGAGCTCATGCGCCCGTGAGCGAGCTCGAGCTGGTGGGACAGGCGTTCGGCCTCGCCCTTGGCCGCGCGGGCCTGCGCGCCCAGCTGGCCCAGCTGCTCGGCGACGGCGGCCATGCGCGCATCCGACTCGTTGAGTCGCGCGAGCGTGCGCTCGTGCTCCGAGCGCGCGTCTGCCTCCGCCGCCTCCGCGCCGCGGATTCCGAACTGGGTCTCCTCGACCACGGCGGCCGCCGCGTCCCGCTTGATCCGCGCATCGTCCAGGGCGGCCTGCATGTGGATCACGCTGGGCGCGTCGCCCGCCCCACCGGACGCGCTGCGCGGGCCCAGCAGGTCCCCGCGCCGCGTGACGGCCACCACGTCGCGATGTTCCGCGACCACCGCGCGCGCCGCCGCCAGGTCATCGACCACCACCACGCCGGAGACATGCGCACGCACGGTGTCCGCGATGCCAGCGGACCCTTCCACCAGGTCGGAGGCCCACGCCGCACCGGGCGGCAGGTCCACCGGCGGGTTCACGACGCGCGCCTCGGGATCGGCCACCATGAAGCGGGCGCGGCCGGCGTCCTCGTCGCGAAGCCAGCGGATCGCGTCCACGGCGTCCTCGACGGAGTCCACCGCGAGGGCATCCTGCAGCGGGCCGAGCGCGGCCGCCAGCGCATCCTCCGCATCGTCCCTCACGTCGATGAGGGAGGCGACGGTGCCGCGCACCGCCTTGATGTCGCTCGCCAGCAGCGCCCCTGCGCCGTCCTTGCGCACCAGCGACAGCTCGAGTGCCTCGCCGCGCGCGGCCCACGTGTCACGCTCGCGCATGGCGGCGTGGAGGGCGTCCTTGAGCTCGGTCAGCGTGGCCTTGGCGCGCTCCCACTCCTCGGTGGCCGCCTCGTGGCGCACGTCGAGGTCCTCCTCCCCCGCCTCGACCGAGGCGACCGAGGTCTCGACATGCTGGAACTCGGTGGTCGCGTCGTGGGCGCGGCGCTCCGCGGCGGCCAGCTGCTCCTGCAGGCGACCGATCTCGGACTCCGTCGACTCCACCCGGGATCGCTTCGCCGCGACCTGGCCCGCGAGCCGCGCGACGCCCTCCCGGCGGTCCGCCACGGAGCGCAGCAGGTTCCCGTGGTGGCGGTCGGAGCCGAAGGCCTGAGTCTCGGCCTCCTTGCGGGCCTCGATGGCGGTCTCGAGCTCGACGGCGGCGGCGGCCACCTCGGCGTCGAGCTCGGCGCGCGCGGAGCGGGCGCGCCGCACCTGCTCGTCGAGGTCCACCAGGTCGGCGGGCGGCGCGGAGTCGACCGCGCTGCCGAGCATCCGGAGACGCTCCTCGGCGAGGGTGCCCAGGTTGCGCAACCGCTCCCGGATCGCGCTCAGGCGGTAGAAGGTGTCGTTGGCGCGCGTGAGCGCGGGCGTGGCCTCGGCGGAGGCGCGCTCGAGCTCGGCGAGCTGCGCGCGCGCGGCCGTCAACGCCTCCTCGACCGCGGCGCGACGCTCCAGCAACGCGGTCTCGTCGGCGTGATCCTTGCTCATCGACTCGGAGAGCGTGGCGATGTCGTCAGCCAGCAGGCGCGACCGGGCGTCACGCACGTCGACCTGGATGCGCTGCGCCTGGCGAGCAACCTCCGCCTGCCTGCCGAGCGGGCCCAGCTGGCGGCGAATCTCGACGGTGAGGTCCTGGACGCGCGTGAGGTTGGCCTGCATCGAGTCGAGCTTGCGCAGCGCCTTGTCCTTGCGGCGGCGGTGCTTGAGGATCCCGGCGGCCTCCTCGATGAAGTGGCGCCGGTCCTCGGGGGTGGCACGCAGCACCGCGTCGAGCTGTCCCTGACCCACGATGACGTGCATCTCGCGGCCGAGGCCCGAGTCGCTCAGCAGGTCCTGAATGTCGAGCAGGCGGCACGCCGAGCCATTGATGGCGTACTCGGAGCCGCCGGATCGGAACAGGGTGCGCGTGATCGTCACCTCGGAGTAGTCGATCGGCAGGGCGCCGTCGACGTTGTCGATGGTGAGCGACACCTCCGCTCGCCCCAGCGGAGCGCGGCCGGAGGTGCCGGCGAAGATGACATCCGCCATCTGGCCGCCGCGCAGCGTCTTGGCGCCCTGCTCGCCCATCACCCACGCGAGCGCATCCACCACGTTCGACTTGCCGGAGCCGTTCGGGCCCACCACGCAGGTGACCCCGGGCTCGAACTCGAGAGTGGTCGCCGACGCGAAGGACTTGAAGCCTCGCAGCGTCAGCGTCTTGAGATGCATGGCGCCGAGTCTAGGGGAACCGTTGACCCGCTCCGGTGAGGCACGAGGAGCCCGCCGTGGACCGGCCGCAGGCGTCTCGGAGGGCCCGGTCGTCGGGGGGTTCGCGGAGCGCGGCGAGCGCGGCGCTCGGGGCGCTGGCGGCGCTGGCGGCGCCTACAGCACCCACGGCACTCGCCGTGCCCGCCGTGCTTACAGCCCGGGGAACCAGATCCCGATCTCCCGGTCGGCAGATTCGGGCGAGTCCGATCCGTGGACCAGGTTCTGGATCACCGGCAGGTCCCAGGTACGCGCCAGGTCCCCGCGGATGGTGCCGGGCGTCGCGGTGGTCGGGTCCGTCGCACCGGCGAGCGATCGGAAGCCCTCGATGACGCGCTCGCCCTCGGCGACCACGGCCACCACCGGGCCCGAGAGCATGAACTCCACGAGCGGGTCGTAGAAGGGCTTGCCCACGTGCTCGGCATAGTGCTCGCCTAGCAGCTCGGGGGTGGCGCGCCGCATCTCGACCGCGACGAGCGTGTATCCCTTCGCCTCGACGCGCCGAAGCACCTCCCCCGACAGGCCGCGCTTGACGCCGTCGGGCTTGACCAGGATCAGGGTGCGTTCCGTCATGGTCGCGAGCCTAGCGCGCGCTGCGTGCCCGGCCGCTCCGGCGGGAGCCGCTGCCAGGGAATCCGCCAACGGTGCGGATTTGTGTCGTTTTCCGGCCGGAATACCGGTAACGGTGCGGATGAGTGTCGGTTGCCGTGCGGCTGCCCACGTCGCCCGGCCAGTCCGGCCAGCCCCGCGTGGCCGGCTTGCCCGGCCCGCGAGTCACCGGCGCCACCCCGCGGATGACCAGCGCCACCCGCCGGAGCGGGCCCAGAACGACACTGATCCACACCGTTGACCGGAATCGCGCGCCAGAACGACACTGATCCACACCGTTGATGCGGACCCGCGTCGAGACCACCACAGAGTCACCCTCGGGCACGTTCTCGCCGCACACGCCGCGTGACACGATGGTGCCGTGATCACGATCGACGACTTCGACACGTTCCCGGACTTCCCCATCGAGGGGATCCTCTTCTACGACATCGCACCGATCCTCGCGAGCCCCGATCGCTTCCGCGAGGCCTGCATCCAGCTGATGCCGCCGCCGGATGCCGAGGTCGACGTGGTCGCCGGAATCGATGCTCGGGGCTTCATCTTCGCGCCCGTCGTGGCCCAGACCCTGGGCGTGGGCATGACCATGGTCCGCAAGAAGGGCAAGATGCCCGGCGTCGATCTACTCGAGTCCGGAGTCGAGATGGAGTACGGCTCCGCCGACCTGACGGTCTCCGCCGGCGGCATCGAGGGCAGGCACGTATTGGTGATCGACGACGTCCTCGCCACCGGAGGCACGGCGTGCGCGGTGGCGGAGATGCTGGAACGCGGCGGAGCGGCGTCGGTGCGGTTCAGCTTCCTCATGGAGATCGAGGGCCTTGAGGGCCGTGCGGCGCTCGAGGGCTACTCCGTGGTCTCGGCCGTCATCGTCTGACCCTGACCCGCGCGCGCACGCGCCCCGCCCGCCCGCGCCTCGCCGACGCGAGGCGCGCCCCTCCTGTCAGTTCCGGCGGTAGCCGTGGGACCAGCGCACGGCGAGCAGCACCAAGGGCACCAAGGCCAGGGTCGCGAAGGACACCTCGTAGGCGATGAAGCCCTCGCGGATGTCCAGCGGGGTCGGATCCTGCGCGCGAACCCAACTGGCGTGGACGGCGATCCCGGCGACCAGCGCCGCGCCGGCCAGCACCCCGATGCCCGCCAGCAACCAGGGCGGCAACTGACCCGCACCGGGATTCTCGCGCAGGTACGCGCCCCACCGCCTGAGCACGTAGAACACGGCGGCGTTCAGGATCAGCAGTCCCGCGAACAACAGCAGGTAGACCGCCGCAGAGGGCCTCCCGAGACCGGCGAACCGCAGCAGCGACACGTGCTCGAGCTGCCAGAAGATCAGCGACAGGCCCACCACGCCCGCGGCGAGGGCCCCACCCATCCGCCACAGGAATCCGCTCACGCGGTCGCACCACCGGCGGACTCTGCCTCGTCGGCCCGGTCGGCGGCGGCAGCCTCGTCGCGCTCGCGCCGCTCGCGGTCGATGCGCCCGCCCAGCCGCAGTCCCGTGATCCACAACGCGAGGAAGATCGCGCCGATCACGGCGATCGTCGGCTCCACGAACCCGGCGAGCAGCATCGGGATCTGCAGCGCCCAGCCGAGCCACCGGCCCCACCGCGCAGTCTGCTTGCCGGCGGCGTACCCGAGCAGTAGGACCATCGCGAGTCCACCGGCCCAGATCAGCCCGCTGGACGCATCGATCTGCCCGGCGCGGCCCAGCCCCCAGAGCACCAAGGTCGCGAAGAACGCGCTCAGCGCCTGGAGGGCGAGCACCACCTGAGTGAAGACCAGTGTCGCGGGCCGCTGCGGCCGCGCGCTCATCGGGCGCGCCCCATGCCCTTGCGGCGGTCCGCGCCGGTGAGCGCACGCGCGTCCGCGACCAGGGTGATCGACCCGACCACCAGGACTCCCGCGCCGAGGTCGTTGTCGCGCTCCGCCAGCTGCACCGCGCGGTCGATCGCGTCGGGCACGGAGTCCGCCACCGTCACCCGGTCCTCGCCGTAGATCTGCTGAGCGAGGGCCGCGAGCTCCTCGACGGGGATTGCGCGCGGGGAGGACGATGCGGTCACCACCACGTGGTCGAGCGCGGGCTCGAGCGCCGCGAGTATCCCGTCGGCGTCCTTGTCGCGCAGCACTCCCACGACTCCCACGAGCGTCTCGAACGCGAACGACTCCTCGATCGCGCCCACCAGCGCCTCGACCCCATGCGGGTTGTGCGCGGCGTCGACGAGGATGAGGGGCGCGGTGCGCACGGCCTCGAGCCGGCCCGGCGAGGTCACGTTGGCGAAGGCCGTCTCGACAACCTCGCCTGACAGCGACTCCGGGTCCGCGCCGTCCGCCAGCAGCAGCTCGGTGGCCGCGAGCGCCAACACGGCGTTGTGTGCCTGGTACGGGCCGTAAAGAGGGATGAAGATGTCCGAATACGTCGCCGCGGGCGTCCGCAACGTCGCCAACTGACCGCCCACGCCGGGCTGACGCTCCACCACCTCGACGTCCTGGTCCTCCCACAGGGCTCGGGCACCGTGCTCGGCCACGGCCGCGGCGAACACGGGGGCCACGGACTCGGACTGCTCGGCGATCACCACCGACGCCCCGTTCTTGATGATGCCCGCCTTCTCCGCGGCGATGTCCTGCAGCGAGTCACCCAGCCACTCCTGGTGGTCGAGCCCCACCGGGGTCAGGATCGCGACGTCCCCGTCGGCCACGTTGGTGGCGTCCCAGACGCCGCCCATCCCGACCTCGACCACGGCAACGTCGACCGGCGCATCGGCGAACGCGGCGTACGCCAGCACCACCAGCACCTCGAAGAAGCTCATCCGCGGGCCGCCGGCCTTGCCGGATCGCACATCCACCAGGTGGATGATGGGCGCCACGTCGAGCCACAGCCGCACGAAGGCCTCCGCCGAGATCGGCTCGCCGTCGATCTGGATCCGCTCCCGCACCGAGCTGAGGTGCGGCGACGTGAAGAGTCCGGTCCGAAGACCATGCTCTCGGACAAGCGACTCCGTCATGCGGGCCGTCGAGGTCTTGCCGTTGGTGCCGGTGAGGTGAACCACCTTGTAGGCGTGCTGCGGGCTGCCGAGCAGGTCGCACGCCTCCCTCACGCGATCGAGGGTGGGTTCGAAGTCGTGCTCGGGGTTGCGGGAGACGATGTGCGCGTAGATCTCGCGCTCGGCCTCCTCGAGGCTCAGGCCGCCGAGGTCCAGGTCGCTCATGCGGCACAGTCTGTCACGCCGCCGAGGGCCCCCCGATCATCGACTGAGGCGGCCGCCATCCGGCGCGGCCTGGACCGCCTCGGCTAGGTTCGAGGCATGCGCACAGGTGGGTGGGCACGCGTTGCCATCGCCGCGGTCGCGGCGGCGATGCTGGCGGCGTGTGCGCCCGGACAGGACCCCGTGGTGGTCGGTTCGAGCCAGCCGCCACAGCCCGACTCGCCGCTGGCGACGGTCGCGCCTGCGGTGACGGCGGCCACCGACGCTCCGGCGGCGGATCCGGTCGAGCCGCCCGAGGTGGAGCCGTCCGGCCCGGTCGAGTCCGCGGCGGGCGTCGTGACGCCCACCACTCGCGGCAGCCAGGTGGGCGACGGGCGGCCCGAGTCCTGCACCTCGGCCGCGCTCGTGCGCGCCGTGCGCGCGGGCGGGGACGTGACCTTCGACTGCGGCGGTCAGATGGCGATCGTGCTGGACGAGACCCTGACCGTGTGCAACTCGGTTGGGTGCGAACCGGGCGGAGAACCTATGGCGCTGGTCCGCGTCCTCGGCGGCGGAGACATCACGATCGCGGGCGCCGGCGAGCGCTCGTTGCTCTACGCGAATACGTGCGAGGAATCGCTGGGAACCCTCGAGGGACCGTGCGAGGGCCGCACCACTCCCCGCGTCGTCCTCGATGGCCTGTCGCTCATCGATGGCTCGGCGCAGGCAGGGCCCCGAGGCGTCGCGGGTCCGCTCGACCTCGACGAGCTTCCCGGCGGCGGCGCGGTCGCCATGCGCGGCGGCCGGTTGTCGCTGCGCGACGTCTTCTTCACGGGCAACTCCTGCGGAGACGTCGACGGGGCGTCCGGAGGGGCCGTGTTCGCGCGCGACATGACCGCACCGTTCGAGATCGACGGGTCCACGTTCGCCGCCAACACCTGCGCGCGCGGCGGTGCCATCGCGGCGATCCGCGCGCCGCTGATCATCACCGGCTCGAGCATCGTCGACAACGAGGCCTCCG
>NZ_JAHEBP010000170.1 GCF_024642165.1 Demequina sp.
GGCGCATCGTCCACCCGCAGGCGCCGGACTGGCCGTACGTGATCGGCGTGCTGACAGACGCCGCGTGGCAGCGGCGGGGGATCGCTTCGGCGCTGCTCGGGATCGCGGCGCGGGCCGTGATGGCCGGCGGAGACGCGAAGCTGTCGCTGACGGTGGACGCGGACAGCTCGCCCGCGATCGCGCTGTACTCCGGGCTCGGGTTCGTCGAGGTGTGGCGGGGGCCGGCCGGGAGCTAGGGCATGGGGTGGGGGAGTGCACGGTGCTGCACGCATGGAATCCCCCGCGCAGATCTGTCGAGGGCCGCGGCGACCGCGTTCACCTGGACCGCACCATCGTGAAGACCGTTCGCCTGAGCGTGGTCTGTCCGATGGGCACCAGCGTGATCGGCGTGTCCTCGGCGCCGGTGGTGGCCGTCGCGCGTGGGGAGGGATCGATCATCGGTAGCGTCACTGCGATGCCGGAGTCGGTCCAGTCCGCGCGACCAGCGCGAGACCGCTCGACCGTGACCTCGCCCAGCCGGTCTTCTCGAATCACCGGCGCCCACGAGGCCGCGGCATCGGCGGCGAACACGTCGAGGTCGCACAGATCGCTGCCGGGATACCGGCGCGTCGCCGTCGAGATGTGGGCGATGGGCGCGGCCAACACGAGCGGCCCCAGGTGGAGCGCATAGCGCCCGTCCGCGGTCGGGGTGCACGCGACGGCTTGCGGCAACACCAGCCGCACGGAGCTGGTGGGATGCCAGATGCCGTCGATCACCATCCTCGAACCCCGGCGTTCCACCGTCGCATCGGTGACGTCGGTGGTGGTGACGGACGGCGAGGCGCACCATCCCGGCACCCGGAGCTCGAGTGTGAAACGCCGCCCTGGTGCCACCACATCGATGTCGATGGCCTCCTCGAACGGGTACTCCGTCCGCTGGCGGATGGTGACGTCCCCGCCCACCCCCTGGAACGAGACGGACAGGGGCCCATAGAGCTGCACTCGATACCCATGTGGGGTCGGCGCGACGGCGTGGCGAAGCGCGAGTGGCAGCAGCCGGCCGGCGTTGGGTGCGCAGCACACCGCCGCATCGTCGTGCGTCGGCGAGTAGTCCCAGCGGGTACCCATCGCGCGAGTCGCGGCCACCTGGTTCTCGGCGTGGAGATAGGCCACGGCGGTGCCATCGGCGAACACCCCGGCGGGCGCGGCGTTGAGGATGATCGCCTCGGCGCGGTCCACCCACGCAGTGTCGAGGGTCACCGCCGCGGCGGTCAGCCAGGTGTCGACCAGCTCGGTCAGCGCACAGTGCTCCTCGCCCGCTTCGGGCAGGTGCACCGGCGCGTGTCCCGGCGCGCCCAGGGTTTCATCCGACTTGAGGCCGCCCGAGGAACCGATCGCGCCATGCATCTTGGTCACGCCTCGCTCGAACAGCGCCATCCACGTCCCGTCCGGGTCTCCGGTCATCGCCGCGATCTGCAGCGGAACCCGGGCGTGCTCGGCGACGTGGGCGCCGTGACCCGAGAACGGCGCCTCCGATTCCAGCCTGTGTTGCTGGAAGTCCGCGAACGGCTCCTCGATGACCGCGTCCGAGAAGGCCCGATAGAGCGCTATCGCCGACGCCGCGTAGGAGGGATCGGGATCGCGCAGGAACGCGTCGTAGAGCACGTCGACGAACATGAGGTCATGCCCGGTGCCCGTCACGTGGTCGAACGCCGTTCCCCGGGCTATCGCCCGTGCCAATCTCGCGCAGGCTTGGGCGACGGCACGATCGACGGCGCCATGAATCCGGTCGTCGTGAGCCGCATCGGCCCACAGGCGCAGTGCACGGAGAAGGCAGGTCTGGGTCCAGAGGTCACCCGTGATGAAGTCGCTCTCGGCGCGCGTCGCGTCGCTGAACATGCCGAGGTACCCGTCCTCGGATTGATGGGCGAGGATGCGCTCGAGCCTCTCGACGGCCTGGTCGCGGTCCGACTCAGATCCGACCAACGCGACGTGTCCGAGCCACGCCGACAGCCAGTTGCCTTCGCTCTCACCGTTCCACCAGGTCACGTTTTCGGCATTCCGGGCCGCCGAGCCGGCGCCGACGCGTCCGGACGCGAAGGTCTCGCCCCCGACCTCGACGCACAGCGACGGCATCTGGCCGATGTAGCCGGCCAGTGCCGCGCGCGCCCCCTGCTCCATCCAACCCGACAGTTGGATGGTGCTCATGGCAAGGGGAAGGGAGGAGTAGTTCTGCATTCCGACATCTCTGGGATGGTATCGATCCGGGTAGAAGGTCTACCCCTCCTCCGCGGGCGCGGGATTCCGGATCCCGACCCACGAGATCATTCCGCCCGCCGCGAGCAGCACGCCGGTGACGATGGTGGCGCGGTGGAAGCCGTCGAGGTCGAGCGTGCCGCCCACGATGGTGCCGATGAGCGCCACGGCCACCAGGCCGGCGATGCGGGCCACCGCGTTGTTGACCGCGCTCGCGATCCCGGAGCGGGCGGGCTCGATGGCGC
>NZ_JAHEBP010000083.1 GCF_024642165.1 Demequina sp.
GGCGTCCCGCCACCTCGCCGGGTTGCTGAACGCCGACGTCCAGCGCCTCATGATCCGCAAGGTCGACATGGTCAACGACACCACCGTGGTCGACGTCCGGTTCACGCGCCTGCCGGACGGCTCCACCCCTCTCGACGACCGCATCGTCTCCCACGCCCCCGCCCACGCCCACGGCCTCGCACCCGCACCGTCCCATGGTCTGGGCCGGGTCGACAACGAGGCCGCGCGATGAGCTGGGAGCGACGCCTCGCGGCGCTGCCGGCCACGACGCTCGACGCGCTTCAGGCCGAGGCCGCGCTGCTCACCCGGGTGGACCGCAAGTACATCGTCGACGCGTCGACGTGGGACCGCGCGCTCGCCGGCGTCGAGGGCCTGCGTGCGCTCGAGATCGACGGCGAGCGGAGCTTCGGCTACTCGTCCACCTACTACGACACCCCGCGGCTCGAGTCGTATACGGCGGCCGCCCGCAGGCGCCCGTCGCGCTACAAGGTCCGCACCCGCGAGTACCTGGGCACCGGCGACCGCGCCATCGAGGTGAAGCTCCGCTCGGCCCGCGGCGAGACGGTCAAGCATCGCGAGTGGCTCGCCGCCGACGCCCTGCGCGACGGCCGTGTGGACGGCCACGCGCGGGAGTTCGTCGCATCGTTCCCGCTGGTCGCCGGCGCCGTCGACGATCTCCGGCCCGTGCTCACCACCCGCTACCAACGGTCCACGCTCGTGGGCGACGGCGTCCGCGTGACCATCGACCGGGATGTCACCGGCACCGATGCGGCGGGCAACCGGGTGGGCTTCGGCGACGCGCTCATCGTCGAGACCAAGTCCGCGCATCGTGCCGGCGACGTCGACCGCGCCCTGTGGGCGCAGGGCGCCCGCCCCGCCCGCATCTCCAAGTACTGCACCACCCTCGCGGCTCTCCAGCCCGGGCTGCCGTCCAACCGCTGGACGCGCACCCTCCGCCGCCACCTCAACCCGTCCGCCGTCCTGGCGGCATGAAAGGCCCTGACATGCGCAAGCCCACCCTCCTGTTCGCCGGCCTCCTGACCGGCACCCTCATGCTCGCCGGCTGCACCGCGACCGGCACCGCCACCGACACCGCCACCGGCGACGCGACCGCGACCACCACCACGGTGGAGGAGGCGCAGACCGTCTCCGCCTCGACCGACGCTCTCACCGAGGTCTCCTACGAGGAGCTGGGCGTCAAGGACGTCGACATCCCGTTCGACGAGTCCGCGGCGGTCGCGATCTCCCTGTCCGACTCGGGCTCGACGGGCGGCGACGGCGTCACCGTCGCCGGCGACGTGGTCACCATCACGGCCGGGGGCACGTACGTGCTGTCCGGCACGCTGTCCGCCGGCCAGGTGGTGGTCGACACCGAGGACGAGGACGTCAACCTCATCCTCGACGGCGTCGACATCACCTCCTCCGACACCGCGGCCCTCGACATCGAGGGTGCGGACGAGGTGGTGATCTGGCTCGCCGAGGGCTCGACCAACAGCCTGGCCGATGCGGCGGGCGCCACCGCGTCCACCGACGCGGAGTCCGGCGTCCCCAACGCGACGCTGTACTCGACGGCGAACCTGTGGATCGCCGGTACCGGGTCGCTCGCCGTCGACGCCGTGGCCGAGGACGGCATCACCTCGAAGGACGGGCTCGTGATCGACAGCGGCACCATCTCCGTCACCGCGGCGGACGACGGCATCCGCGGCAAGGACCACCTGGTCATCTCCGGCGGGGACATCACGGTCGACGCCGGCGGCGACGGTCTCAAGTCCAACAACGAGGACATCGCCAACGACGACGGCGAGGCCGTGGGCGTCATCTGGATCTCCGGCGGCACCCTCGACGTCACCGCGGCCTCGGACGCACTGGACGCGGCGCGGCAGGTGACGGTCGAGGGCGGCGACCTCGCGCTCGCGGCGGACGACGACGGCATCCACTCCGACGGCGTGCTCCACGTCTCCGACGGCTCCGTCGACATCTCCACGTCCTACGAGGGCCTCGAGGGCGGCGTCATCATCCTCAGTGGCGGCACCGGCTCGATCACGTCCTCCGACGACGGCGTCAACGTCAGCGGCGGCAGTTCCTCCGGGGGCGGCATGGATGCCGGCGGCATGGGCGGCACGCGCCCTGACCGCGGCACGGGCATGCCCGGCCAGGACACCGGCGCCACGGACGGCGCCGTCACCGACGGTGCGACCACGGGCACGTCCACCGGCACCTCGACGGCGACCACCGACTCCGCCACCGCGGTCACGGCGGCCTACACCACCGACACCACCACCGCATCGTCCGACGGCGCCACGGACGCGACCACGGTCGCCGGCGGCGGCATGGACCAGGCGGTGGAGGGCCGGTACCTCGAGATCACCGGCGGCACCTGGTACATCGACGCCGACGGCGACGGGCTGGACTCGAACGGCAGCGCCAGCATGACCGGCGGCACCGTGGTGGTGGCCGGCCCCACCGGCAACGGCAACGGGGCGTTGGACGTCAATGGCACCTTCGACATCAGCGGCGGCACGCTCGCCGCGGCGGGCTCGTCCGGGATGCTGGTGTCGCCCGATGCGGCGGGTGACCAGGGCGTGCTCACCGTCGCCTTCGCGTCGACGGTCGCCGAGGGCACCGTCATCACGGTGACGGACGCCGACGGCGAGCACGTGGCGTCCTTCGTCACCACCAAGTCAGCGCAATCGCTGGTTCTGTCGACGCCTGGGATCGTGACCGGCGATTCGTACACCATCAGCGTGGGCGGCACGGTGAGCGGCGACGACGTCGACGGCCTGGTGCTCGACGGCACCTCGACCGGCGGCGACCAGCTGGGCACGGTGACGGCCAACTAGCCCCCTACACCCCTGACACTGCGCACGGAGTTCGGTGCGACGCGCGGCGGGAATCCACCCAGATGGGTGTTCCACCGGTGTGTCGGCTCGGGATCCGTGCGCACTGTCATGCGGGGGCGCCGGGGGCGCCGGGGGCGCCGGGGGGCGGAGGCGGACGGCGTCAGGTGGCGCCGTCGGCCCCCACCAGGAGGCTCGCGAACGCCTCCGCGGCGGGCGCCGCATCGTGCGGCAGCGCCACGAAGATCTCCCGATACGTCGGGGGCCGGGTGGGAACCGCGACGATGCCCGGGATGGCCGGGCTCGCATCGAGCGCCATGCGCGTGAGCAGGGCGACGCCGAGTCCCTCGGCGATGAGGCGCTGCGCCGCGATGTAGTCCTCGGTCACGAACGCGATGTTGGGCGCGAACCCGGCCTCCTCCGCATGCGCGACCAGGTGGGTCCGGCACCGCAGGCAGCCCGAGATCCAGCGTTCGTCCGCCAGCGCGGCCATGTCGACCCGCGCGCGCCCGGCGAGCGGGTGGGAGTCGGGCAGGATCGCGAGGTACTCGTCCCGGCCCAGCGCGCTGGTGGGCACGTCCACCGGCGCGGGCGTGGCCGCGTCCGCGAAGCCCACCACCAGGTCCGCGAGGCCGGTGCGCAACAGCTCCAGCGCATCGTCCGTCTCCGTCTCGGCGAGGCCGATCTCGACGCCGGGGTACGTCTGCGCGAACTGCGCCAGCGGCCGCGGCAGCACGGTGGCGCAGAACGACGTGAAGGCGGCGATGCGCAGCCGCCCCACCTGCAGGTCGGAATGCCGATGCAGGCAGCGCTCGGCGTCCTCGAGGCTCGCGGCGATCACGTCCGCGTGCTGGAGGAGCGCCTCGCCCGCCGGGGTCATGCGCGTGACGCGGCCCGCCCGCACCGTGAGCGGCACGCCCGCCCGGCGCTCGAGGGCCCGCAGGTGGTGCGCGACGGTGGGCTCCGACAGCGTCAGGGCGCGGGCCGCGGCCGCCTTGGAGCCATGGCGCGCGACCTCGCGCAGGATGAGGAGCCGCTCGACATCGATCACCAGACCATCATCTCATCGAGGTCTCGATGTTGAAAGCACGGTCTTGTTGGCTGTGGAGCCGGAGGTCACCATGGAGGCATGCTGGAGATCGCCTCACACTGGACCCGCGTGCCGGGCTACCTCGACACCCCGTCCTACGGGCTGCCCGCCCGCGCCACCGCCGACGCCCTGCGTACGGCGGTCGACGCCTGGCAGTCCGGAACGCTCGACCTGGCGGTGATCGACCGCGCCGTGGAGCGCATGCGCGCCGCGTACGCGACCCTCGTCGGGGCCGCGCCGGCCGATGTCGCCTTCGCCGCCTCCACGTCGCAGGTGGTCGGCATGGTGGCCGCCTCGCTCCCCGACGGCGCCCGCGTGGTGGTGGCGGACGGCGACTTCGCCTCGGTCTGCTTCCCCTTCTTCGCCGATCCCCGGCTTGACGTGAAGGTGGTGCCCCTCGAGCGCATCGTCGCGGAGACCCGCCCGGGCGTCGACCTGGTCGCCGTCAGCGCGGTGCAGTCGTCGGACGGCCGCGTGGCGGACCTCACCGGGCTGGCGATGGCCGCGCGCGTCGGCGGCGTGCGCACCCTGGTGGACGCGAGCCACGCCGCCGGATGGCTCCCGCTGCACGCCCGCGACTTCGACGTGGTGGTGTCGAGCGCCTACAAGTGGCTGACCACGCCGCGCGGGATCGCACTCGCCGCGATCCACCCCGACGCGACGTGGATCCGGCCGGTGAGCGCGAGCTGGTACGGCGCGGACTCCCCGTGGGAGTCGCTGTACGGTCCCGAGATGAACCTGAGCCGCAGCGCCCGCCGCCTCGACACCTCGCCGCCATGGCAGCTGGTCGAGGCCGGCGCCACGGCGCTCGAGCTGCTGGTCGCCCAGGGCGTGGACTCGATCTATCGCCACAGCGTGGGCCTGGCGAACGCCTTCCGCGAGCGCGTGGGACTCACCGCAAGCACCAGCGCCATCGTCGCCGTGGACGGGGTGGACCCCTCCGCACTGCGGGCGGCCGGGATCCGCGCCTCGGCGCGCGGCGGCCGGGCCCGGATGGGCTTCTACCTCTACAACGACATGGCCGACGTGGACGCGGCGGCGCGAGCCGTGCTGGCGCGCGTGCCGCAACCCGCCTGACCGGTCCTCGGCGTCACTCCGAGAGCTGGGCGCCCAGCTCCTTCGAGCGCGCCACCGCGGCGTTAGCCCCCGCGGAGATCACCCCCTGCAGGCCCGCATTGGCCATGGCCTCGAGCGCGGCCAGCGTGGTGCCGCCCGGGGAGCTCACGCGGCGGCGCAGCTCCTGCGGCGTGTCGCCCGACTCGACCAGCAGCCGGGCGGCGCCCACGAACGTCTGCTGCGCGAGCATCGTCGCCATCTCCCGTTCCAGGCCCTGCATGACGCCGGCCTCGGTGAGCGCCTCGACCATCGCGTAGAAGTAGGCGGGCGCGGAGCCGGCCACGGCGATGACCGCGTCGATCAGGGGCTCGTCCACCCGCACCACCAGACCGGTGGCGCGCAGCATCCGCTCCGCCAGAGCCAGGTGCTCCTCGGTGGCGTGCGTCCCCGCGGAGATCGACGTCGCACCGGCGCCCACCACGGCCGGCGTGTTGGGCATGGCGCGCACCACCGGCGTGCCCGCCGGCAACCGAGCCTCGTAGAACGATGCGGGCAGCGCCGCCGCCACCGTGAAGACCAGCGTGCCCGGCTCGAGGGCATCCGAGAGCTCCGCGAGCACCGCCGCCATCTGCTGGGGCTTGACCGCGAGGATCGCCACTCCTGCCCCGGCGACGGCCGCCCGGGCGTCCTCCGCCAGCGCCACGCCGTGGGAGGACGCGAGCACGGCGCGTCGCTCGGGATTACGGTCGACCACGGTGATCGCCGCGCCCGGCCAACCCGCCACGCACAGCGCGGAGACCAGGGTGCCGCCCATGACGCCGCCGCCGATCACGGCAATGGTGGGGTGGTCGGAGGACGGGACGGAACCTTCGGAGCTCATGCCTCCAACCTAGCGCGAGACCGCGACGCCGCCGCGGCCCACGGTGGGGTCAACCCTCGAGATCGAGCTCGCCCTGGAGGTAGCGCTGGAGGGTGGGTCCGTAGACCGCGACCAGCTCCGCCCGCGACGCCTGCACCACCGCGGGCACCCCGATCAGGTACCGGGCGGCGGCGAGTCCCATCAGCTGCGACGCCGCGGCGCCGGCGCGCATCTCCTTGTGGTCGTCGCGCGCGAGCCGCAGCACGACGTCCCGGATCAGCACGGTCTGGACGGCGCTTGCGACCTCTGGCGTGGTCATCGCGGACAGCAGGATGCCGCGCATCCGGGGACCCAGCGACGGATCGTCCCAGAGTTCGAGGAATAGCGCGATGAGCCGCGTGCCCACCTGGTCGCGCGGCGCCGAGACCAGCGCGAGCAGTCGAGCGTCGTCGGGCTGGGCCGGCCGCATCGCCGCGATGAACAGCTCCGCCTTCGAGTCGAAGTAGTGGCGCACCAGGGCGGGATCGACGCCCGCCGCGCGGGCGATGGCGCGCATGGAGGTGCCGGCGTACCCGTGTTCGGAGAAGCCTGCCGCGGCGGCGACCAGGATGTCGCCGCGGGTATCGGCACCCGCCCCGCGCGGGCCGCGGCCGCGCCGTCGCTCGGGTCCCGGCGCGGTGGTCACAGGCCGAACGCCGCCACGAAGTCGACCACGGCGGCCGTGGGCCCGACCGCTTCGAAGTACACCGCATCGTGCGTCCACATGATGCGCGTGTTGGTGCCGCCGGTCCGCTCGGCGCGCTCACCCACGACCTCCCCGCCCACCGTCATGTCCTCGATGGTCGCGGTCCCGGCGGCGCGCGCCAGCGCCGTGTTCGCATCGTCCGCGTTGTAGAGCTGGCGCGCGTCGAGGACCACTTCGTCCGTGCCGTCGCTGTAGGTGAGGGTGTGGGACTCGGCCACCCGGGCCGGCAACGCCGTGTCCGCCAGCGGATCGTTGGTCACCACCCCGGTGAGCGCCCAGTCGCCCGCGGTGGTGGGAAGCGCGGCGAGGAACGGCGTGGGGTTCTCGGGCGTGATCGGCTCGACGGCTCGCGGCTGCTCGCTGGCGGCGACCACCACGCGCTGCGTGGGCAGCTCGATGGCCGCCGGGCTGAGGAGACGGAACCCCACGTAGACCAGCGCCCCCATGATGAGCAGGCCGATGAGGATCAGCGGCAGCGCGCGGCCCGGACGGCGCGCGCCCGAGGCTCCCACGGGACGATGCGGCGCCTCCGCGGAGCCGTCGCCGTCGCCCGCCGTGATCGCGGGGTCCCCCGCAGCGGCCGTCCCGGCGGCAACACGCGGCCGGTACAAGGGGGTGTCGCCCTCGGGGATCGCGGCGTCCGCGAGCGGACTCGGGCGGTCCGGGGACTCGCTGATGGGTTCGTTCTCGCCGATCAGGCGCGGCGCGCCCGCGGGCGTGCGGAGCGAAGAGACGGCCGCGAACGTGGGGACGAACGCCGACTCGCTCGCGGAGAAGGGGAGCTCGACGGGCTCCGGAGTCCCCGGCACGATGGGCACGCCGCCCAGGGGGGTGGGGGCACCCCGCGCGGACAGCGCGGCGTTGGCGGCGGCCGAGTCTCCCAGGCGCTGGACGGCCGTGCGCGGGGCTCCCGCGGGCACCGAGTGTTCGGGGCCCGCCTCGAGCGGAGACCGGGGCTCGGGCAGGATCTCTGAGGCGGGCGGGCCCGTGATGGGCGACGTGACGTCGTCGGTGTCGAAATCGACGTCGATCGGCACCGGGGTCGGCGCCGCCGCGCGGCCCCGTGGCGTGGTGGGCTTCGACGGTGCGACGCCCACGATCTGGTCGAACGTCGGGGCGTCGGACGGGGCGTCGCCAGCGGCGCGGTCGGGCGTCATGCGCTCAGCCTAGGCGCGGGATGCGACACCACCCGAGGCTGACACGCGTGGGTGTCGGAGGCCGCGGGTAGCGTGTGCGCATGGCCACCGCTGCGCGCAAGACCTCACCCGGGTACCGATGCACCGAGTGCGGCTGGACCGCGGTCAAATGGGTGGGCCGGTGTGGGGAGTGCCAGCAATGGGGCACGGTGATGGAGACCGGCGCCGCACCCGCCGGTCCGGCGACGCGCGCCACCACCGTGACGTCACCCGCGGTGCCCATTCCGGAGATCTCGACGCTGGCGACCGCGCGCGTCGCGACGGGCGTGGGCGAGTTCGACCGCGTGCTCGGCGGCGGGCTGGTACCGGGCGCCGTGGTGCTGCTCGCGGGGGAGCCCGGGGTCGGCAAGTCGACGCTGCTGCTCGACGTCGCCGCGCGAACCGCCAGGTCCGGCGGGCGCGTGCTGTACGTGTCCGGCGAGGAGAGCGCGGGCCAGGTGCGGCTCCGTGCTGAGCGCATCGGCGCGCTGGAGGCCTCGGTGCTGCTCGCCGCGGAGACGGACCTGGGGGCGGTGCTTGCGCACCTCGACCACGCCGAGCCCAGCCTGGTGATGATCGACTCGATCCAGACCATCGCATCGTCCCAGGTGGACGGCACGCCGGGCGGTGTGGGGCAGGTGCGGGAGGTCTCCTCCGCACTGATCCAGGCGGCCAAGACGCGCGGGATCCCCATGGTCCTGGTGGGTCACGTGACCAAGGACGGCTCGGTCGCCGGTCCCCGGATCGTCGAGCACCTGGTGGATGTGGTGTGCCACTTCGAGGGCGATCAGCACAGCCCGTTGCGGCTGCTGCGCGCGCTGAAGAACAGGTTCGGATCGGTCGACGAGGTCGGATGCTTCCAGCTGGTCGACTCCGGCATCGAGTCGGTGGCGGATCCGTCGGGGCTGTTCTTGTCGCGGGACGCGGAGTCGGTACCCGGCACCTGCCCCACCATCACCATCGACGGCAAGCGCCCCCTGCCCGCGGAGATCCAGGCCCTGGTGGCGCCCAGCGCGCTCGCGAATCCTCGCCGCGCCACCTCGGGCGTCGACGGGCCCCGCGTGGCGATGCTGCTCGCGGTCCTGCACCGGCGGGTGGGTCTCGCCGTGGCCGCGGACGACGTCTACGTGTCGACCGTGGGCGGCGCGCGGGTGACCGAGCCCGCGGCGGATGTGGCCCTCGCCCTGGCGCTGGCCTCGGCGCGTGCGGACCGGCCGGTGCGCCGCGGGTGGGCCGCCGTGGGCGAGGTGGCCCTGTCCGGGGCGGTGCGCCCCG
>NZ_JAHEBP010000084.1 GCF_024642165.1 Demequina sp.
GCGCGGCTTTCCGGCGATCGTGGAGGAGCGGGACCGATCGGGCGTCCGCGCGGCGCTGCGCGTGCTCGCGGACGCCGCCTCGCGGGACGCGGCGCACGCGCGCGGGATCCGCAGGCTGCTGCTGATCGAGCTCGAACTGCCGGTCAAGCGCGTCACCACCCGCTGGAGCCCCGTCGAGTCGCTGGCGATGGCGGCGTCGCCGTATCGGACCACCGAGGCCCTGGTGGACGATCTCCAGCTTGCGGCCGTCACGGCGCTCACGCCCGACGCCGCCGCCGTGCGCACGCGCGCCCAGTACGAGGCCGCGCGCACCCGGGTCCGGGACGATCTCGAGGACCGGGTCCTGGGCGTCGCCCGGCAGGCGGCCGCGGCGCTCGCGGCGGCGCGTGAGCTCGACGGCGCGATCCGCACGAACACGTCCCTGGCCCTGCTCGCGACGCTGCAGGACCTGCGCGAACAGGCGGCCGGCCTGGTCGGGGACGGCTTCATCGCACGCACCCCGGTCGACACGTTGCCGCACCTCGCCCGCTACCTGGCGGCCGCCGTACAGCGCCTCGAGAAGGCGCGGGCGGAGCCGGCGCGCGACGCCCAGCTCGCCTGGCAGGTGAACCAGGCGGTCGAGGCCTACGAGACGGTTGCGGCGGCGCACGCGAAGGGGCGCGTCGACCCTGCGACCGCGGCCGGGCTGGAACGGGTGCGCTGGATGATCGAGGAGTTGCGCGTGTCTCTGTTCGCGCAACGCCTGGGCACGGACGGCCCGGTGAGCGAGCAGCGCATCCGCAAGGCGCTCGCGGCGATCGGCTAGCGTCGGCTCCATGTCTTCACGGCTCGATCGCGCCCTCCCGTGGATCTCCCGCGCCGTCGCGGCGCTCGCGCTCGGAGCGGTCCTGTGGGCGGCGCTCACCGCCTGGGGCGCGGTGGCGCACGGCCACCCCGCCTACGCGGTGTGGCTCGCGCTCACGGCGCTGGTGGCCATCGGTTCGCTGGCGTGGTCGCTGCGCGCGCGGCCCGCCGGCCGCGGGTGGCGGCGCGTCGTCCGCATCGTCGGTCTCGCGGGCGCGCTGGCGTGGATCGCGGCCACGGCGTGGCTGCGACCCTTCACCGCGCTCGAGCCCGCTCTGACCGCGATGGAATCCACCGCCTCGGTGACGGTGACCGAAAGCGCCACCAGCATCGTCATGGACCCCGTGGGCGGCGGCAACGGGACCGGGCTGGTCTTCTACCCCGGCGCGCGCGTCGACCCGCGCGCCTACGCCGCCCACCTGGCCCCTCTCGCGCTGTCGGGCCATCCGGTCGTCGTGGTCAAGGAGCCGCTGGGAATCGCGTTTCTGTCACGCGGAACCCTGGCCGGGATCATCGCGGATCGCGGCGGGAACTGGGCGGTGGCGGGCCACTCGCTGGGCGGCACGGTGGCCGCCATGGAGGCCGAAGACGCGCGGCCGCGCGCCCTGGTGTTCTGGGCGTCCTATCCAGCGGGCGACCTGAGCGACTGGACGGGAGCGGTCGCCTCGATCTCGGGCTCGGAGGACGGCCTCTCGACGCGCGCCACCATTGCGGCCTCGCGCGACAAACTGCCTGCCGCGGCGGTGTTCACGGAGGTGGGCGGCGCGAACCACGCGCAGTTCGGCTCCTACGGCCCCCAGCCGGGCGACGGCGTGCCGTATGTGACGAACGAGGACGCGCGTGCGGAGATCGTCTCCGCCACCCTCGCATTCCTCGGCTCGCTCGAGCCCTGAGTCAGGCGCGGACGTCCTTGTACGCGTCGTGATGAGGGATGCCCTCGTCGAGGTAGCCGTCACCGTGCGCGATGTAGCCCAGCCGCTCGTAGAACGGCATGGCGTGGTCCTGAGCGCTGAGCTCGACGCGCACCACGCCATCGACGCCGTGCGTGGCGAGTGCCGCGGCCTCGAGCGACAGCATCAGCGCACGCCCCGCTCCGGTGCCGCGAGCCGCGGCAACGACCGCGAGCCGGCCGATGTGCGGGTTGGCGGCGTCCATCGCGCCGTGGTCGGCGTGGAATTCGTCGGTGTGGGGCGCGAGCAGGCGGCCGGTGCCGAGCGGCTGGCCGCCATCCCCGAGCGCGATCACGTGGACCGTGCGGGGGTCGCCATCCTGGGCGTCGCGCTCCATGTCCGCAGAGACGCCCTGCTCCTCGACGAAGACGGCGAAGCGGACCGCCATGGCGGCCTCCAGCTGCTCCGGCGTGGTGACCACGTCGACACGCATGTCAGCCCCTCAGCACGGCCAGGGCCGCCGCGAGGTCGTCCGGGTACGTGGAGGTGACGCGCACCTCGCCGCCGCGCGTGGGGTGCTCGAAGGCGAGCTCCTGCGCGTGCAGCCACTGGCGGCTCAGGCCCAGCCGCTTCGCAAGGACCGGGTCGGCGCCGTAGGTGAGGTCGCCCGCGAGCGGGTGGCGCATGGCCGCCATGTGCACGCGGATCTGGTGGGTGCGACCGGTCTCGAGGTGGATCTCCACCAACGAGGCCGCGGGAAACATCTCGAGCACCTCGTAGTGGGTGACCGACGGCCTGCCGCCCTCCACCACCGCGAACTTCCAGTCGGAGCTGGGGTGGCGGCCGATCGGCGCGTCGATGGTCCCCGCGGTGGGATCCGGGTGGCCCTGCGCCACGGCGTGATAGATCTTCTCCACCGTGCGCTCCTTGAAGGCTCGCTTCAGCGCCGTGTAGGCCGCATCGGAGCGGGCCACGACCATGAGGCCCGAGGTGCCCACGTCCAGGCGGTGGACGATGCCCTGGCGCTCCGCGGGGCCGTGCTGCGCGAGCCGGTAGCCGGCGCTCGCCAGCGCACCCACCACCGTGGGTCCCGTCCACCCCGGCGAGGGGTGGGCGGCGACGCCGACGGGCTTGTCGACCACCAGCAGGTCCTCGTCCTCGTAGGCCACCGCGAGCCCGCCGGGGATCTCCGGCTCCGGACCCGCGGGACGGGCGTCTGGGAGGTCCACGGCCAGGATCGCGTCCGCGAGGCGGTCCGAGCGGCCCACGGACCGGCCGTCCACGCTCACGCCTCCCGCGTCGAGGATGTCGGCCGCCTTGGTGCGGGACACGCCCAGCATGCGGGCCAGCGCGGCATCCGCGCGCTCCCCGACCAGCGCATCGGGCACAGGCAGGTAGCGGGTGTCAGCCACGAGACTCCGCGTCCGCGGCCGTCCCCGGCTCGTCGCCGGCATCGGCCGGGGCGCCCGCCGCGGGCGCGAGCAGGCGCTTCGAGAAGATGCCCGCGACGATCAGCGCGGCGGCCGCTCCCACGATGGCGATGTCGGCGATGTTGCCCACGAACTGATCGCCGTAGTTGATGAAGTCGACCACGTGCCCCTGGCCGAAGGAGGGCGCGCGGAACAGGCGGTCGATGAGATTGCCCACCGCTCCACCGAGGCCCACTCCGAAGATGACCGCGGCGAGCGTGCTCTGCGCGCGGCGCGCGTAGTGGACGATCCCGACGGTCACGGCCGCCGCGACCACCGTGAGGAGCCAGGTGTAGCCGTTGCCGAGGCTGAACGCCGCGCCTGAGTTGAACACGAGCTGAATCGACAGCAGGTCGCCCAGCACGGGGTGCCGCTCAAGCGGCTCGAGAGACGCCAGGACCCACTGCTTCGAGGCCTGGTCGAGGATGACGACGCCGACGGCGACCAGCCAGAAGACCGGCCTCCAGGTCAACGACGCTCCTCGCGCTGCTTGCACTGCACGCAGAGGCTGGCACGCGGGAACGCCATGAGGCGCGCCCGGCCGATGCCGTTGCCACAGGACTGGCAGGTGCCGTAGGTGCCGTTCTTGATGCGGCGCAGGGCGTCGACGCTCTGCTCCAGCATGTCGCGGGTGTTGTTGACGATCGACATCTCCTGCTCGCGCTCGAGCGCGGTCGAGCCCGCGTCGGCCTGGTCGTCGCCGGCACCCTCGGACGTGTGCAGCAGATCGTCGAGCTCGTGCTCCGTCACGCCCAGTTCGGTGACGAGCCGCTCGACGTCGGAGTTGAGCACGTCGACGATCTGACGCAGGTCAGCGATCTTCCAGGCGTCGTCGCCGTCGCGCACGTGAAGCTTCTTGGCGTCCGCCGGCTTCAGCTCGGCGGGGTCGACCACCACGATGGTCACATCGGCGCTGCTCATGACTGTCCTCGTCTCTGGCTGGTGCAAGGACTGTAGTCCCGTTGCGGCGACAAGGCAAAGCGCCGCGCCCGTAGGCGCGGCGCCTTGCGTGACGGCGATCTCAGTCGCGCTGCTCGCCCTCGCCCTCCGCGGGCTGGGCCCACGGGTTCTGGGGCGTGTAGGGCGTGCCGTACTGGGTCGACTGCGGGGAGTACGGAGCGTCGCCGACGGCGGGCGTGCCACCGGTGACCGGGGCGAACGGAGTGGTCCGCTCCGGCTCCTCGTCCGCGGACTCCCCGGCGGAGTCGTCGTGGTCGTCGGCCGGCGCCTCGGTCGATTCCTCGTCGACGGGCGCAGCCTGCCAGGATTCTCCCGCGTGCTCGTCGACCGCGGGCTCCTCGACATTGGCCTCGACCGCATCGTCCTCGTCGCCATCGGCCTCGCCAGCGGGCACCTCATCGTCCATGAGGTCCTCGCCCACGAACGTGGCCACGGGCGCGGGCGCGGTGCCCTCGGCGTGATCGAGGTCGCCCAGCAGGTTGCTGAGGTAGGACTTGAGGCGGGAACGGTAGTCCCGCTCGAAGCGGCGCAGGTCGTCGATCTTGGTCTCGAGAAGCGAGCGCTCGCTGGTGAGCTGGTCCATCCGCGACTGAGCATCCTGCTCGGCGCGCTCGACGATGCTCTCCGCCTTGGCCTTGCCCTCCTCGACCAGGCGCTCCTTCTCCTCTTCGCCCGCGGAGACGTACTCGTCGTGGAGCTTCTGCGCCATGGCGAGCATTCCGGTCGGGGTGGGCGGGTTGGGATCCGTCGCGGCCTGCAGCAGCCCCGAACTCGGGGCCGGTGCGTCGACCGGAGCCACCGGGGCACCGCCGGCCTGCGCCTCCTGGAGGCGGGCGGCAAGCTCGTCGCGCTCAGACGTGAGCTGCGAGATAGTTTGGGCGACCTCGTCGAGGAAGTCGTCCACCTCGTCCTGGTCGAAGCCCTCGCGGTACTTCGTCTTGGAGAAGGCCTTGTTGAGAACGTCCTCGGCGGTCAGCACTGCCATGTCGACTTCCACCTCGAGTCTGATCGGGGCCGGCAATCCGGCCATACGGTTACGTCGCCACTCTAGCGATACCTCTATCGGCACGCACTTAAGTCAGGGGTCACCCCACCGCGAGGAGCACCTGGTACAGCATCGAGACCGAGAGGAACACGATGATGAACGCAAGGTCGATGCGCACCTGCCCCAGCGACAGCGGCGGAACCACGCGTCGCACGGCCTTGATCGGCGGGTCGGTGACCGTGAGCACGCCCTCGACCGCCACGAGCGCGGCCCCGGTGGGCCGCCAGTCGCGGGCGAACGCCATCACCAGGCTGATCACCACGCGCGCAAGCAGCATCAGCATGAAGAGGAAGAGGACGAACTGCAGCGCGTCGATCAGGATAGGCACGCTGAGAGACTACCCCGCCGGTCAGGACTGGTCGTAGAACGCGTGGTCCTGCTGCGGCTCCTCATCGAGCCCGATCTCGACGTGCGCCGGCGACAGCAGGAACACCGAGGTGGTGACACGCTCGATCGATCCGTGTAGGCCGAACGACAGCCCAGCGGAGAAGTCGACGAGGCGCTTCGCGTCCGCGTCCGTCATCTCGGTGAGGTTCATGATCACCGGAACGCCCTGCCGGAAGGCCTCACCGATCAGTCGCGCGTCGTTGTAGCTGCGCGGCTTGATGGTCTGGATGCGTCGCAGGTCCGTCGAGGGCGCGGCGGGAGCGAGGCTCTCGCGCGGACCGCGGGCGTGCTTGCCGGCGGCCCTGCCCGCGCCCTGCTTGACCTCGGACACGTCGTGGAGGTTCGTCACGGGAGCGAGCTCCGGTTCGGCGTTGTCATAGTCCTCCTGCTCGTTCACATCGAAGCCGAGGTACTGGATCGCCTTGCGCAGTGCGCTCATTCTGACCCCCTGTGGTGCGTGCGATTCAACGACTTCACGGTAGGGCCGGCAGGGGCGTGGTCACCGGACCGACACGCCGCACATCACCACCCCGGCGATCCGCCCGGTCACGCCGTCGCGCCGGTGGGAGAAGAGAGAGGGCTCCTCGGCCGTGCATGCCATGTGCCGCACCACGTCCGCGAACCCCAGTTCTCCGAGGCGGGTCTCGACGGCGCGCGGCAGGTCGAGCGCCGGGGTGCCCGAGGGCGTCTCCGAACGGGCGGTCGGGTGGCGTGACGCCACGCGCTCGCGCATATCGGCGGGCACCTCGTAGCAGCGCCCACAGATCGACGGCCCGATGCTCGCCGAGAGATCCCCGTGCGCCCGCTGGGGCCGCAGGTCGAGCAGCGCGGCGACGGCAGCGTCGACCACCCCCAGGTACACGCCCTCGCGGCCCGCGTGCGCGGCCGCGACCGCGCCGGTCGCCGCGTCGTGGAGCAGGATCGGCACGCAGTCCGCCGCGATCGCGGCGATGGCGACGCCTGGCACGCGGGTGACCAGCACATCCGCGGGTGGCGGCTCGGCGCCCGGCTCGAGCACCTCGGCGACGCCGATGCCGTGCTCGGCATGGAGGAACGAGACGGGACCGCCGACGGCGGCGGACACGGTCGCGCGGTTGAGCGCGACCGCGTCCGGGTCGTCACCCACGTGGGTGGCGAGGTTGAGCGAGTCGTACGGTGGGGCAGACGAACCGCCGCGCCGCGTGGTGAAGAACGCGCGGACCGGGAGGCCTGCGTCGATCACCGAGACCTACCGCAGGAACTCGGGCACGTCCAGGGTGTCCTCGCTCTCGCGCAGGGCTTGAGCGGGGATCGCGTCGGTCTTCGGAGCGGGATCGGTGGCGTAGGGGCTGGCAGGCAGCACGTCCGTCTCGACCGGGGCGTCCACGGGCTCCAGCTCGTCGGCCTTGGCCGCGGGCGCCGACTCGATCGTGCCCAGCGCACCGGCGTGGGAGCGGTGAGTGGGGGCGCCGCCGTCGAAGCCGGCGGCGATGACCGTGATGCGGAGCTCGTCGCCCAGCGAGTCGTCGATGACCGTTCCGAAGATGATGTTCGCCTCGGGGTGAGCCGCCTCGCGCACCAGCCGCGCTGCCGTCTCGACCTCCTTGATGCCCAGGTTCGAGCCACCCGAGATCGACAGCAGCACGCCGTGCGCACCCTCGATCGAGGCCTCAAGGAGCGGCGACGCGATGGCGCCCTCCGCGGCCTCGAGGGCCCGCGACTCGCCGCGGGCGCTCGCGACGCCCATCAGCGCGGTGCCGGCGCCCTGCATGACGCTCTTGACGTCGTTGAAGTCGACGTTGATGAGGCCCGGCGTGGTGATGAGGTCGGTGATGCCCTGCACGCCGCCCTGCAGCACCTGGTCCGCCGCGGCGAACGCGCCGAGCACGCTGAGCTGCGCGTCGGAGATGTCGAGCAGGCGGTCGTTGGGGATGACGATCAGGGTGTCGACCTCTTCGCGCAGCGCCGCGATGCCCGCCTCGGCCTGGTCCGCGCGGCGGCGGCCCTCGAAGCCGAACGGCCGGGTGACCACGCCCACGGTGAGCGCGCCGAGCGAGCGGGCGATGCGCGCGACGACGGGCGCTCCGCCGGTGCCGGTGCCGCCGCCCTCGCCGGCGGTGACGAACACCATGTCGGCGCCGTCGAGCGCCTCGGCGACCTCGTCCTCGTGATCCTCGGCGGCCTTCTTGCCGACCTCGGGATCCGCGCCGGCACCGAGCCCACGGGTGAGCTCACGACCGATGTCGAGCTTCACGTCCGCATCGGACATGAGCAGCGCCTGCGCGTCGGTGTTGATCGCGATGAACTCCGCGCCCTTGAGTCCC
This sequence comes from Demequina sp., assembly GCF_024642165.1. Classification (GTDB taxonomy): domain Bacteria; phylum Actinomycetota; class Actinomycetes; order Actinomycetales; family Demequinaceae; genus Demequina. The sequence continues at coordinate 7,898 of NZ_JAHEBP010000084.1, forward strand.
ACGTCGATCATGCGGTTCACGGCGTTCACGCCGCCGCCGCCCACGCCGACGACCTTGATGTGCGTGATGTAGTTCTGCGGTGCGGCCATGTGCGTTCCCTTTCAACCTTAACCCTCAAGTTGAGAGTTATAGTTATGTCAAGTCGTTCACTGTCGAAGGTAAGGGCGTATACGGCCGTTGACCCGCAGACACGCGCGTGTCGGAGCGAATTATCGGCGCGGGGACGATGCGCGGCCGGGCCCGCGGGCAGCCGTCAGCTGGTCGTCGTGGGCAGCGTGGGCGCGGAGACGTCGATGGCGGCGACGCCGTCGGCCTGGCCAGAGTCCAGCAGCACCTGCAGCACCCGCGCCTTGAGGGGCGAATCCTCCGCGCTCCCCCATTCGACCCGCGGGCCGCCGCGCAGCTGGAACGTGACCGTGTCCTCGGTGGTGGCGCTGATGTCCCGCACCCTCGCCCGCAGCTCCGCCGGCAGCTGATTCACCACACCCAGGGCGGCCTCGAGCACGCGGACGTGATCCTCGCCCACCGGCACGGTCACCACGGGCAGGTTCTCCGGGGCCTCGTCGGCACGTCCCACCCGGGTCGCCTCGCTGTCCAGGAACGAGTAGCCGCCCTCGGCGTCCGGGACGGCCGCCACCGGCTCGCGGGACGTCAGCGAGACCAGCAGGCCGCGCGGCCAGACGCGCTCGACGGACGCGTCCCGCACTCCCTGGATCTCTCGGAGCGCGTCCGACAGGCGTGTGGTCGCGAGCGTCGCGAGCGAGCGGCCCTCGAACTGCTCGACCGTCGCGGCCACGTCGGCCGGGTCCACCACCGTGCCGTAGCCGGTCACCTCGACCTGATCGGCGTCCAGCGCGAGCACGGGAGACGCGAGCACGATCCAGGCGGCCAGCGCGGCGGCGGCCACGTACCCTGCCCGCCGCGCCCACACGACCGCGGAGAGCCGCCGCTGCGCCGCGGCACGCTCCTTGAGCCTCGTCTGCAGGCGCGTGGTCACGGTGCCGACGTGCGACGCAGCGGCCCCGGCGCCGGCGGCCGAGCCCCGCCGCAGCGTG
>NZ_JAHEBP010000085.1 GCF_024642165.1 Demequina sp.
TGCTCAAGCAGCCCCAGTACTCGCCGTACCCGGTCTCGGAGCAGGTGGTCTCGATCTGGGCCGGCACCAAGGGCAAGCTCGACAAGATCGCGCTGGGCGACGTGCTGCGGTTCGAGCGCGAACTGCTCGATCACCTGCGCCGCAACACCTCGATCCTCGACGACATCGAATCGACCGGGAAGCTGTCCGACGAGACGGCCGCCGACCTCGAGAAGAATGTTGACGACTACGTGTCGACCTTCCTCGATTCTCAGAGCTCGACGCTGACGACCGACTCCAATGTCGACGACGGCGCGGCCGTCGAGGTCGAGCAGGAGAAGATCGTCGCGAAGAAGAAGAAGTAGACGATGGCCGGACAGCAGCGCGTCTATCGCCAGAGGATCAAGGCGACCCAGTCGCTCAAGAAGATCTTCCGGGCGATGGAGCTCATCGCGGCCTCGCGCATCGGCAAGGCTCGCAGCCGCGTCGATCACGCGATGCCGTACACCCGGGCGATTACGCGCGCCATCAGCGCGGTGGCGACGCACTCGACCGTCTCGCACCCGCTGACCACCAAGCGGGAGGACACTGGCCGGGTCGCGGTGCTCGTGGTGAGCGCGGATCGCGGGATGGCGGGCGCCTACTCGGCGAACGCCATTCGCGAGTCCGAGCGACTCCGCGGCCGTCTCGAGGCCGAGGGCAAGGAGATCGTGCAGTTCGCTGCCGGCCGCCGCGCGGTGTCGTACTTCAAGTTCCGCCGGCGCGAGCTCGCGGGGCAGTGGACCGGCGGCTCGGACGCCCCGGCGCGCGAGACCGCCCAGGAGATCTCGCGAGCGCTCTTCGCGCGCTTCACCGCGGACGCCGGCGACGGCGGGGTGGACGAGATCCAGATCGTGTTCACGCGCTTCACGTCGATGGTCACCCAGGAGGCGCGCATCATCCGTCTGCTGCCCCTGGAGATCGTCGAGGGCGTGGCCGAGACGGAGTCTGGCACGGTGGACCCGCTGTACGACTTCGAGCCCTCGCCCGAGCAGGTGCTCGACGCCCTGCTCCCTCGGTACATCGAGTCGCGCATCTACGCCTGCCTCCTGCAGTCCGCGGCATCCGAGCTGGCGAACCGCCAGCGCGCGATGAACACCGCGACCACCAACGCCGAGGACATCATCCGCAACTACACCCGACTCGCCAACCAGGCGCGTCAGTCCGAGATCACCCAGGAAATCAGCGAGATCGTCTCGGGCGCCGATGCGCTCGCGGCCTCGTGACCGGAAGCGAGAGATCAATGACCCCCACCGCCAAGACCGCCAAGGCACCGTCGAAGAAGGCGTCCTCGGCCGCGGACAAGCCCGTCGCCGCCAAGGGCGGCGAGGAGCGCGTCGTCGTTGGCCGCGTGTCCCGCGTCATCGGCCCGGTCGTCGACATCGAGTTCCCCGCCGACGCCATCCCCGAGATGTACAGCGCCCTCAAGGTCTCCATCGACCTCTCCGCGCAGGGAGAGGGCGAAGGTGACGGCGTCCTGCACATGACCCTCGAGGTCGCGCAGCACCTGGGCGACAACCTGGTGCGCGCCATCGCGCTGAAGCCCACGGACGGCCTCGTCCGCGGCGCCGAGGTCACGGACACCGGCGCACCCATCTCCGTGCCCGTGGGCGACGTCACCAAGGGTCACGTGTTCAACGTGATCGGTGAGGTCCTCAACGGCAAGGAGGGCGAGAAGATCGAGGTCACCGAGACGTGGCCGATCCACCGCAACCCCCCGGCCTTCGACCAGCTCGAGTCCAAGACCTCGATGTTCGAGACGGGCATCAAGGTCATCGACCTGCTGACGCCGTACGTGCAGGGTGGAAAGATCGGCCTCTTCGGCGGTGCGGGCGTCGGCAAGACCGTCCTCATCCAGGAGATGATCTACCGCGTCGCCAACAACCACAACGGTGTGTCGGTGTTCGCCGGTGTGGGCGAGCGCACCCGTGAGGGCAACGACCTCATCGAGGAGATGACCGAGTCGGGCGTCATCAAGCAGACCGCCCTGGTCTTCGGTCAGATGGATGAGCCGCCGGGCACGCGTCTGCGCGTGGCCCTGTCCGCGCTCACCATGGCGGAGTACTTCCGCGACGTGCAGAAGCAGGACGTGCTGCTGTTCATCGACAACATCTTCCGCTTCACGCAGGCGGGCGCCGAGGTCTCCACGCTGCTCGGGCGCATGCCGTCCGCGGTGGGCTACCAGCCCAACCTGGCGGATGAGATGGGCCAGCTGCAGGAGCGGATCACCTCGACCCGCGGCCACTCCATCACCTCGCTGCAGGCGATCTACGTGCCCGCGGACGACTACACGGACCCCGCGCCGGCGACCACGTTCGCGCACCTCGACGCCACCACGGAGCTCTCCCGCGAGATCGCGTCCCGCGGCCTGTACCCGGCCGTCGACCCGCTGGCGTCGAGCTCTCGCATCCTCGACCCGCGCTACGTGGGCCGCGACCACTACGACACCGCGAACGCGGTCAAGTCGATCCTGCAGCGCAACAAGGAGCTCCAGGACATCATCGCGATCCTCGGTGTGGACGAGCTGAGCGAGGAGGACAAGATCATCGTCGCCCGTGCGCGAAAGATCCAGCAGTTCCTCTCGCAGAACACGTACATGGCGACCCAGTTCACGGGTGTCGAGGGCTCCACCGTGCCGCTCACCGAGACCGTCGAGGGCTTCTCGGGCCTGGTCAACGGCAAGTACGACCACATCTCGGAGCAGGCGTTCTTCAACATCGGCGGGCTCGAGGACCTCGAGCGCAACTGGGCGCGCATCCAGAAGGAGATCGGCTGATCATGGCCGGTCCCCTCACCGTCGACGTCGTCGCCCCCGACCAGGTGCTCTGGTCGGGCTCGGCCGAGCGTCTGATCGCCCCCACCGTCGAGGGCGAGATCGGCCTGTTGACCGGCCACGAGCCGGTACTGTCCGTGCTTCGCGCCGGCGTGGTGCGGGTTCGTGGCGGAGCCGACGGCGACGCCGAGTTCACCATCGACGGCGGCTTCCTCTCCTTCGATCACGACGTCATCACCGTGGTGGTCGAGCCCGTGGTCGACGAGGCGGGCGCGGCCGTGGCCGACGAGGAGCCGGCCGAGTCCTGATGCGGGTGGTGATCGCGCGCTGCGCGGCCCGTTACACGGGGCGGCTCTCGGCGCACCTTCCGCTGGCGACCCGCGCCATCATGGTCAAGGCCGACGGCTCGGTGCTGCTGCACTCCGACGGCGGGTCGTACAAGCCGCTCAACTGGATGAGCCCCCCGTGCACGATGCGTGCGACGCTCGTGGACGAGGAGGCGGCCGCGCGCGGCGTCATCGAGGTCTGGGTGGTCCAGCACGCCAAGACGGACGACCGCCTCGAGATCGAGCTCCACGAGGTGCTGTCCGACACCGAGCACGAGTTGGGCGTCGACCCGGGCCTGGTCAAGGACGGCGTCGAGGCGCACCTGCAGGAGCTGCTGGCGGAGCAGATCAAACTTCTCGGGCACGGCCACACGCTGGTGCGCCGCGAGTTCATGACCGCCATCGGGCCGGTCGACATCCTGGCGCGGGACGGATCGGGCGCCACCGTCGCCATCGAGATCAAGCGCCGCGGCGAGATCGACGGCGTCGAGCAGCTCACGCGCTATCTCGAGCTGCTCAACCGCGATCCGCTGCTCGCGCCCGTCCACGGGGTTTTCGCCGCGCAGGAGATCAAGCCGCAGGCCCGCGTGCTTGCCGAGGACCGGGGCATCCGCTGCCTGCTGCTCGACTACGAGTCGATGCGCGGAGCCGAGGACCACTCGACCCGCCTTTTCTAGGCCCCGGGCGGACTCCGTCACGCGCCCGTGCGGACCCCTGCATCGTCCCCTCGCCCCTACGCTCTGCATCGTCCTCCGGGCCCTACGCTCCGCACGGAGCGGGCGGCGAATCGAAACGTTTCGGCTAGGATTCCGGCATGACATTTCCCCAGGGCTTCCTGTTCGGTGCGGCCACTGCCGCGTATCAGATCGAGGGCGCCGTGGGCGAGGGTGGCCGCGGACCGTCGATCTGGGACACGTTCTCCCGTACGCCCGGTGCGATCACCGGCGGCGACAGCGGCGACGTCGCCTGCGATCACTATCACCGCTGGGAGCAGGACGTCGACATGATGGCGGACCTGGGCCTGCAGGCCTACCGGTTCTCGATCGCCTGGCCGCGCGTCCAGCCCACGGGCACGGGCGAGTTCAACGAGGAGGGCATCGCCTTCTACTCGCGGCTGGTCGACCGGCTGCTCGCGAAGGGCATCACGCCCATGGCCACGCTGTACCACTGGGACCTTCCGCAGCCCCTCGAGGACGCCGGCGGGTGGCTCAGCCGCGACACGGCGGACGCCTTCGCGGCGTATGCGACGCGCATGGTCGAGGAGCTGGGCGATCGGGTGCAGATGTGGGCCACGCTCAACGAGCCGTGGGTGAGCTCGTTCGTGGGCTATGGGGCGGGTGCGCACGCCCCGGGGCACGCCGACGACGTCGAGGCGCTCACCGCGGCCCATCACCTGTTGCTTGCGCACTCCCGCGCCTACCGCGCGATGAAGGCCGCGCGCCCCGAACTGCACGTCGGGATCGTCAACAACTGCCACACGCCGCGCCCGTGGGACCCCTCGAACCCGCGTGATCGCGCCGCCGCCGAGCACATCGACGCGCTGGCGAACACGATGTTCCACGAGCCGTTGACCCACGGCACCTACCCCGCGGTGCTGAAGCCCAACACCGCGCACCTCACCGACTGGTCGTTCGTCCACGGGGGCGACCTCGGCGAGATGAAGGGCGCGGTCGACTGGTTCGGCGTCAACTTCTACGCGTCGCACCTGGTGCGGCACAACTCCCACAAGGCCGCGGCACGGTCCGCCGTCGCGACGCTCGCGGACGGGCACCAGGCGGGCGCCAACTCGCCCTGGCCGGGCGACGAGGAGATCGAGTTCATGGCGCCTCCGGGGCCGCGGACCGCGATGGGGTGGAACGTCGACCCCGGCGCGCTGCACGCATACCTGCTGAAGATCCACCGGGAGACGGGCCTGCCGATCTACGTCACCGAGAACGGATCTGCCTGGGACGATGTGTGCGATGAGGACGGTCGAATCCGGGACGGGCGCCGCGTGTCCTATCTTCACGACCACCTGGGCGCGGTCGCGGCCGCGATCGCTGAGGGCGCGGACGTGCGCGGCTACCTGGCCTGGAGCCTCATGGACAACTTCGAGTGGGCGCACGGCTACGCCAAGCGGTTCGGGCTCGTCCGGGTCGACTACGACACCCAGCTGCGCACGTGGAAGGACTCGGCCTACTTCTATCGGGAGACGATCCGCCGGCGCGAGGTGCTCCCCCTGGACCAGCTCGAATCGGTGACGGAGACCCCAGCGCGCACCTACTGATCGAGCCGATTCCCACTGGTGAATGGGACGGATGTATTCGCGTGTGACGGTTGTGGCTGCCACATCCTTCACGCGGGTCGATCTGCGTCCCATCGACCAGTGGGAGTCTTCGTAGACTGGTGCGCATGCCTTCTGGTCGTCGCTCCTCCAAGCGCCCCTACGGGCAGCCGCACCCGGAGCTCGACGCCGAGCGCCTGCGCGCCGGGGGTCCGGCTCGCGTCGAGCGCGGCCCTCGCGGCGAGGAGTATTGGGTGGCGGTGCCGCGCCCGAGCGACCGCACCTACGTGTGCCCGGGCTGCGGACGGGAGATTGCGGGCGACGCTCAACACCTGGTCGCATGGGCCACGGGTGGGCTGTTCGGCGAGGAAGAGGCGGCCGCCGCGCGCAGGCACTGGCACACCGCCTGCTGGGAGACGTTCGGGAGGGCACGTGGACGATGAGCTGACGGAGCTGCGCTCCATGACGGTGCTGCGCGCGGACCGCGAGGACATCGAGCTGCGCACGGAGGACGGGCTGACGCTCGTGGGCGAGCTCGCGCTGCCGGCGGACGGACCGGTCACCGCCACGCTGATCACGCTTCACCCGCTGCCCACCCACGGCGGATTCATGGACTCCCACGTGTACCGCAAGGCCGCGTGGCGCCTGCCTGCCCTGGCCGGGATCGCGGTGCTGCGGTTCAACACCCGGGGCACGTCCTCGCAGCGAGGAACGTCAGAGGGAGCCTTCGACGGGGGCGTGGGCGAGGGCGCCGATGTGCGCGCCGCCGTGGACTTCGCCGTCGCCCGCGGGCTGCCGCACCGTTGGCTGGTGGGGTGGAGCTTCGGCACCGAGCTGGCGCTCATGCACGGCAGCGAGCTCGACGTCGAGGGGGCGATCCTGCTGTCGCCGCCCCTGCACCGGGCGGGCGATGACCACCTGCGGGCCTGGGCGGCCACGGGACGTCCGGTCACCGCGCTCGTCCCCGAGTTCGACGACTTCCTGCAGCCCGACGAGGCCCGCGCGCGTTTCGCGCCGCTGACGCAGCTCGAGCTGATCGCCGTGCCCGAGGCGAAGCACCTCTGGGTCGGGGAGAAGTTCGTGCGGGAGGTTCTCGACCGGATCGTCGCGCGCGTCGCACCGGATCGCGCGCCGGTCCCGGACCTGGTGCCCGCCGCCATGGTGGAATGAGTCCAGGCATCGCGCGAAGGAGACCCTGGTGAGCATCGTTCCCGACGGCACGCCCCTGGTCCTCCTCAACGCGTTCCCGCTTGACCGCGCACAGTGGGATCCGCTGATCGACGCGCTGCCCGAGGCGCCGGGCGACATCATCGCGTTCGACGTGCCCGGCATCGGGGACATGCCACTGCCCGAGGAGGAGCCGTCGCTCGAACTCATCGCGGATGCCGCGGTGCTCGCGATGCGGGAGGTCACCGGCCACGACTCCGCCGTGTGGGTGGGGTGTTCGATGGGCGGCTACATCGCGATGGCTGTGGCGGAGCGTCACCCGGAGGCCGTCGCGGGCCTGGCGCTGCTGGGCACGAAGTCGACGGCGGACACCGACGCGGCGCGAGCCAACCGTCTCGCCATCGCGGACGCGGTGGACGGCGCCGCAGGCCACCCCGATCCGCGCGGCGCGGCCGAGGGCCTGGTGGGGACGCAGGGTCCGGCGCGCGAGGCGCTCGTGACGGCTGTCGCGGCCAACGTGGCGCGCCACGGCGGCGAGGGGATCGCGTGGGGGCAGCGCGCGATGGCGGCGCGTCCCGACCGCACCGAGGTGCTGCGCGGGCTTGACGTGCCCGCCGTGGTCGCAGTGGGAGCCCTCGATGGCATCGTGAGCAGGGACGATGCGCGGGTCATGGCGGACGCGCTGGGGGTCCAGGAGGCCGTCCTCGCCGACGTCGGGCACCTGTGCGCGTGGGAGGCGCCGGACACGGTGGCGGGCCTGGTCGCGGATCTGTTGGCCCGCGCCGATGCGGACGCGACGTAGCGGCGCGTTGCACCCGCGTTAACGTCGTGTGAAATCTCGGGTGGGACTCTGGCGCGGTTCGTCGGGGACGTGTCACCATGATCGCGCGGGAGGCACCTCACCACGAGGGGGGCGTGAAGTGCCTCCCGCCATCGCGTCCGGACGCGGCGCTTAGCGCCAGTCGTTGCCGCCGGCGAGGCGCTTGCTGATGGCCTCGACCAGCGGCAGGGACTCGCCGTCGCGGGCCCCACGCCCGAGCTCGAGCGGGGCGTCGTCGGGAACCAACGTCGCGCCCCGCAGCCGCTCTGCGATGCCCACGTGGGTCGACAGGACGTAGAACAGGCCGTCGGTGCCCACGCCCACCGACCTGTCTCGCTTGAGGTACCAGCCGGTCACCTGCGTCTTGACGCGGGTCGAGCCGTTGTACGAGCGGGCGGTGAGGACCTCCGGGCGAATGCCCGCTGCCGCGGCGTCGCGCGCGAACGCCTTCACCAGCACGCCAGCCTCGCGCGATTCTGCCTGCCGTTGACGCTCGAGCGCATCCGCCATGCGGAGGCGATCGTCGCCGCGGTCGGCGTCGGTCATGCCTCGGAGTGCTCCGGCGTGGCGGCCTCCGCGTCGTGCTTCTGCTGGAGGCGGCTCGCCTTCGCAAGGTTGCCCACGGGATCCGAGGTGAGCAGGCCGCGCAGGTCGTCGAGGTAGGTGGTGATGGATTCGCGTTGCCGGTTGAGCTCGTCGACCTCGCGCGTGGCCATGGAGCGCTCGCGCTCGGCGTCGCTTACGGCCTCGGAGATGATGGCCTCGGCGTGCTCCCGAGCGTTCGCGACGATCTCGTCGGCGTTGTTGCGCGCGTTGGTGAGCAGGGTCTGGGAGTGGACCTCCGCCTCGCGCCGTACCGACTCCGCGCGCTGCAGCGTCGCACTCAGCCGCTCCTCGGCCTCGGACGTGCGGCGCTTGGCGTCCGCGACCATCGCGGAGGTCTCCGCCTTCGCCTCGTCGTGGCGTGCCGTCAACTCGCGCTCGGCCTGGTCACGCTTGGTGACCACGTCGAGCTCGAGGTCCTCGCGGGTGCGCCGTGCCTCCTCGCGGGCGGCCTCCGCGTCGGCGTGCGCCTCGTCCCGCAGCCGCGTCGACTCGACCGTGGCCGTCTCCACCAGGCGCTGAGCCTCCGCCTGCGCGTTGGCGAGAGCATCCTTCGCGTCCCGATCGGTGGCTGCACGGGTGTCGGAGGCGTACTTCTCCGCCTTGGCGCGAGCGGACTCGGCCTCTCTCGTGAGCCTGGCCGTTTCGGCGTCCGCCGTCGACCGCAGCTCGGCGAGCTCCGCGTTGACCGCGGCCCGGAGGTCGGTGGTCTCGGCCTCGGCGCCCTGGCGCAGATGCAGCGCCTCGGTGGTCGCGGTGGCGCGCAGCGCGGTGATCTCCTCGTCCGCCGCTCGGCGCGCCTCGGCGGCGCGGCGGCGCGTGTCCTTGTGATGGGCCTCGGCCTCGGCGCGGATCGCCTCGGCCTCGGCGGTCACCTGCTCGCGCAGAGCGGCGAGCTCGGCCTCGGCGGCATCGCGCACCTGCGCGACTTCCTCGTCGACGGCCTCGCGGATCTGAGAGGCGTAAGCGTCCGCATCGC
>NZ_JAHEBP010000086.1 GCF_024642165.1 Demequina sp.
GCCTCGAGCCATCGCTCGGGCTCCGCCATGGCGGCGGCGCGCGTCCCGGCGACGTTCACCAGCGACGTCGCCCAGCACGGGGGGCGTCCAGCGAGCTCACCGGCCACGATAGCGACCCGTGGGAACGCCTCGAGGGCGTGGCCCACCACCTTGCCCGTGAGCGACTGCGCGTCGAAGCGACCCTCGCCGGTGATGACGAGGTCGGCTCCCGGGGCGGCCGCGGCGAGGCCGGTGATGCGCGCGATCTCGGGCGCTCCGGGCAGCAGCGTGGCACCCCAGGCCAGCAGCGCGTAGCCCGCGCCGCCCGCCGCTCCCGCGCCGGGCGTGGTCGGGTCCGCACCCAGCCGCGCCGCCACCGCCTCGAGTCGCCGCTCGAGAAGAACGACGTCCGCCGGAGAGGCACCCTTCTGCGGGCCGAACACCGCGGCCGCGCCGGACGGCCCCAGCAGCGGCGCGCGCACATCGGTGAGCACCGTCGCGCCGCCGCGGGGCGGCCGCCTGCCCCCCACGGCCTCCAGCATCGGCAGCCCGCCGTCCGTGGACGCGGAACCTCCGATCGCCACCACCAGACGCTCGCAGCCCGCGTCCAGGGCCGCCGCGATGGTCTCCCCCACTCCGCGCGAGGTCGCGCCCAGCGGGTCGAGACGGGACATGAGCGGAAGACCCGCCACCGCCGCGAGCTCGACCACCGCGGTGCCGTCCCCGAGGTCGAGCCACACTCCGGGAACCGGCCGCCCAGCGGGGCCGGTGACGGGACCCGCATCGCGGAGGCGGGCACCGGGCACGGCAGCGCGGATCGCGTCGAGCGTGCCTTCGCCGCCATCCGCCTGCGGCAGCTCGATCACCTCGTCTCCGGGCCGCTCGGACGTCCAGCCGCGCGCGATGGCCGCGGCGACCCGATGCGCCGGACAGGTGCCCTTGAAGGAGTCGGGAGCGATCACCACCCGCGCCGCGTGGCTCACCCTCGGCCCTGGCGGGCCCGTGCGACCACCCGGCCGCGCTGGGACCGCGGGAATCGGTCGAGCATGGAGCGGATCTGGGCAGCGGTCGCATCGGATCCGAAGATCTCCGTGGGCGGTTCGAAGGCGACGCCGGCGGCGAGCGGCCCGGCCACCACCGGATCGAACCCGAGCGCGTCCACCAGGGCCGCGACCGCCGCCACGTCCGCCGCATCGTCCCCCGCGATCGCGATCCCGCGACGGTCGGGCGCGCCCGCGGGGCGCCCCAGGTTCTCGAGCTCCCACACGCTCGCGTGGTTCAGCGCCTTCACCACGCGTGAACCGGCGAGGAAGGCCTGCACAGTCTCCGATGTCGACGTCGCCGGGTCGTCGAGGTCCGGCCGCGCGCCGTCCAGCTCCCACCAGTGATTCATGGCGTCCACCACCAGCCGCCCGCGCAGCGCCTCGACGGGCAGGGTGCGGTAGCGGCTCATCGGCACCGCGAGGATCACCACGTCGCTGGCGCAGGCCTCCGCCGGATCGTCCGTGGACGATGCCGTCCGCACCTCCAGCCCGGCGCGCTCCGCGAGCGCGGCGAACACCGTTCCGACTCGACCGACGCCGAGGACGCCGACGGACCTGGGAGGGGGTGCATCGTCCACCCTCCGCACGCTACCCGCCTACAGCCGCGTGACCTCGACCACGGCGTACACGCCGTCCTGCGTGAGGCAGGCCATCGCGTCCATGACCGGGATGTCGGCGCGCGCCAACAGGCCGGCGATCTCCTCGAGGCTGCGGGTGGGGCCCGAGGGCCACACCACGGCCGGGCCGTCGGCGCTGGCGGGCCGGCTCGTCAGCATGACCGAGAAGACGAGCGAACCACCGGGGCGGACCAAGGAGTACGCGCGGGACAGCGGCGCCGCGGCATCGTCGAGCGGCCGCCCCTCGAGCAGCCCGAGCGCCTCGACCAGGTCTTGGGACTCACGCCCCAGTCGAGCGAGCGGCTCGTCAAGGGTGGAATCGGCAACCATGAATGCGTGCGCGGCGGGGTCGATCCCGTGCGAAAGCGCGACGCGCTTGCTCGCGTCGATCGCGTCCGAGCAGGTGTCGACGAACGTCGCTGCGAGCCGGGTTCCGGTCCGCAGCGCCTCGGACATCGAGCTCACGAGCGGGAACGCCGGCCCGCATGACAGGCTGCACCAGCGCACGATCGACGCCACGTCGACCACGGACCGCAGCGCGAGCCACTGCAGCACGCGAGCCCGGATGCGCAGGGCCTTCGCGTCGGCCGCGACGGTGAGATAGCGCCGCGACGCCTCGTCGACGTCGGGCCCGGTGAACAGATCGTCCGACTCGGACAGCCGCGACAGCCGCGGCGCGCCAGGGACGTAGATGTTGGGCAACGCGGCAGGCGTACCCAGGCGCCGCTCCCAGTCGGAGAACGCCGCGGACGACGCCTCGGACGGGTGCTCGTTCGCGTCGAGCGGCGGGGAGTCGTCGGACTCGTCCCCCACCGCAAGCTCCAGGACCCTCAGTCCTGACGTGTCGATGCGCGCGCCCATGACCAGCACGTCGCGCGCTACAAAGGTCGACGGCCCCTCAGCCGTACGCACCATTCTGTTCCCCTCCGCGTCCTCCGCCGTTCGGCGGTCCCCCAGGAATGCGAAACCGGCGGGTGCGCCACCGGCTACGACTACTGATCGTAGGCACGGCCACCCGGAACCACAAGAGGCGGAATATTGGCCCGCAGCGACGGAATGATGCGGTCGACACGCCGCGGGGGATCGATTTCGCCGCGCGCATCGACCCCGCCCCTCACGTGGACGACAATGGTGGACATGTCAGACGACCTCGCCACCCGGGACGCGCGGGCCCTGCCCGACCGCTCCCCCGCGCCCGCCTCGATGGACCTCGCGCGCCGCAACACGGTGGTCATCTGGGTCCTGATCGTCTCGGCCTTCGTGGTGATCCTCAACGAGACGGTCATGGGCGTCGCGATCCCGCACCTCATGACCGACCTGGGAATCACGGCCGTCGCGGCGCAGTGGCTCACCACGGCGTTCCTGCTGACGATGGCGGTGGTGATCCCCGTCACCGGGTTCCTGCTCCAGCGTTTCCACACCCGTCCGCTGTTCATCACGGCGATGGCTCTGTTCAGCGCCGGCACGTTGATCGCCGCGCTCGCGCCGGGCTTCGAGGTCCTGCTGGTCGCGCGGGTGATCCAGGCCGGCGGCACTGCGATCATGTTCCCGCTGCTCATCACCACGGTGATGCAGCTCGAGCCCCCCGCCACCCGTGGCCGCCGCATGGGCTCGATCTCGGTGGTCATCGCCGTGGCCCCCGCGATCGGACCCACCATCTCCGGCCTGATCCTCAGCGCCTTCTCGTGGCGGTTCATGTTCGTCTTCGTGCTACCCATCGCCGTGGCCGTCCTGGCGGTCGGCTGGAGGCTGATGCGGAACGTCACCGAACCGCGGGACGCACCCATCGACCTGCTCTCCGTGGCGCTGTCCGCGGTCGGCTTCGGCGGGGTGGTGTTCGGGCTCAGCCGCGCGGGCGAATCGGCCGCGGGCGGCGTGTCGGCCTCGAGCGTCGCGGCGATCACGGTGGGCGCGCTCGGCGTCGGCCTGTTCATCTGGCGGCAGTTGGTGCTGCAGCGGATCGACGACGCACTGCTGGACCTGCGGACGTTCCGGGTACCCACGTTCGCAGTCTCGGTCGGGATGTTCGTGGTGCTGATGATGTCGTTGTTCGGCGCCCTGATCCTGCTGCCCCTCTTCATGCAGGGCGTACTCGGCCTCTCCGTGCTGCAGAGCGGACTGATCCTGCTCCCCGGGGGGCTCGCGATGGGGCTGCTCGCGCCGCTGATCGGACGCGCCTACGACCGGATCGGTCCGCGGCCCTTGCTGGTGCCGGGCGCGGTGATCGTGGCGGCGGTGCTCTGGACCCTGTCGACCATCCTGGGACCGGACACGCCATGGTGGCAGGTGGTGGCGGCGCACGTGGCCTTCAGCATCGGCCTCGCGCTGATGTTCACGCCGCTCTTCACCGCCAGCCTGGGCTCCCTGCCGCCGCGCCTGTACTCCCACGGCTCCGCCACGGTGTCCGCGCTGCAGCAGGTCGCGGCGGCCGCCGGCACCGCTCTCTTCATCTCGACCATGGCGGCGGTCACGATCGCTCAGGTCGGGGCGGGCGCCGACGAGTCCGCCGCGCTGGCCTCCGGGATCCGGGCGGCGCTGCTCATCGGCGCCGTGCTCGCGACGGTCGCTATCGCGGGCGCGTTCTTCATCCGGAAGCCGGACGTCGAGCCCAGCACCCTCCCGGCCGGTCACTGAACTCCCTGCTCCCCGCAAGGCGCGGGGGCCCGCGGCCCGATCAACCGAGCGGACGCACCGCCACCGACAGCAGCACGTCGTCGCCGCCGGTCCACGCGACCACGACCTCGAGACCACGGCCCTCGAGCCGCCGGAAGCCGCCGTCGTTCTGCTCCGTCGACCCGATGATGGCGAACCCGGCGTCCACCAGCGAGTCCACGTACTCCTGCGCCGCCTCGGCGCTCGGCGCGCGCACCGCGAGGTCGTACGAGTCGCCCGTCTCGATCACCAGGTAGATCTCGCCGTCGGGCGTCGGGACCGCTGCGGGCCAGCTGTCGGGTATCTCGCTCGAAGTGATGGTTGCCGGCTCGTCGGACGACGACCCGTCCGGTGTGGCGTCGCCCCCACCCGTGGTCCCGGGCGTCGGCGATGCCTCGCCCGTGGGCTCGACGGTCGCGTCACCGTCGGGCTGTTCCACGGATGCGGTGGGCGCCCCGCTGGGCCCCGGACTGCCGTCGAGATCGTTCGTCGCGCCGCTACAGCCCACGAGCACCGCCGCCATTACTGCCGCCAGTGCCGCCGCACCCACCCTCATTTTTCGCATGGCCATCGCCCCCCACTTCGAGGGTCGACCAGGGCGCGCCCGCTGTCAACCACCCAGTTTCAGGTGACGAACCGGCACGCGTCGCCCGGCTCGGTCGCCGCCTGCACTCGAGCACGCATGTCATCGGACATCTCGGGCAATGCTGTGAGGTCGAACCACGCGGCCTCCGTGTTCTCCCCGTCGGCGGGGAACGGCTCGCCGCTGACGTACCGGAAGCGGAAGGTGAGATCCAGGTACTGAGACCGGTCGCCGTTCGCATAGGTCATGGGCGGCAGCGCGTGGACGCGCACCAGGGCCTCCGCCGTCGCCACCACATCCGCCTCCTCGAGGCACTCCCGGGCGCCGGCCACGGCGGGCTCCTCGCCCGGGTCGACGATTCCGGTGACCGGCGTCCATGCGCCGTTGTCCGCCCGCCGCACCAGCAGCACCTCGCGCCCGCCCGCCCCGTCGGGCGCGGGTCGCAGCACCACCGCGGTCACTCCCGGCAGCCACAGCAGGTCCGTGCCGATCCTGGATCGCAGGTGGAGGATGAAGTCGGGCGTCGCCATGGCGCCCACCGTATCGCGGCCGCTCGAGCGGCCCGGTGGACGATGCGCGGGCTCAGGCGTCGACCACGGCCCAGGCGCCGCGCTTGGCCTGACGGCCATCGCCGGACGACCTTCCCGAGAGCCGCCGCGCAGCCCACGGCAGCACGTAGCGACCAACGTAGGCGGCTTGGGCGAGCACCCCGGGACCCCCCGGGTCCCCGGCGGGAGCCGCCGGGAGGGGGACCTGCACGCCGAGGCTCGCGAGCACACGCGCCGCCACCCGGGAGTGCCCGAGCGCATTGAGGTGGAGACGGTCGGAGGACCAGTAGGCCGCGCGCCGCATCTCCCGATCGCGGTAGGTGTCGACCACGGTGACGTGGGCGCGATCCACGACGATGCGGTCCACCATGTCCATCATCGCGTCCGCGCGCTCCGCGAACACCCGGCCGCGCGGCAACCGTTCGCTCGGGTCGGGTCCCGACAGCAGCACGAGCCGCACGCCCGCCTCGCCGCTGAGATCCACCACGCGAGTGAGGAGCCGCTCGATGCGACCAGCGTCCCATTCCGCCCTGAGCATGTCATTGCCGCCGCCGTTGAAGGTCATGAGATCAGCG
Organism: Demequina sp.; assembly: GCF_024642165.1. GTDB lineage: Bacteria > Actinomycetota > Actinomycetes > Actinomycetales > Demequinaceae > Demequina. The sequence continues at coordinate 5,998 of NZ_JAHEBP010000086.1, forward strand.
CGGGGCGCCAGGGCGAGCGCGGCATCGCACTGGTCGGTCGCGATGGATTCGAGCAGCCGGCCGCGGACGGCGAGGTTCGCGTAGTGGACGGGACCGTCCGATGCGGCCGCGAGCCCGAGCGCCACCAGGTCCGCCCATCCGCGCACGCCGCCTCCCGGCAGCGGGTCGCCCACGCCCTCGGTGAAGCTGTCACCGATCGCCACATATCTCACGTCTGCCGACACTACCGCGAGACGCCGCCTCGTTAGGGTGGTGGCGTGACCTCCCCGACCGGCCATTGGCGGCGCCGTGCCGTCTTCATCGACGTCGACGGTACCTACGCGCATCAGGGCCGAGTGCCCGCCGGCCACGCCGACGCCGTGAGCAGGGTCCGGGCGGCCGGACACCTCGTGTTCCTGTGCACGGGCCGCCCGATGTCGCTGCTCCCGCCGCACGTGACCGCGGCGGGATTCGACGGCGTGGTGGCCGGCGCCGGCGCCTACGTGTCGTGGGGCGATGAGGTCCTCCTGGACACCCGATTCCCTGCCGAGCTCGCTGCGCGCGCGATCACGGTGCTCGATGCCCATGGCGCCCTGTTCTTCCTCGAGGCCCCCGAGGCGACGCACGCGCGCCGGGCCGTCATCGAGGCGATGCGCCACTTCGGCTCCGCGCAGGCGCGCGCCGACGTGGATCCGGATGCGGACGCGGGCGGGGAGGACCTCGGGCGAGACGACGTGACCAACGCGCTGCGGGCCACCGAGGACCTGGGCGGCATCGCGTTCGGCAAGATCACGAGCCTCTACGCGCGGACGCCATTGGGCGAGATCGCCGCGGAGATCGGACCCGAGGTGAGCGTCCTCACCAGCTCGATGGCCGAGCTGGGCCCGGGTGCTGGCGAGATCTTCCTTGCTCAGACGCACAAGGCCGTGGGCATCGAAGCCATGCTCGCGCGGCTAGGCATGGCCCGCGAGGACGTGGTGGCCGCGGGCGACGGGCCCAATGATCTCGAGATGCTCGCCTTCGCGGGCACGGCCGTCGTGATCGAGGGGTCGTCGCCCGAGCTGCTCGCGCATGCGGATGTGGTCGCCGCGCCGCCCGAGCGCGAGGGCCTGGTAGCGGCCTTCGCGACCCTCGGGCTCCTCGCCCGCTGACCCGCCGAGGGCCGCCGGAGGCTCTCACCGAGTGACGCGCAATGCTCGTGCGGCGTCGTGCACGAGCACCGAGACTCACGAGTCGGTTCGGCGCCGACGCGCGCCCACCACGTGATGCACCCCTGAGGTCCGAGTGAGACACTTCGATGGCGAGTCTCACATTCTGTGGAAGTCGTAGGCGTCGACCAGGAGGTAGTCGTGGCGGGGAATGTGAACGACGGAGGTTCGGGTAGCCCCGAAACCTCCTCGCCGTTGGTGAGGCAGATCAACGGAGGCAACTGGTTCCCGCAGCAGGAGGCGGAGTCGTTGCGTGCGGAGCTGGTCTACCAGCGAGCGGTTCATGCGTACGTCACGATGCTCCCGGCGTTGAATGTGATCGGGATGCGCGACGGGTCCGAGGCCGAATTCGGCAGTGGCTACCACGTGCTGCCCATCTGGAAGGACCGGATGGACAGTCGCACCTGGGTCCCCACCCCGAATGCCGACGTCATCTACGCGATGAGCTATCTCGACCTGAAGGAGACCGGGCCGTTGGTGGTGAATGCGCCACCCAACGTGATCGGCATGTTCACCGACTTCTTCCAGCGCACCATCACGGACGTCGGGGCCATCGGACCCGACCGCGCGCGCGGCGGGCTCTACCTGCTGCTGCCCCCCGGCTATGACGGCCACGTCCCGGGCGGGTACTACACGTTCACGTCGTCGACGTACAACGTGTTCCTGTTCTTCCGCACCCTCATGGGTCAGGGGGACGGGGCTCCTGAACCGGCGGCCGGGGTCGCGGTCGCTGAGCGCACTCGGGTCTTTCCGTTGTGGACGCCGGAGAAGAGCGCGAAGCTGATGGAGTTTCCGAACGCCAGCGGCCGCCGGATCGACATGATGTACCCGACCGACTTCTCCTTCTGGACCAAGCTCAAAGAGTTCGTCGACTACGAACCGGTCTCAGCCATCGATCCCGAGCTTCGGGGAGTGCTCGCCTCGATCGGGATCATCAAGGGCGAGCCCTTCGACCCGCCAGAGTGGCTCCGCGTTCAGCTTGACCGGGCACTCGCCGATGCGCCGCGGATGATCCTCGCGACCTCCCAGTTGGGCCGCGACGACCAACGCAACCTCTATTACGACGACCGTAGGTGGCAGGTGGCGTGGGCCGGCGGAACCGCCGAGTGGATGCAGCAGAGCTATCTGGATGTCAACACCCGTGCCAGGTTCTTCCAGTACGCATATTCCTCCGCGCCCGCAATGAACATCCACAGCACCGGGGCGGGATCGAAGTACCCGTTCACCTACCACGATGCCGACGGCGAGTTCCTCCGGGGCAGCGGTACCTACAAGCTGCGTCTTCCACCCGAGCCGCCCGCCGGGCTCTTCTGGGCCACGACGGCCTACAACGTCACCGACGGCACCATGCCCGAGACCGACCAGCTCCTGCCCTCGACCAACAGCTACTACGACATTCCCAAGAACGCCGACGGCTCGATTGAGATCTGGTTCGGCCCGCGGAGGCCTGAGGAGGCGGTACCCGCCGCCTTCATTCAGACCGTTCCGGGCCGCGACTTCATCGTCGCGTTGCGCCTGTACGGCACCGGGCTCGCCTTCTACGACCAGACGTGGCGCCCCGACGACATCGTCAGGGTCCGCTGAGGGTCGCTCGGGAGTCCCGCTCCGGCGAACGGGTGCACCCGCAGTGCCGGGGAAACACAGAAGCCGCCCCGAAGGGCGGCCTCTGCTTCAGTGCTGTCTCAACACTAAGTGGAGCTGAGGGGACTCGAACCCCTGACCCCCTGCATGCCATGCAGGTGCGCTACCAGCTGCG
>NZ_JAHEBP010000087.1 GCF_024642165.1 Demequina sp.
GGGTCGAGGTCGATGAGGTCCAGCTCCTGCTCGACGTCCCGTCCCATCAGCGCGAAGTACTGCTCGAACGCCTCGGGCATGAGATACCAGGACGGTCCCGTATCGAACACGTGCCCGGAGATCTCGAGCCTGCCCGAACGGCCGCCGAGCGAGGTGTGACGCTCGAGCAGCACCACCTCGGCGCCGCCGCGGGCCAGCAGACCCGCCGTGGCGATGCCGGAGACACCGCCCCCGATGATCACGATGCGGGGCGCGCCGGTGCGCGGCGCGCGCGCCTCCCCGGCGCTCACGCGACGGCCCGGGGTCGAGTGACGGGCGTCAGGTTGCGTACCGCGAGCATCGCCTTGACCGGATTCGCCACCCTGATCCGCCGTGACACCAGGTCGCGCGCGGGGGTCTGCTCGATCTGTCGCAGGAGGCGCGCGTAGATGTCCACGGTGGTGCCCACCGCCACGCGGGCCCGCCGCGGCAGCGCGGGCAGGCAGGCCTCGGCCGCCGCGATGTCGTCCCGGCAGTCCGCCACCAGCTCCGCGACCCGTGCGTCGGTGAGGGTGGCGGCGGTCACTCCCGGGAAGTAGGAGCGTCCCAGCTCCGCATCGTCCAGCGCCAGATCCCGCAGGAAGTTGACCTTCTGGTAGGCCGCGCCCAGCCGCCGTGCGCCGTCCCGAACGGCGGGATCGAGCGGGCGCGGGCCGTTGCCCGTGTTGACGAACACCGCCAGGCACATCTCGCCCACCACCTCCGCGGAGCCGAAGATGTAGACCGCGAGCGACTCGTCCGTGTGCACCGCCTCGGTCAGATCCATCCGCATGGAGGCGAAGAACGGGTCGATCATCTCGCGGGTGATGCCCACGGCGCGGGCCGTGCGGGCGAAGGCGTGGGCGATCAGATCCGTGCTGAACCCGCGCGCCATCGCGGCGTGGAGCTCCGCCTCGAAGGCGTCGAGGAGCTCCGCGGCGTCGGGCCCGCGATACGTGTCGACGATCTCGTCGGCCACGCGCACCATGGCGTAGACCGCCTCGATGTGGGTGCGCATCTCGCGCCCCAGCAGGCGCGTTCCCACCCCGAACGAGGTGGAGTAGCGAGCGATCACCTGGGCCGCGGCCGCGCTGGCGGTCTCGTCGTAGAGGCTGAGCGAGGTCGCGTTGTCGAGGTGGACCCGCTTGCGGGCCTCGCTCACGACGCCCGACCCTCGAGTTCGTCCATGAGCGACGTGAGGTAGCCGGACAGCGGCGCGGGAATCCGCTCGTACGCGATGCGCCGGGCCGTCTTCGCGTGCTGACGCGCGACGCGCAGGGCGCGATGCCGAGCTCCGGATGCGATGAGCACGTCCCTCACCCGCTGCGCCCCCGCCTCGTCGAGGTCCGGGTTGCCCACCGCCGCGACCAGGATGTCCCGGCCCTCCTCATCGGCCTGTTGGAATCCCAGGCGCAGCAGCTCGGTGCGCTTGCCCGCCCGCAGGTCGGACAGCACCGACTTGCCGGTCACCTCCGGGTCGCCGAACACGCCCAGGTCGTCGTCGACGAGCTGGAAGCTCAGGCCGAGCGACGCGCCCAGCTTCTCGAGGTGGCCCACCATCGTGGGATCGGCGCCGGCGAGCTGCGCGCCGGCCAGCAGCGGCACCACGCACGAGTAGGTCGCGGTCTTGAGCTCCGCGACGAGAAGCGAGTTCGCGTCCTCCGGGGCCACCATGTCGCCGTACATGTCCAGCAGCTCGCCCGCGATGGTGGTGCGGATGGCGCGCGTGACCAGGTCCAGGCAGGCGATGCGGTGATGGGCGGGCAGATTGGCGCGAGAGATCAGATCGTACGAGGACGCCAGCGCCAGGTCACCGCCGAGCAGGGCTGCGGAGAGCACGTGCCTGTCCACCTGGTCGGGCTCGAGCCGGCTCCCCGCCAACGCGTGGCGCCGGGTGCCGGCGACGTTGGGCCGGCCGCGGCGAACCTCGTCGCCGTCCAGGATGTCGTCGTGGACCAGCATGGCCGTGTGGAGCATCTCCATGGCGGCCGCGACGGGGACCGCGGCCTCCGCATCGTCCCCTCCCAGGCCGGCGTAGGCGGCGAGGGTGAGCGACGGGCGCAGGTTCTTGCCGCCCAGGTACTGCTCACCCAGGGAGTCCCACAGGTTCCTGTAGTCGGAGCCGGCGGCGGGGAGTTCGCCCATGGCCTGTGTCACGTGCTCATCCAGCGTCGCCTGGACGGCGTCCAGGTTGGACGCGACAAACTCGCGCACTCCGTCGACCGTCACCATCGGCGTCACCATGCCAGCATAGACATCGGCGCCCCCCGGGGTATTCCCCAGGAAGCGCCGATTGTCCGAAACGTGACTAGCGACATTCGTACGTGGTGGTCGTGTCGTTCGGGTTGTTCGGGTCCGGGGTGACCAGCACCGCGCGGACGTCGCACCACAGCACCATGTCGACGATGGTTCCCGGGGTCACCTGGGTTCCGCCGCGCGGGTTGGTCGACTTCACCGTTCCGGCCTTGTTCTTGTCCGCGGCCGAGGTATCGGTCGACACGTTGCCGACGGACAGGTTGGCCCCGGAGATGTCGTTGGTCGCGGCGCCTTGGGACTTGCCGATCACGTCCGGCACGGCCACCGTGGAGGGCGCCTCGGCGACCACCAGTTCGACGCTGGAGCCGCGGTCGACGCGTCCCGCGCTCGGGCTCTGGGAGACGACGTTGCCCGCGGCGGTGCCGGTGGTCTCCCGGTAGGTCACCGAGGGGATCAGGCCAAGGTCCGCCAGCGCCTGACGGGCGTCCGCCTCGGACTGGCCGGACAGGCTCGGGAGCTCGACCTTGCCCGACGAGATCAGCAGCTTGATGGTCGAGTCGGCGGCGACCTCCTCGCCGGCGGCCGGCTCGCTGCTGGCGACGCGGCCCTCATCCAGGCCCGGATCGTCCACCGTGTCGGTGGCGATGACGCGCAGGCCCAGGTCCTCCATCGCCGTGCGTGCCGCCTCCTCGGTGTCACCGCGCACGTCGGGCACGGTCACCACATCGGGTCCCGCGGAGAGGTACACGGTGATCGTGTCGCCCTCGGAGGCGAACCGTCCCGCGGGCGGGTCGGTGCGCGTGACCAGGTCGATCTCCACGGTGTCGGACGGCTCGGTCTCAAAGGTTCCCGTGAGGCCGAGCGCTTCGAGCTCCGCCTCCGCCTCCGCCTGGGTCATCCCCTCGAGGTCGGTGATCTCGATGGTCCCGGCGGTCGGGCTCGGCTCCGTGGAGGGTCCCGACCGGGTCATCATGAACAGGGCGATGATGAGCAGGATGGCGGCGACGAGCGCCGCGCCCAGGATCGACCACTGGATGATGCGACGACGCCTCACGGCGGCCGCGTCCTCCTGAACCTCCTGCGTGGCGACCGCGCCGCTCATCGGCGCTCCCGCCGGGGTCACCGAGGGCGGCTGGCCCACGGTGGCCCACGGCCCGCCGGCCATCACGGCCGTCTCGCCCGTGATGGCCTGGCCGGGCATGATCTCGGTGGCGCCGGTCACCGGCGCACCGTCCTCGCCGGCCATGGCGGCGGCGGCCGCGACGCCCGCGACGCCCGCGCCGAACGCGGCGGAGCCGAGCGCTATCGAACCCGTGGTGGGGGCGATCTCCTCGCCACTGATGACGGCGCGGAGGTCCGCAAGGAACTCCTGCGCGCTCGAGTACCGCTCGTCACGGTTCTTCGACAGCGCGCGCAGCACCACCTTGTCCAACTCCTCCGGCACGTCCGAGGCGAACTGGGAGGGCAGCGGGGCGGGCTCGCGCACGTGCTGGTAGGCCACGGACACCGGCGAGTCGCCCACGAACGGGGGGCGACCGGTGAGCAGCTCGAACAGTACGCAGCCCGTCGAGTACAGGTCCGAGCGCGCGTCAACGTTCTCGCCGCGCGCCTGCTCGGGCGACAGGTACTGCGCGGTTCCCACCACGGCCTGCGTCTGCGTCATGGTCTGGCCCGCATCGGCCAGCGCGCGGGCGATGCCGAAGTCCATCACCTTCACGGCGCCCGTGGGGGTGAGCATGATGTTGGCGGGCTTGATGTCGCGGTGGACCAGCCCCGCGTGGTGCGAGTAGTCGAGCGCCGCGAGCACGCCCGCCGTGATCTCGACGGCCTCGTCGATGGGGGCGGCGACGTCGCCCTTGAGGATCTCCCTGACGGTGTGCCCCTCGACGTACTCCATCACGATGAACGGGACGGCCTGGCGGGACCCTGTGGCGTTGACGATGGTGTCCTCGCCGGTGTCGTACACGGCGACGATGCTGGGGTGGTTGAGGCCGGCGGCCGCCTGGGCCTCCCGCCGGAAGCGCGTCTGGAACGACGGGTCACGCGCGAGGTCGGCACGCAGGATCTTGATGGCCACCGTGCGGCCCAGACGCGTGTCGTAGCCGATGTGGACCTCGGCCATACCGCCGCGGCCGATGAGGTCGCCCACCTCGTACCGTCCGGCGAGGATCTTCGGTTCGTCGTTCATGGAGTGTCCTTCGGTGTCCGTCGTGCTGGGGGCCATTGTCGCATCTAGCGCACCCCAGGACGGCGGCGCTCGATATCGGGGCGGGGGCGGAACTCTCGCGGGGCGATGCTGGGGGGCATGGAGCGCCGGGACGATGCGCCGGTGGAGGCGGGCGCCTCGGCCGGCGAGGTGGGTGGCCCGCCGCCGTCGACCAGCTCGAGCTCGGAGAGCAGGCGGTCGAGTTCAAGGGCGGTGCGGGGACGCTTGCGCGGGTTCTTCTCGAGCAGCCGTTCGATGAGCGCGGCCAGCTGGGGCGAGGTGGTGGCGGGCAGCGGCGGCACCGGATCGTTGACCTGCGCGATCGCGATGTCGACCGCGCTCGCGGCGGTGAAGGGGCGCTTGCCCACCACCGACTCGAAGGCGATCACACCCAGCGCGTAGAGGTCGGAGGCGGGCGTGGCCGCCTTGCCCAGCGCGAGCTCCGGCGCCAGGTACTGCGCGGTGCCCATCACCATCCCGGTGGCCGTGAGCGTGGTCTGATCGGTGCCCCGGCTCACGCCGAAGTCGGTGATCTTGACGTGGTCGCGCTCCTGCACCAGCAGGTTGCCGGGCTTGACGTCGCGGTGCATCACGCCGGCGTCGTGCGCCACGGCGAGGCCGCGGCACGTGTGCCTCATGATCTTCACGAGGCGGGCCTCGTTCAGGGTGCGCTCGCGCTCGAGGATGGTCGACATCGGCTCGCCCTCGACCAGCTCCATGATGAGGTACGGCGTGCCGGCGTGATCGCCGAAGTCGTAGACCTGCGCGATGTTGGTGTGGATGAGCCCCGCCGCGTTCTTGGCCTCGTTGCGGAAGCGCTTGAGGTACGTCTCGTTCTCCATGGCGCCGTCCTTGAGGAGCTTGATCGCCACCTCGCGGTCGAGCTCGGCGTCCATGCCGCGCCAGACCTCGCCCATGCCGCCCACCGCGAGCAGGGACCGCAGCACGTAGCGCCCGCCCAGGGTGGTGCCCGCGTGGATCGACATGTCAGCGGCTCCCCTCGGCGGCGATGGCGGCCTCCATGACGATCCTCGCGATGGGTGCGGCGAGCCGCCCCCCGGTGATCTCGCCCTGCGCGTTGCCGCCGTTCTCGAGCAGCACGGCGACCGCCACCACGGGGTTGTCGGCGGGGGCGAAGCCCACGAACCACGCGTGCGGGTTCTCGTCGGCGCCCGTCTCCGCCGTGCCGGTCTTGCCGGCGACGGAGATGCCGGGGATCTGTGCGAGCCTGCCCGATCCGTTGTCGACCACGCCCACCATCATGTCGGTGAGGGTGTTGGCGTCCGCCGGATCCATGGGCGTCGACAGCTGCTCGGGCTCGTGCTGGTCGACGATGCGCAGGGCCGAGTCGCGCACGTTGTCCACCAGGTAGGGGGTCATGAGGACGCCGTCGTTCGCGATGCCCGCCGCGATCATCGCCATCTGCAGCGGCGTCGCCCTGTCGTCGTACTGCCCGATCGACGCCATCGCCGTCTGCGCCTTGTCCGGGTTGACGGGCAGCCGGGACGGGGTCACGGCGAGCGGGATGGACAGCTGGTCACCCCATCCGAAGTCTTCTGCCTTGCGCTCGATGACGCTCCAGCCCAGCGTCATCCCCAGGTTGGCGAATGCCGTGTTGCAGCTGATGCGGAGGGCGTCCGCGAGAGTCTGCTTCTCCGTGGGCGAGCACGATGCGCCGCCGTAGTTCTGCATGGTGATGGTGGTTTGCGGCAGCGGCAGCTCGTCCGGGGCGTAGAGCTCGGAATCCGCCGAGTAGCCGGACTCGAGTGCCGCGGCGGCGACCACCAGCTTGAACGTCGACCCCGGGGGGTACGTGTCGCCCGCGATGGCGCGGTTCACGAGCGGCCCGTCCTCCTGGGCCAGCAGCTCCTGATAGTTCGCGTTCACCTCGGACGTGCTGTGCCCGGCGAGCGCCGCCGGGTCGAACGTGGGGCTGGTCACCATGGCCAGCACCTCGCCGGTGCGCGGGTCGAGCGCCACCACCGCGCCGGTGTTGTCCCCGAGCGACTCGGACGCGGCCCGCTGCACCTCGGCGCTCAGCGTGAGCTCCACGCTCGCCCCGCGCTGGGTCTCGCCCGAGACCAGGTTGCCCAGCCGGGTCCAGAACAGCTCGTCCGCGGTGCCGGCGAGCAGCGCGTTCTCGGTGCTCTCGATGGCGGTGCTGCCGAACACGATCGAGTAGTAGCCGCTCGCGGCCGCATACAGCGGCCCGTCCGAATAACTGCGCTGGTAGTTGAAGGGATCGTCGACGGGCTGCGACCACACCACTGACTCCCCGCCCACCACGATGGGTCCCCGGAACGTCCCGTACTCGCGGTAGAGCGTGCGCACGTTGCGGGAATCGGCGTTGAGGTCGCCCGCGGCGATCACCTGGATGTAAGAGGCCGCGACCATGAGGGCCAGGAACAGCACCAGGATGAGAACGGACAGCCGCCGTACCGGCTCGTTCATCTACGCCACCTCGTCGGGGCGTCTGGCCTGATCGGAGATCCGCAGCAGCAGGCCGATCACCACCCAGTTCGCGAGCATCGAGGAGCCGCCGTACGCCAGGAAGGGCGTGGTCAGGCCGGTCAGCGGGATCACCCGGGTGACGCCTCCCACCACGATGAACACCTGCAGCGCGATCGCAAAGCCGAGTCCGGCCGCGAGCAGCTTGCCGAAGCCGTGCCGGATCCCGATGGCCGTGCGCAGGGCACGGTGCACGATGATCAGGTAGAGGGTGAGGATGGCCATGAGGCCGGTGAGCCCCAGCTCCTCGCCCAGCGAGCTGACGATGAAGTCCGATTCCGCGTAGGGCACCAGGTCGGGCCGCCCCTCCCCCAGGCCGGTCCCGAACAGCCCGCCCGAGGCCATCCCGAACAGTCCGCGCACCAGCTGCTCGCTGGCTCCCGAGCGGTAGACCTCGGGGTCGAGGGCGTGGAGCCAGGCGGTGTAGCGCGCGCCCACGTGGCTGAACAGCGTGCCGGCAAGCACGGCTCCGCCCAGGAACATGACGAAGCCCACGATCACCCAGCTGAGGCGCTCGGTGGCGACATAGAGCATCGCCACGAAGATGCCGAACAGCAGCAGCGACGTTCCCAGGTCCCGCTCGTAGATCTGCACCAGCATGGCGGCCACCCAGACCAGGGCGAGCGGGCCCATGTCGCGGGGCCGCGGGAAACGCATCCCGAGGATCTTGGGTCCCGCGAGCGCGAGGGTGTCGCGGTTGGAGACCAGGTATCCCGCGAAGAAGATAACGAGGGCGATCTTGGCGAACTCGCCAGGCTGCAGCGACTTGCCGAACACGCTGATCCAGATGCGCGCGCCGTTGATCTGCGTGCCGATCACCGGCATCAGCGGCAGCAGCAGGCCGATCAGGCCCAGCACGCCGGCGGTGTAGGTGAAGCGCCGCAGCAGGCGGTAGTCGCGCAGCAGCACCAGCACGAGCACGCAGAGCGTGATCCCCAGCAGCGTCCAGATCATCTGAACCTGGCCGAAGTCCGTGTCGCGGCCGCGCGCCGCGTACGCGAAGTCGACCCGACGGATCATCGCGAGGCCGATGCCGTTGAGAGCCAGCACGGCGGGGAGCAGCACCGGGTCCGCGAACGCGGCCCAGCGACGCACCGCCAGATGCACGCCCAGCGCCACGGCGACCCACACGCCCGCGTAGATCGCCAGGGGCACCAGTTCGAGGTAGTCCGCGTGGTAGTCCACCAGGCCCCGCGCCAGCACCGCGATCAGCACGGCGATGCCGAGCAGGCCCAGCTCCGCGCGTCGTCCGGTGCGGACGGTGACGTCGGCGACCGTCGCCACTAGCTGCCCTGCCCCAGCGACTCGACCACGGCGGAGGCCTTATCCAGGCTGTCGACGCGAATCGCATCGTCCACCCGCTCGCGCTGGTAGGGCGCGAGCTCGTCGACGGGGATCCCGGTCTGCTCCACCAGGTGGGACAGCGTCAGGTTGCCCAGGCGGTCCGGGACGCCGCGGTAGATCGCCACGAAGCCGTCGGACTCGCCCACGAAGTACTGCTGCTGGGACCACCAGTAGCCACCCCAGGTGAGGCCCACGAGCACCAGCAGCGCCAGGAAGGGCAGCACCCACGGGCGGAGCCTCGCCCAGCCGTCTCGGTGCGGCTCCTCGTCGTCCTCCGGCTCGTCGCGCGCCGCGAGGCGGGCGGCCTTCCCGGCGGGCGAGTCGCCCCCGGCGGAGGGCTTGCGGCGCTCGCGGGCCGCCGAGCCCACCACCTGCGAGGAGGTGGGCGGGCCCACGCCGTCGGGCGAGGCGTCGATGTCCACGATGTCGCCGATGATGCACGTCACGTTGTCCGGGGCGCCCGCGGCGAGCGCGAGGCCCACCAGGGCGTCGGCGCAGTCCGCCGGGTCCTCGACCTCGAGCATCGTCTTGCGCATCGTGTCCTTGCTCACCACGCCCGAGAGGCCGTCGGAGCACAGCATCCACCGGTCCCC